>JACYLR010000201.1 GCA_015272465.1 Gloeomargaritaceae cyanobacterium C42_A2020_066
GCTTACCGTCACTCTGGCTGGGAATAAACTCCTTGAGGACACAGGCTTCGTCAAAGCGCCCCTTATCCTGGGCCAGATAGGTGCGGCCAAAGCCCCCCTGACCCAGCAGTCGCACCAGACTGTAGCGATTCTGCAGGAGCGTGCCTGATGGTAAGGGAGGTCGCATGGGGGTAGGGGTGGACGGTGCATCCCGGCCGGCCGCTAGGGGTATTTTAGCCCAGGGGGCGGAGCCGATTGATTGAAAGGGTGGTGTGGATCTTGTCTCTGGCCGGCCGAGAAAAGTTCCCTGGTGAGGCCGGTTAGGGGAGATGGGGCAACCACATCCAGGTCGATGCGGCGTAGCACCACTGGCCACAACGGAATTAACTATGGCCCGGCAGATGGATAGCCAGAGTGCGATTACCTCGCATGGGCGAAAGGTGAGTGGGGGCCAAGTCGAGGTCAAACCAAAAGGTCGTACCCACACCAACCTCGCTCACCAGATAAATCTGGCTATTGTGCTTTTGGACGATGTTCTGTACAATCGACAGCCCCAAGCCGGTACCTTCCAGGGTATGAACTCGATTTTCAACCCGGAAGAACCGTTGAAAGATAGCCTCTTGATATTCCAACGGAATGCCAATACCCGTATCAGAAACTTCCACCCGCACCTTGCGGCCAGCCACTACACCCGCCCAAATACGAACCTCTCCCTGGGGCGTGAATTTAAGGGCATTGCCCACTAGGTTGGAAAATACCTGAACCAGCAAGTCGTAGTGGCCCCAGACTTCCGGCAAGTTGGCCTCCAAGTCTGCGGTTAATTCCAAGTTCTTATCGCGGGCATTCAGGCGGTGGGCACGCAAGACCTGATCAATAACCGTCATCAGTTGGACAGCACTTAGCGTGTACTGGCGGCCGGACTCCAGACGAGAAATGTCCAGTACATCGTTCACCAAACGGGTGAGGCGATCGGTTTCCCGATTGGCTGTTTCCAGAAAGTCCTGACGCTGTTCTGGATTCAGACTGTCTCCGTACTCGTATAAGGTTTCGATAAAGGACTTGATATTGAATAAGGGGGTACGCAGCTCGTGGGAGATGTTGCTGATAAAATGGCTTTTGGCCTCGTTGAGTTCGACTTCGCGGGTAATATCTTGAACCGTGACAGCAATCCCCCGAATTTGCTCGCGGGCTTGATCGAGAACAGTGGTCAACAAAATCCGCACCGTGCGGCCGGCCGCCCCACCTAACCCCATCCGTAACTCTTCGCCTTCTCGACCCTGGGTTCGATGAGCTTCTCCCTGGACTAGGCGCTGCAACGGACTAGCAAGACTCCGACCCACCGCATCCGGTAACTGCTCCAGCACCGGCCGGCCGACAACTTCAGCGGTTTCCCAGTTGAACAGCCGGCGGGCCGTGGGGTTGACTAGGATGATATTCAAGTCCCGATCCAGCAGCACTGCTCCATCAGCGATGGTGGAAACAAGGGTGTCGAGCTTGGCCTTCTCGGCGGTGAGTTCCTCTATGTTTTGGGCCTCGTAACGCTCTAGGCGCTCTGCCATCTCGTTGAAGCTGATAATTAATTCCCCCAGTTCGCCCCCAAAAGGCAGAGCAATCCGCTGGCGAAAGTTGCCCGACGCAATATTCTTGACACCCACAAGCAATTCTTTAATAGGTCGGGTAATGGTTAAGGCATTGAAGATGCCTCCCAGAATCACCATGAACCAGATGGAGACAAACACAGCAATGGTCACATTGCGGGTTAGATTCGAGGAGGTGACCACCGTAGGATTGGGGTTGATACCCAGGGCGACAAGACCCATGTAGTGCTTGTCCTGGATCAGGGGAATGAAAATATCCGCAATCAGGCCATCGGGGGTGAGATGCTGGCGCACCAAGGGCACTTCTGAAAGGGGGTTGTAGCCCTCCGGTAATTGGATGCGCCGCCGCAGACTCAGGGAATTGTGGACTTCTGCCGCAGCGTAGGGAATGCCGTAGTAAATATCCCCCTCACTGTCGGCATAGAGCAGGTAGCGGATGCTGGCAGTGCTGTTGTAGAACTTCTGGGAGAGGCGAGCCAATTCCGAGTGGTTTTCCTGGGCCACTAGGGGCGTGACATTGGCGGCCAGTAACAGGCCCAAATCCCGGCCAAAGCGAGTGTCGTTGAGCCGGGCATCCTGTTGTATGCTGTTCACAGCCCAGAAAGTGAGGCTGCTCATCAACAGGGACACCACCAGTGTTGCAGCCGCCATCAGGCGGGTTTGGAGGGTGAAATCCGACCACCAGCGACCAATGGCCCCCAGCAGCTGTTGCCCAAGTGCAATGGGTGAATACCCGTTCATGAACCCTGCCTTACTGTGTCGCGTGCCCGTCACCCGTATTTTAAGAAAGTTTGAGGGGACGGCCGGCCGGCCGGGGCGCTGGCCCTATGATCAAGGGTGACTTGGACCGGGTGCAATCGCCGGCCCGTGGGGGTTCCAGCCGACCTGCGCTGGGAACTGCCAGCCTGTCAGCAGCTTAACATCAACCCATTCCAGAGGAACGTCATGATTCAACGCGGCTCCAAGGTGCGCATTCTCCGCAAGGAATCCTACTGGTTCAAGGATGTGGGCACCGTGGCTTCCATTGACCAGAGCGGCATCCGTTACCCGGTGATTGTCCGTTTTGACAAGGTGAACTACACCGGCTACAGCGGCGATGCCGGCGGGGTGGCCACGAACAACTTTGCCCTGGATGAACTGGAAGAAGTTGAAGCTCCGAAGAAGGCGAAGTAGGCGGCCGGCCGGTACCTGTGCCGGAGCTACCTGAAGTTGAGATCGTGCGTCAGGGATTGCAGTCCTGCACCCTGGCGCTTCCCATGGCGGGGGGTGTGGTTGCTCATCCCCGCTCAATTGCCCATCCACCCGACCCGGATCGGTTCCTCGCGGGGTTGGTGGGTTCACATCTGAAGTGTTGGGAGCGCCGGGGGAAATATCTCCTAGGCCATTTGGTGCGGGGTGGCCGGCCGGCCGGCGTCTGGGTTGTGCATTTGCGGATGACAGGCCAGTTGCTGTGGTTGTCTCAGTCGGAGCCAGTGACATCCCATACGCGTGTCCGGCTGTTTTTCCCAGACGGGCAAGAACTACGTTTTGTGGATCAGCGCACCTTTGGCCAGATGTGGTGGGTGCCCCCCGACCTTGCACTTTCCGCCGTGATTCCCACGTTGGGTCATCTGGGGCCAGAACCCTTGGGCGAGGATTGTACGCCGGCCTATCTGGCAGCCCATCTGGGGACTCGCCAGCGCCCCCTGAAAACAGCCCTGTTGGATCAGACCTTGATTGCGGGACTGGGGAACATCTACGCTGATGAGGCCCTATTTTGCAGCCGCCTCCATCCCCAGCGGCCCTGTCACTCACTCCATCCCTGGGAGTGGACACAACTACACGCTGCTATTCGCCGCGTCCTCACCGACAGTCTGGCGGCAGGGGGCAGCACCCTCAGCCATTTCCGCCACGTGCGAGGCATGCAGGGCCATTACAAGGTGCAAGCCTGGGTCTACGGCCGTACCGGGCAGCCCTGTCGTCAGTGTGCTACCCCCATTCAGCGGCTACGCTTGGCCGGCCGATCCAGTCACTTTTGCCCCCGCTGTCAACCCTCGGTAGAATGAGGGGCGTCTCTCCACCCCATTCACCCCCCATGGCAATCAAGAAAGGGAGTCTCGTGCGTGTCCTGCGGGAGAAGTTGGATCAGAGCCTGGAAGCACAAGCGAATGACACCCGCTGGGCCAGTTACCTGTTTGAAACCGCTGGTGAAGTTCTGGATTTGCGGGGCGATTACGCGCAAGTGAAATTCACGGTTCCCACCCCCCCCTTCTGGCTACGTCTTGATCAGCTTGAAGAAGCAGCCTAGGCCCGCTGCCGGTGTCGAACTTGGCCTCTAGCCTCCCCGCTTGGAGCCTCCCCTCTGGGGGGGTAGTGCTTTGGCTGGGTTTGGTGTTTGGCTTGGCTAGTTGGCTGCACCAGCGGCAACCCGGCCGGCCGGAACTACCGCGCAAGGTAGTGCACCTCGGTACCGGCAATGTCATCCTGCTAGCTTGGTGGGGACAGATTCCCGCTTGGGTGGGTATTCTTGCGGCCATCGTGGCTGGGACAGCGGCTCTAGTGTCCTACTGGCTGCCGATCTTGCCCAGTATCAATAGCGTTGGGCGGCCTAGCTACGGCACTTTTTTCTATGCCGTCAGCATTGGTGTCCTGATTGCCTGGTTTTGGCCCCTGGGTTTACCCCAGTACGCAGCCCTAGGCATCCTGGTGATGACCTGGGGGGATGGCCTCGCCGCTTTGGTGGGCCAACGCTGGGGCCAGCACCGCTATACCCTGGCTGGCGTCACCAAAAGCTGGGAGGGTTCCCTAACCATGGCCCTAGTCGGTGGTGGCTTAGGGGGCCTCATCCTCTGGAGCAGCGGGGTACCGCAACCCCTGAGTTGTGCACTGCTGATCGGTGTGACGGCTGCTGTCTTAGAGGTGGTCTCCTGGCTGGGCCTTGACAACCTGACCGTGCCCCTAGGGACGGCCGGCCTAGCTTACCTTCTGGGGGGAACAGGGTATGCTGGCGGATAAGATGCTTGCATCAACCAGGGAGTGTGCCAACCATGACTCAAGAGTCCCATTGTTCTGACCCATCGCTTGCTACCCTGACTTGGCAGGGCCAAGGGCCGGCCGCTACAGAACTGCGGCCCTGGGGAACGTTCACGGTGCTGGAAGAAGCCAAGGGTTACAAGATTAAGCGGATTGAGGTCAAGCCTGGCCACCGCCTTAGTTTACAGATGCACCACCACCGTAGCGAACACTGGGTTGTGGTTTCGGGCACAGCCAAAGTTGTCTGTGGCGACCGCGAAATCCTCCTCAGTCACAACGAGTCGACCTTTGTGCCGCCCTGCACCCCCCATCGCCTCGAAAATCCTGGGATGATTCCACTCGTGATCATTGAGGTTCAAAACGGTGAGTATTTAGGAGAGGATGACATTATTCGTTTCCACGATGACTATGCTCGCCAAGAGCATAAATCCTGCTAGATCGGCCAAGATCGAACCGGGTAATTGTGTGGTTGGTGAGTTGTTCCTAGAGATCACACAAAACGCTTTGCCTGCCAACATCTGAGGATAGAACTGCAATACCAGAGGTTCATTTATGGCTAAAGTCTTCGATCTAAGTTTATCAAGAATGGGTGCCACTTCCTTAGGTCACTTGCTGACAAAGATCGGTACTCCCAACACTGCATTTCTCAATGAAAGTCTACAAAAAACCTAGACATTGAATCCTAGGGGAGTATATGGACTTTTAGATGCACCATTCCCGCTTGTCCATCTAACCCTCGACCGACTCTACCAGGGAATTATGGCTGTGTTCAACTGGAAATCGACCTTGCGTCCACTCTATAGATGGCAGAAAAGGCGACGGAAAGACCTTTTAGGAAAACTGCAGCATCATTTCCTAAATCGCCGAGTCCACGTTTTTGGTACAGGAGCACCCAAAACAGGCACAACAACCCTTGCAAATCTGTTAGGTCGCCATTTGCGTGCACGCCATGAACCAGGATGGCGGCGCTACGCCAAGGTCATCCTTAGATCAGGAACATCCTATGTAGATGACCCCGTCAGTGCCCACATCTTTGAGCACCTTGATAGACACTTCTTCCTAGAAGCTAATATCTCCAATCTAAATCACTTTTTCCTGCCCATCATCTCAGAGTGTTTCCCGGATACAAAATTGATATTAACCGTCAGAGCTATCGTCCCTTGGTTAGATTCCATGTGGGCCGAGCAGATGGCTCATCCTAACCCAAGGCTTTGGGACAAGATCGACCGACTTCGATTTGACTACCCAGCGGCCACAGAAGCAGCCTTGGCTGAGGCCGGTGTTCATTGGCCACTTGCAGGTTACTTGAGATATTGGGCGAACTGTATTGATCGAACTCTAGACTTGATTCCTACGGAGAACCTGCTCATCCTCAGGACGGAGAGTTTAGATATGGCTGGGGCACGCCTAGCTAGGTTCCTCAATATCCCAGAGATTGAACTGGCTCAGGCTCCTGTCCGAAGTAGAGTACGACCTGACAAAGTAGTCCTCAGTAATGAGTTGGAGCGCCGCTACCTTGAAAGTCAGATCCAGGAACACTGTGGTCAGACTATTGAGAGGTTGATAAGAACACATCCGCATCTCCAACCAGAATCGTTGCCTGACTTGCGATAGGAAGCGTAGATCCGACCAAGTGGAGAGGGTAGAATTACCTTCAGATTGCCGTATTCCCTCAATTCCTAGAAACAATCGAGCCGCATATGACAACTATTTTTGACAAGATCATTCGCCGTCAAATTCCAGCAAGTATTGTGTATGAGGACGACCTCACCCTCGCTTTTAAGGATGTCAATCCCCAGGCCCCTGTCCACCTCTTGGTGATTCCCAAGGAGCCGATTCCGCAGCTTGCCCAAGCGGAACCGTCGCATCAAGCTCTCCTGGGGCACCTCCTCCTGGTTGCCCAGCGGGTCGCCGCAGAAGTTGGCCTGACCAATGGTTACCGTCTGGTGATCAACAATGGCCAAGACGCCGGTCAGACTGTTTTTCACTTGCACATTCACATCCTCGGCGGCCGGCCGTTGGCATGGCCCCCCGGTTGAGGACTTCAGTGCACTAGCCCAGCCTGCCACAGTACCAGCAGTAAGACTCCTAAGCCGATGCGGTAGTAGATGAAAATCCGGGTGCTATGGCGCTGGAAGTAGCGCAGTAGCCAGTCGATAGCCAGGTAGGAAAAGACGAAAGCCGACAGGGTACCCACCACCACACTCCCTAATGTTTCGGGCGTGAATCGGATTTCCGTCGCAAACTCCACAACCCCGGCCAGTGTCAGCGCTGGAATGCCTAACAGGAAGGAGAACCGCGCCGCGGGGGTGCGTTCAAAACCCAGAAACAGGGCTGCTGTCAGGGTCGAGCCGGAGCGGGAAACCCCTGGAATCAGGGCGAGGGCCTGAGCAGCACCCACGAGAATGCCATCCCAAACGTCTATATCCTTCAGGGTACGGGTGCGCCGGCCGGCCCGCTCTGCCCAGGCGAGGAGGAGCGCCAAGCCAATCAAAGCAGCCGCGATCACGCCCAGACTGCGCGGAGGTTCCCGCAAAAACACTTTAATCCCGAAACCCGCCACCACGATCGGGAGGGTGCCGAGCAAAATGCCAACCAGGGTTTTGAAGGACTCTGCCTGAAACTGGCGCTGCCGCACCGCCCGCCACGACCCACGTCCGACCTGAACCAGATCCCGCCAGAAGTAGATCAGAACCGCCACCACGCTCCCTAGTTGAATCACGGCGCTGAAGGACGCCCCAAAATCGGGCCATTGGAGCAGCGCCGGCACAATGCGCAGATGAGCCGTACTGCTGATGGGCAGAAACTCCGTGACACCCTGGATGAACCCCAGTACGAGCGCCTGCCATAGGGTGGGTTCTGGTCGCAAACTTGCCAAACTCCCGATCACACTGCAACCCCAATAACCACCGGCCCAGTTTAACGGAGAATTGCATCCTCCCCGGAGTCGCATGATATGTTAAGCGGAGTTAAGGACTTTTAATAACCGTGTTTTTCCTGCCCACCGCCTTCGGCCGGCCGGCCACTGGTCTGACCCTCGTTGTTGCCGCAGCGGCCTTGGTCTGCCTGCCGGTGTTTGCTGAAGCCCCCTTGGTGCGCGTGTGTCCCTGGGCAGCGGTGGGGGCGGGGCTGGGTCTATGGGCGGCCGGCCGAGCTTGGCGGCACCACCCCTGGGGCCAGCTCCTGTTGGGATTGGCGACCTGCTGGCTGGCGGGCAGTGCTTACTGGGGCTGGCTGCGCGCTGAACCCACTTGGCATCTCCCGGTTGAAAGTCTACCCCTGCTCTGGCTCTGGCCTCGCCTCTGGCGCAATCAGTGGGGGCTAGCGGAGGGTTTTTTCCTGGGTTCCCTGTTGGGAACAGCTATCACTGATGGCTACTTCTATTTGACTGGCCTCGTACCCATTTGGCGAACCCTCATGGGGCTGGAGGGGGACATCCTGGCCGTGATTGCCCAAGGCCAACCCCTACTTCAACAAGCTGTCACCCAGGTGTTAACCCCTTGGGGACTGGGATGGGCAGCCCTACTTGGTGCCGGGTTGGTAGCCCTCGGCGGGTGGGCCTACGGCCGGCCGGGGGATCGCTGGAAAGCCCTAACTGGAGCCGTCTGGGGTACCCTCATAGTCGATGGTCTATTCTGGGTTAGTACCCTGCCGACTCGCTGATGGCCCCACACCCTAGGGCTGCACTGTGACCCCCAGTTCGACAGCCTACCTGCTCATTGAGTCTCACCAAGGGAGGCAATATATCCCCCTGGTGGGCGGCTCCACGTGGGGGATTGGCCGCAGCGACCGCAATACCATTGTGCTAGCCGACCCCTGGGTCTCCCGCAATCATGCGATGGTGCAACGCCTGGAAACCGGCGAGTACTATTTCATTGACTTTGGCAGTCGCAACGGCTCCTTCGTAAACGGCCGGCGGGTCAGTATCCCGGTCTTACTCCAAGATGGTGACCGACTGACCGTGGGCGAAACCCCCATTGTTTTCCATCAACAACTCACCCTCGGTACCCTTGGCCCCACAGAACCCTTAGAAGAAGGGGATGGGGAAACCGCCACTGCCGTTCTCCACGTCCGCTGCCTGATTTCTGTCCTCGTGGTGGATATCCGCGACTTCACGCCCCTAGCTCGGCAGGTGGATGAGGCCCTGCTGTCCCAGGCGATTGGCTCCTGGTTTCGCCAGGTGGGGGAAATTATCCAGCGCTTTGGGAGTCGCGTCGACAAATACATTGGCGATGCGGTCATGGCGGTCTGGATCCACGGTACCCAAGGCCCTAACCGCCAGGATCTACTGCGGCTCTTGCGTGCCCTCTGGGCGATTGAAAAAACCACAAGCAATCTTCACTACCAGTACCCCTTGCCCCACCCCCTCCGCATCGGAGCCGGTATCAACACGGGGTATGCCATGGTCGGCAACACCGGGAGCGGCGACCGACAAGAGTACACCGCCCTGGGTGATACCGTCAACACTGCCTTTCGGCTTGAATCTGCTACCAAAAGTTTGGGCGTAGATGTGGTGTTAGGTGAGGCTACCTTTGCCCACCTGCACCATCTGCCGGGCTTGGAGGATGCCTTTGATCCCCATACCCTGCTCCTCAAGGGCCACGACCAGCCCAGCACTATCTGGGGCACCACGTTCACACAACTAAAAGAGTTCCTCTTGCCCCACACCCAGGAAAGTGACACCCGCCGCTAGGGCGCGCATCCATCCCCTCGACCCTTAAGATGGAGTAAACGCAGGAACCACACGGGAACTGCCAACGCTGTTTTGAGTGGATGAACTGATTAAGGTAAGGGTATGTCTAAGATGCAATCATGGTGGCGCTGGATCAGCCTGGGATGTTGCTTGCTTGTCGGGATTCTGGGCTTTTGGGGAGGGCCGCCTGCCCTAGCCGCCGAACCCATTAACAAAATGGATGCCAAGCTGGCCAGTCCCTTTGGTCAGAAGCTGGATTTGAACAATACCAATGTCAATGGCTTTAGTCGCTACCCAGGGCTCTACCCTACCCTCGCCCGGCTGATTGTGGCGAACGCGCCCTATGGCAAGGTGGAGGATGTGCTGGCCATCCCCAACTTGACCGAGCGCCAAAAGGAAGTACTGAAGGCCAATCTGGACAACTTTGCGGTGACTGAGCCGGAAGTCATGCTGGGCTGGGATCGGATCAACAACGGGATCTATCGCTAGCGTTCAATGACGGATTATTCTCCCCCTGGCCCCTTCGATGTCCTAGTGGTGGGGGGAGGAGCGGCCGGCCTCTACACAGCCCTTTGTCTCCCCAAAACCTGGTCAGTGGGCTTGGTCACCAAGGCCGAGTCCGGCCTTTCTGCAAGTGGCTGGGCGCAGGGGGGCATTGCCGCCGTTATCGACCCAGAGGATTCCTGTGGCCTACACGAGGCCGACACCCTGCGGGCGGGAGCTGGGTTGAGTGAACCAGATGCTGTCCATTTTCTCGTAGGGCAGGCCCAGGGGTGTATCCAGGCTTTGCTGGGCATGGGCATCGGTTTCGACCGCTACGGAGAGGGGTTGGCCCTGACCCTAGAAGCTGCCCACTCCCGGCCCCGCATCCTGCACGCCGCGGACAGCACAGGTCGGGAACTGATCCACACCCTAGCAACCCAAGTCGCTCGTCAGCCCCACATTCAACATCTCCCGCAAACCCTCGCTGTCGATCTGTGGCTCAATCCCCAGACCGGCTACTGTCAGGGCATCCGGTTGATCCATCAGAACCGCTTGGTTTGGGTGGCAGCGCGGGCCGTTGTCCTGGCAACCGGGGGGGCCGGCCGGGTGTTTCAACCGACGACCAATCCACCTGCCAGTACAGGAGATGGCTTGGCCATGGCTTGGCGGGCTGGCATTACCCTTCGAGACTTGGAGTTTGTGCAGTTTCACCCCACGGCACTGGCGATTCCCGGCGCGCCACCGCTGTTGGTCTCGGAAGCAGTACGGGGGGAGGGTGCCCACCTGCGGAATCACCAGGGGGAGCGCTTCCTATTCGCCTACCACCCGGATGGAGAATTGGCACCGCGGGATGTGGTCAGTCGGGCTATCTTTGACCATTTGCAGCAAACCAGCCAGTCCGAGGTTTGGCTGGATTTTCGGCCGATTCCACCAGAAACCATTGGCCGTCGATTTCCCAACATTGTGGCTTGGTGCCGCCAGTGGGGCGTGGATGTCTACCACGAGCCGGTACCAGTGGCCCCTGCTGCCCATTACTGTATGGGGGGAGTCTGGACGGATTTAATGGCTCGGACGGATCGACCAGGACTTTACGCGGTAGGTGAGGTGGCTAGTACGGGGGTGCATGGGGCAAACCGCCTGGCCAGTAACTCGCTGCTGGAATGCTTGGTGTTTGCCCAGCAAGTGGCCCAGCTATCCTTGGCAGCCACTGCTGCGGACGATCCCTTAGCCTGGTGTGAACTGAACCCAGTTTTGGTGGTTGGTCTTGAATCTATCCTCACGCCTATACAGGCGGAGTTGCCCCGACTCATGGGAGCCGCCGCCGGTATCCAACGCCAGGGGGTGCAGATGGAGGCTGCCCTTGACCAAGTTCTGGCGTGGCGGCAGCAATTGCGCAGTCACCCCTTGATGGCTTGGTTGGAGGCGGAGACGTTCCCTGAGCATGTATGGCTGGGGGAGGGTGCGGCCGCTCTGGCCTTGGGTGTGGAAGTACGTAATCTCTTGGATGTGGCCCAGGGCATTCTCCGCAGTGCTCTAGCCCGTCAGGAAAGTCGGGGCAGTCACTTTCGCCTAGATTTCCCGGCATCAGGCGAGCCCTTCCACACACTGCTTCGGGGTGACCAACTGTGGAAGGAACCGGCCGGCCGGCCGCGCACGGTGGCACCGGCTTCAGAACGCACCTAGGGACGCCTGTACGGCATCAGAGTTCACAAGGGGTGGGTTGTGCAGGTTCCACCCAGGTCACCCCAGGGTGAATCCGCAGATCTCGAATCGGTCGATCCAACCAGCAGCACACTTGGCAGGTGAGTAAATCCGGGTCTTGAACCCCAACGCTAGCCAAGGCCGGCCGGCCGGGGTAGGGCCAAAGCCGGTCGAAGATCGGTTCCTGACGATAGTCAAACTGGATCAGGTAAACCGACGGGGGGGCCTGAAGGTGTCGGAGTAGGGTATGGGCTAAGGCGTAGAGGGCTTGCCGCTGGGCGTCGCGCCAGTGGGTGGGTTGGTGGTAGGGGGACGCCGGGCCGGCCGGCCGGCTGATGGCTTCGCCGTAGAGGGGGCCGTGCCGAGTCCAGACAACGGGCAACCAGTGTTTACCTACGCCTGTTGCATAGCCCCAGGTTGCGATTTGGGCGCGCAACCCCTGCCAATCAGCACAGGCTTCAAAAACAGGGGCTTCTGGAAAGGCCCGGCCGGCCGCCAGTTCCAGGCTGAGCGGGCAGTAGCGTTGATCGGGTGTGGGACTCATCCCTTCCAGAATGGCCACCGGGGCAGACTGGGCTGCTGGGGAAAGTTGGGCAAGCCGGGCCGCCAACCCCTCGGCGAGTTCTCGCTGCCAGGGTTCCGGGTTGGCAGGCAACCCCAGTGCCCAGTTAGGCATGGCTGAGGTTGATCATCTCCGGGGTACGCAGGGGCTTGAGGCTACTCAATTGGGGTAGCTCAACCCGGTCGGCCGGCCGGGAAAGCCCATCGCCGACCAAGGCACTGACCCGCTGAAGCTCGGCCCGCAGGCGGCGGTTTTCCTGCTGAAGGGTGGCAATCTGCTCCTTAATCGGGGCGAGACGCGCCTCAAACCGGCGGCGGTACACTTCTGGCAGCTCCTTGACAATGTCTTCCAGCCAACGGCTCCGCTCCGTCACCGTCTCCAGGTTTTGGCGGAGTTGCAAGGCCTCAGCCTCACGGGTCGCCAGTTGCACCTGATAGACCTCAAGATTCCCCTGGAGCGTCGCCACCTGATCCCGCAGAGTCTGCATTTCCGCCGACACTGTTTCGGGGACTAGGGGAGAGCGCAGGCAGTGAAAGAGTTCCTGGGAAAGCTGGTGGACAAGCACATCCCGTTGCTGGAGTTGGGTCTTCAGCCGGGCTAGGGCTGCTCCATCGGGGAGGGCACTGGACTCTGCGGGAGTTGGCGGGGCAGATCCCCCAGCTTGAACCGCTGCTGGCAAGGCCACGGCAGTCAAAACTTCTGCGTCCTGTACCTCCCCCACGCCGCTGTGAAGCGAGTGGTAAAGTTCCTTCGAGAGTTGGTCAACCAAACGATTGCGCTGATTGAGCTGTTGGCGCAGCGTACAAATCTCAGCGTATAGTTCCAGGGTGGATGTCATAGTGGGGCGCTCTCCCGTCACTCCTCAGACCCGCCCCTCAGTCGCAATCCTGTGGCTTGGGTTGCTGCTTACTCTAGCATTTCAATCCCCGTGCTTCCCATAGCAAAACCCCAGCCCAGTGACCCAGGCTAGGGTAGGTGACTGACGATCCAAACCCATCGCTGGAGATAGGGTTAATCCGCAGCTACGGTTTCGGCCGGCCGGCGGCTTTCTTGGCGCACCGTCAGATAACGGAGGACGTCCTCACTGAGGCGCATGGCCCGCTCTAGGAGGGCAACCATCTGCCCCTCGGCCTCGTATTCGAGGAGCACATAAAGACCCTCGGTGTACTTCTTGATGGGGTAGGCTAGCCGTTGCCGCCGCTGGCTGAGGATCTGTACCCCCGTGGCCCCCTGCTCTTGCAATAGCGTGATGTAGCGGGCGATGGCCTGTTCTGTAGCCTCATCCCCCAAATCGGTACGCAATATGTATTGGGTCTCGTAACGATTGACGCGTTCCATAGACAGTAACCTCTTGGCCCTTGTGGACTGAGACCGCCCCTGGGGGCAGTAAGGACAGCAGTCCTCCATCATCTGCCGCCGTCCTGCGCCTTGTCAAGTTAGCGTTTTAGTCGGCTGAGATACCTCAAGCGCCGAAGGGTAGGGTAAAGTGGGGGCAGCTTGGCTGAGGGACACTAATTTTCCCATGACTTCCTCCCCCTCCCGCTCCGGTGCGGGCACGTTTCTAGCGGGACTGATTGTTGGCTCGGTGGCGGGCTTGGTGGGTGGATTAGTGCTGGCCCCCCGCTCGGGCCGTGAGACCCGGAAACTCCTAAAGAAAGCGGCTGATGCGTTGCCTGAGGTGGCCGCTGATGTCTCGGCAACCCTGCAAGTGCAGGCTGACCGACTGTCCAGTTCGGCCCAAGAGCGTTGGGACGATACCCTGGCCCGCTGTCAAGAGGCCCTAGCGGCCGGCCGCGATGCCAGTCGCCAGGCCGCCCAGAGCCTGCGCCAGGAACGTCCCGAAGTCATCGCCCCCCGCGCCCGCCACCCAGAGCCGTGACGGATCCGTTCTTTTTCCTGGCCCTTTCCCTGTTGCTGGTGGCAGTGGCCCTCACCAGTGTCCTGATCGCCCTGATTCCCGCGGTTCAGGAAATCGCCCGGGTCGCCCGCAGTATTGAGCGCCTTGCAGACACCCTCAGTCGCGACCTGCCCCCCACCCTGGAGGCGATTCGATTAACGGGCCTCGAGATCAGCGACCTCACAGATGATGTCAGCCAGGGGGTACAGCGGGCCGGCCGGGTGGTACAGAAGGTGGATCAAAGCCTAGAGGGTACCCGGCGGCAGGTACAAAACGCTCAGATCTCCGGGCGGAGTCTCTGGGTTGGGGTTCAAGCTGCTTGGCAAACCTGGCGGCGACCCCGGCCTAGTCGCAGTTCCCGGTTGCGTCTGCCCCCCCCGGAGGATGCCAACCCGTCCTTGCCCAGCCGCCGCACCCCAGAAACCGACCCAGAAGACCGCCGTCGCTGAATCTGGGGCCATGATTGACGCTACTCCTCGCGCCCTCTAGGATGAGAGGAAGGTTAATAAGTGTAAACTTTCTCAGGAATTGCCGTACCTGAGTTAAGGAGCATTCACAAACCCGTCATCACATCATCAAAGGCTTGGTCATGGCTAGGGCATCTGGGGCACAGCGGTGGGGGCGAGGGCTGTACTGGGGCTGGTTGGCTCTGCTCGTCGTTAGTCTGTGGCTGCCCGGCCGGCCGGCCTTGGCCTACAACAACCCTGATCTGTTACCTGTCGAGGTCACGCCCATCATCGACCTCAACCGTTCCCTGACTGACATTCAGGAGCAGGCCCTCGCCACAGAACTAGAGTCCTTTGAAGCCGAGACGGGCTGGAAACTGCGGGTACTCACCCAGTACGACCGAACCCCAGGGTTGGCCGTGAAGAACTTTTGGCAGCTTGATGATCGGAGCATTCTGCTGGTGGCCGATCCCCGCGGCGGCAACCTTCTCAGCTTTAATGTCGGTGAGCAGGTCTATCCCCTCCTGACTCGCACCTTTTGGGTGGAGCTTCAATCCCGCTACGGCAACCAGTTCTTTGTCCGGGATCACGGAGAAGATCAGGCAATCATGCAATCCCTGAAGGCCATTGAAGTGTGTCTGACCAAGGCCGACGGCTGTCGCGTCGTGCCCGGTTTACCCCAAGAGCAGTGGTTGCTCACACTGATTACCTCCCTAGTCGGTGGCGTGATCTGCGGATTTGCGGCCCAACCCCGGCGAACCGATCAGCGGGTGGCCTGGCAGTGGGTGCTGATTTTCTCGCCCTTGTGGGGCATGTTGTTCATTGCCTTTGGGCTTGGGCCGGTGGTGAGCCGCACCGCCGATTGGCTGCCCGTTGTCCGTAACCTGGCAGGCTTTGTGATTGGGGTGCTGGTGGCCTACTTGACCCCCCTGTTCGGGGAGCCTTCGCCGTCCAAAACCTAGGACGGTTGGCCTGTGCCCCAGGCTTGACTCGTCCGTAGGGGTGACTGGGGTTGGTTAGGTTTACCCAGGCTCCAGCTTGGGCGGTATTATAGGTGGGCTGTGGCCCCGGCTTGCCATGCTGCACACGTTCGCTGACTTTTGCCACCTGGCTACCCAGGGCAACTTTATCCCCGTCTATGCTGAGTGGCCGGCCGATCTGGACACGCCAGTTTCAGCCTGGTATCGGGTATGCGCCGGCCGGCCGTACAACTTCTTGTTGGAGTCGGTCGAGGGAGGCGAGCGCGTTGGCCGCTACAGTTTCCTCGGCTGCGATCCCCTCTGGGTTCTGGAAGCCCGCGGCGACCGTCTCTGCCAAACCCACCGCTCTGGCCTCAGCCAAACCCACCAGGGCGACCCGTTCCAGGTGCTGGCCGACTGTCTCGCCCCCTACCAGCCGGTCACTCTGCCCGCCCTGCCCCCAGGAATTGGGGGCCTGTTTGGGTTTTGGGGCTACGAACTGATGCCCTGGATTGAGCCACGGGTGCCCATAAGCCCAGCTCAGGCCACCGATCCCCCCGATGGCTGCTGGCTCCAGGTCGATCATCTCCTCGTCTTTGACCAAGTGCAGCGCAAGGTTTGGGCAATTGCCTACGCTGACACCCGCGGGGGCGAATTGGCAGGCGCCTACGCCCAAGCCTGCGCCCGGGTTGAGAGCCTGATCGCTCGGTTGCAAACCCCCCTCAACCCCCAGACAACAGCCCTTAACTGGCAACCGGCCGGCCGGCCGCACCTCGACTGGGCTAGTACAACTTCCCAGGCCGAGTTTGAGGCCGCGGTTCACCAGGCCAAGGCCCATATCCAAGCGGGTGACATCTTCCAGGTTGTCCTTTCCCAACAACTCAGTACGCTCTATACCGGCGATCCCTTCCATCTCTACCGTTCCCTGCGGCTGATTAACCCCTCCCCCTTCATGGCCTACTTCCAATTTGGGGACTGGCAGGTGATTGGCTCTAGCCCAGAGGTGATGGTCAAAGCTGAGCGCATGGCAACGGGAACACTCCAGGCCACCGTCCGTCCCATCGCGGGCACCCGACCCCGCGGCACCACCTTGGACATGGATTGCCAGTTGGCCGAGGAACTGCTCAACGACCCCAAGGAGTTGGCGGAGCATGTCATGCTCGTGGACTTGGCGCGCAACGACCTGGGGCGGGTCTGTCGGCCGGGCACCGTGCGCCTCACGGAACAAATGGTGATTGAGCGCTACTCCCACGTCATGCACATTGTCAGCCATGTGGCGGGAGAATTGGCGGCCGGCCGCACCGCCTGGGATTTACTGAAGGCTTGCTTCCCGGCAGGTACAGTCAGCGGTGCCCCGAAAATTCGCGCCATGCAGATCATTCATGCCCTAGAAGGCGGACGGCGCGGCCCCTACGCCGGAGCCTACGGGTACTACGACTTCGAGGGTCAACTGAATACGGCCATTGCCATCCGCACCATGGTGGTGCAGCCCCACGGTCATGACCACCAAGTTCAGGTGCGTGCCGGGGCTGGCATTGTCGCCGACTCCGACCCGGAGCGGGAGTACCAGGAGACCCTCAACAAGGCCCGCGGTCTGCTTACAGCCGTAGCTGCCCTCCACAGCGATCCCCCCTCACCCTTAACCAAACCCTAACCCCAGCTTTAGGGGCACTTTATGCTGACGACTTAGGGTGCAAGTATCCGGTTGTGGACATCCTATGGTCTCCGTCCTTGAGCCAGCCTGGCGGTTCTGGTCCGAGTCGGGGGAAATTCCCCTCAGCAGCCGGTGTGGGCGATGCTTCAGTCGCGGTGATGCAATTCCCCTGGATGGCGACGGCCTCTGGCAGGTGGGTCAGGGCATCGTTCAACTGAGCATGTGCCATCCCACGGGTGAAGAAGTCTTGGTAGGTCTGGCCGGGCCGACAGCCCCCTTTGGTCTTTGTTTCACTAGCTTAGCGGCCTACCAAGCCAAGGCCCTCTCGGATGTCTACCTGCTCTGGTTCTCCATGAAGGAACTGGAGACTTCGGCCCACTTGGCCCAGCATTTACTTCCCCAGGTGATCCGCCGTCTCCAGCAGTCTGAAGCGATGTTGTCGATCTCGGCCGGCCCTCGGCGAGTGGAGGATCGGCTGCGTTATCTGCTGGGACTCCTCGTCCGGGAAATTGGCGAGCGCTCTCCAGAGGGGCACCGATTGGCCGTACGGCTCACCCACCAGAGTTTAGCTAGCGCCATTGGCACCAGTCGGGTGACCTGTACACGCCTCCTGGGTAAGTTTCAACGGCTGGGTTGGGTGGGACTCGATCGAGAGCGACACCTGGTGATTACCCCCCTGCTCCCCCTGGGTACAGTGGAGTGCTAGCATAGGACGCGGTTTAGCGCTTGCCCCAACCCATGGCACCTCCTTCTTGGCTGTCCACTCTGGTCTGGACAGAGTATCGGCTGGCCGTAGTTTTCTTTGTGGTGGTGCCCCTGATCCTGCTGGTGTGGACGTTTATCCAGCGGTTCCCGGCCCTAGAGCGGCTGCTGATTATCTACTGGCGGGTTTCCAGTCTGCTGGCAATCACCGTCTACCTGATGATGGCCGCCCTGCCCGTGAGTTTCCTAACCGCCTTTGGGGTGCTGATCCTGATTCCCCTCAGCCTTTGGTATTGGGTGGATATCAACGAAGAATTGGCGGATCGCTCGGGTTGGTTGGCGGGCGTGGCCAATGTCTGGCGGTGGGCGGCAACCCTGTTGGCGGGCTTGGGAGCCTTGATCCAGATTCCCTTCCTGGGTTGTGCCTTCAAGAGTACGGGTGCCCTGTTGGAGACGGCCCAGTGCCGGGTGTGGCTGGAGCCGCCCTGGGGATTTAAGGCCCTGTTTCACGCCAATATCCCGATTCGGACGCTGGGGTTCTGGGGGTTGGTGGCCCTCGTGGTTTACGGATTCTGTCTGGCCTACTTCCTCTTGGTGCGCCTGGGTCGGCAGGGCCGGGCTGCCCTCAATCCATGACGCCCGGTGAGCGGCTGGAAGCCTACAGTCGTCTGCACCCGGAGGAGGTGTTGCGGGTGACCCTCCGGCTCGCCGATCAGGCTGATGCTGTGGATGAAGTCGATGAAGTCTTGGTCTTTCGCGGTTTCTCCAGTTCCCTCGGCCGGCCGACCGCCTCTGACCCTGAGGTGCCAGTAATTCCGGCTGATGCCCATATCCTCACAGTGGATCGCCTGCGGGCACCCTACACGCCCCAGGCACCGCAGGTGGTAGCTGGTGGGCTGACCTGGCCGGCCTGTGAGAGCTGGCTCATGCAGCAGGGACTTTAGGAACTGGCATGCAGTTTGATCGCGGTATCTACAACGCGGCCCTCCGCAGTCAAGCCTTCGGCCGGCCGTTACACGTCTACGATGCTGTGGCCTCCACGAACCAGACCCTTTGGGAGCACCTCGACCAGGGCGCGACTGAGGGAACGGCGGTTCTTGCCCTGCGCCAGACGGCCGGCCGGGGGCAGTGGGGCCGCACCTGGGACTCGGCACCGGGGGGGCTTTATCTTTCCGTGGCCCTGATGCCTCGGTTAAGTGTAGCGGCGGCCGGCCAACTGACCCTGGTGGGGGTTTGGGCGATTGTCCAGGGGCTGGAACAGCAGGGGCTTTCGGTGGATATCAAGTGGCCCAATGACCTTACCTGGCAGGGCCGCAAACTGGGGGGCATTCTCACGGAAACCCGCAGCCACCAGGGGATGATTCACCAAGCGGTGGTGGGCATTGGTCTGAACTGGAGCAATCCTGTTCCGCCAACGGGTGTCACGCTCCAGACGGTTTGCCAGTCCCTGGGCCGGTTCCCGGTGACTTCCCTGGCGGGGCTGACGGCACTGGTGGTCAACAGCCTGGAGCGGGGGTATAGCCTCTGGCAAAGTCAGGGGATGCGGCCTGTTCTCCAGGTCTACTGGTCGCGGTTGGTGCAGCGCCACACGGTTCTGGTGGCCAATGGGGAACTGGGACGGGTGGTGGGGATTACGCCACGGGGAGAGTTGCGCGTCAGTTGGCCCGCCTCGCGACGCTTGGTGAGCTATGCCCCGGGGAGTTTACCCCCCAATGCGGTTCGCCAGTCTCCCCAGGGGCCGACGTGATCCCAAGTTGGTGAATGGAACCAATGAACAATCAGAATCCTGGAGTGATGGAGCTAAACGCGGCCGGCCGGGGGCACGTCACTGACAGGATATAGCTATACTACGAGTAACTTGGCTCGGACGTCACAGACTTAGATGATTATCTGGTCGCTCTCCGTATAACATTTAGTTAGGCTTGCCTTCTCAGATTTTAAAAGCATTTGAGAATGAATAATAATTTCACTAGCATCAAGAAAAGAATAGAGCAAATATTGGAGCCATTTCTCCATCAATTACAGCAGGCTCAATCTTTCCTTGAAAATAACCCAGAGTTTCTAGATAATCTTAAGAGGTATATTGAAAACTGGCCAAAGTTCTATAAAGATGATTGGCTTAAAATGGCCGGTTACGGGTGGTTTATAAACTGGGAAACCCCTATAACAGTTACAAAAGCCTTGTCAGTGAGTCAAGACACCTTAGATCAATTCATGACAAGACATTTGACTGATGCTTGGCCCAACATTACCGAGAGAATTATAGAACTATATCCTGAAAGAGCACATATTCTCCTGGAGTCCTTTAAACTTCACCAAGACGAAAATTATATTGCTTGCATTCCACTATTTATGTCGCAAATTGATGGAATCTGTGCTCAAAATCTTAGTGTATTCTTGTTTTCTGAGCATGAGAGGCGACTAGAGAAAACACAAGAACTAATCAATGACTCTCGCGGTGATCTTCTTAATGTATTTCTTGAAATTATAAGTACTAAAACTCAATTTGGGGCAAGTATTTCTTCATACAGCAATAATAAGAAGAAAATTGCGCCAAATCGTAATGGGGTTTTGCATGGTTCAAGAAAGCATTTAGACTATGGAACTAGGATTAATAGCTTAAAAACTTTTCCCTTTTAGCATTTATTGTATATTGTTTTGATGACGCAGCAGTAAGCCTTACATCCAAGTAGTGCATGCAGCGGAACGGATCAAGCCACTATGGCTGCGCTTATTTTGCAGGTCTGTCCAGCCGTTAGCAAGAAGAAAGACCTTTACCTTTCGTGGGCAAGGCCAAGTACCGACTCCGATTGTTCTTTGACGCGGGATCAGGCACCTGCCTCTGGTCGAGTAGCGATGACGCTCACGAGCGCTTTGGCTATCCCATTACCCTCCAGCACCTGCCCGTCACACAGAACACCTGGCGACGTGCGCTCTACCTGTGCCACTGGTACGACACATCACTCGACTGGGAGAACCCCGGCGAACCCTCTCCTTGGTCTGCCGAAGAGTCGGCCCGCTTCGAGGCAGCAACTCGGCATTTCCTCACTCAACTTCGGAGCGAACTCGGCCCCGACTACGAGGTACTAGATGAACACACAACGCCTGGAACCCCATCCTGGCTAAGGCTGCCAGCCCGCTCTGGGATACCAAAAGCCCCTGAAAACCGTGTGTCCGGGTCATCTGTCGGTTCAATCTCTCTCCCCTGTTGGATTCTTGTCTGTGCACGCGGTGTCCTCCCTTGAGGCAGACGGTAGGGGTATGCCGACCTGGGTGAGATCCAAGACATAGCCCGTCGTCACAAGGTAGACCCGGCCGGCCGGCCGCGCCACCCGTTGCACCAAACTCCCTAGGCGATCCCGAAAGAGTCGCCCCACGGGATAGGCGGGCACCATGCCCCAGCCCACTTCCTCGGCCACCAGCACCACCAACCCTGAGGTCTGGTTCAGGGCTGCCACTAGGTCATCGACGCGACCGTTCCAGGCTGTCTCTGGCTCCTCCAGATAAGCAGCCACCCAGGTACCCAAGGAGTCCACCAGCAAGCAGTGGTCAGGGGCAAGCTGGCGTACCACATCCCCCAGCTCTAGGGGAGCCTCCAGCGTAACCCAGGCGGCCGGCCGACGCTGGCGATGGGCCTCGATTCGGGCCTGCCACTCCAGATCCTGGGGATCACTCTGGGCTGTGGCCACATAGATCACCGGCCGGCCGGATTGGCAAGCCAAGTATTCGGCCCAAGCACTTTTGCCAGAACGGGCCGGGCCAGCCACCACAATGACCTCACCCATGAGCTTCCTCACCGCCGCCTGAGCGCGAGCCGTGCGCTATTCGCTTGTCACACCCAGAGGGAAACCGTAGGATCGGGGCGAGCTGTAGCACAAAGGAAGACCCGGGATGGCCGTTGCAACCCAGTCTAGCGAGCATACCCCCATCGACCTGACCCAGCGGCGCACGCCCTACCAACCCCGCAACTCCCGCCGCATTCTCTGCCTCTTTCCCCGCTACAGCCGTTCCTTTGGCACTCTCCACCATGCCTACCCCCTAACGCCGGGCGTCAAGGCGTTTATGCCGCCCCAGGGATTGCTGGTGGTGGCCGCCTACCTGCCCGAAACCTGGGAAGTGCGCTTTATTGACGAAAACATTCGGCCGGCCGGGGCCAAGGACTACCGCTGGGCAGACGTGGTGATCGTCAGTGGCATGCACATCCAGCGGCCCCATATCAACCGCATTAATGAACTAGCCCACCGCTACGGCAAACTGACGGCCCTGGGTGGCCCCTCCGTATCCGCCTGCCCAGAGTACTACCCCGACTTCGACCTGCTCCACCTGGGGGAATTGGGGGATGCCACGGATCAGATGATCGAGTACATGGATCGGCACACGGATCGGCCGGCCGGCCAGGTGCAATTCCAGACCCAAGAGCGGGTGCCCCTCGATCGCTTTCCCATCCCGGCCTACCACCTGATTAAGCCCGATCAATACTTTATTGGCAGCATCCAGTTTTCTAGCGGTTGCCCCTACCACTGCGAGTTTTGTGACATCCCCGCCCTCTACGGCAATGACCCCCGCCTGAAAACCCCGGAACAGATCACCGCCGAACTGGACGCCCTCCTCGCCCAAGGCAACCCCGGCGCCATCTACTTCGTGGATGACAACTTTGTCGGCAACCGGCGGGCGGTGACGGCGCTCCTCCCCCACCTCATTGAATGGCAGAAGTCGCGGGGTTACCCCGTGCAATTTGCCTGTGAGGCCACCCTCAACCTGGCCCAGAGTCCAAAGTTGCTGTCCATGATGCGGGAAGCCTACTTCACCACCGTGTTTTGTGGCATCGAAACCCCAGAGCCGGACGCCCTCCACGCCATTTCCAAGGATCACAACCTCAGCATGCCAATCCTGGAGGCGGTACGCACCCTAAACCGCTATGGCCTAGAGGTGGTGTCGGGGATCATCCTTGGCTTTGACACGGACACGCCGGAAACCGCCGACCGGATTCTGGAGTTTATCCGGCGCTCTCAGATTCCGATGCTGACCATGAACCTGCTCTACGCCCTGCCCAAAACCCCCCTGTGGGATCGCTTGGTCAGGGAGGATCGCCTCATTCTGGATGAACAACGGGAGTCGAATGTGGATTTTCGGCTGCCCTACGACCAGGTGGTGGCCATGTGGCGGCGTTGCATCACCACAGCCTACAGCCCGGAGGCAGTCTATGAGCGGTTTGCCTACAACATTGAACACACCTACCCCAACCGGATTACTCCACCCAACAGCCCGGCCCGTGCATCGGGGGCCAACATCCGCAAAGGGTTGATCCTACTGGCTAAAATCCTGATCCGGGTGGGTCTACTCAGCCACTACCGCGATACCTTCTGGAAACTGGCGGGGCCGGCCCTCAAACAGGGGCAGATTGAGTCCGTGATTAGTACGGCTCTGGTGGCCCATCACCTGATTGAGTTTGCCCGGGAATGTGCCCAGGGCCAAGAGTCAGCGTCCTTTTATTCCCAGCGCCTCCGCCGGCCGGCCGAACCGATCTCCCTTTCAGAACCCGCCTAGCAGTCCAGATTGGCTAGGGGCTAGCGCAGCACCTTGAGGAACTCCTCTCGGCTGATCCCCGCTTGCTGCAGAACACTAGCCAGGGTGCCCTGGGGTAGGTCACGGCGGCGCGGCACACTCAGACTTAGGGTTTTAGTAAGGATCAGGTGACTGCCGGTTTGAGGTGCAAAGGCCCAGCCAAAGTGACGCTTCAGCAGCGTGATCAGGGTTTCTGACCCCACGCCCGCCAACCGACCCTGAATAACCCGCTCAGCCATCGTTTGGGCTTCTTGAGCAGCCTGCTGTTCTCGGATGTAGGCATCGAGGGTGGCTTGGGCTGTTTCGAGTCGTCCGTGAATCTCCGTAAGGGTGGCCTGATGGGCAGCCTCCCGATCTTCCAGGTTTGCCCTGTGGAGATCCTCCTGATCCTGGAGCTGGGCCAGCAGGTCGGCGATCCGGGATCCTAATCCCGCCGTTTCCGCCGTCAAGTCCTGAACCTGGGTCTCTTGTTGGCCAATCTGGCTTTTTAACTGTCGCCGTTCCTCATCCGCTGCCGCGAGGGCCGCCGCCCGCTGGGTTAGTTCGGTCTCCATCTGGGCGGCATTTTCCCGCAACCGCGCCGTCGCCATCGCTTCAGTTTGGGCTTCCGCTTCCCAGAAAAAGGCGTAGATCAGGCCCGCAACGCCTAAACCGATGGCTATAGCCACCTGATCCAGGCCCGTAAACCAGCCTATAAGTTTGGCCAGACCCAAACCACCCAAAACCCCGAAGGCAAAGCGTCGTACGGTGGCTAGACCCATAGAATTCCCCGATTTTCGGTGAAATAAGGCCATTATGGGAGGTGCACCCGGCCGGCCGTTTTCGCCTGTCATAAAACTTCTCAACCGGTCTGTTGATGGAGATAGCCCCATGCCCGCCCTGATGGTGGTCGGTACAACCTCCAATGCCGGCAAATCCATGCTGGTGACGGTACTCTGTCGCCACTTGGCCCGGCTAGGCTATCGGGTGGCACCCTTCAAGGGGCAAAATATGGCCCTCAATGCCTATGTCACGGCTGAGGGGGGAGAAATGGGCTACGCCCAGGCGGTACAGGCGTGGGCGGCCGGCCGGGAGCCAGTGGTGGCCATGAACCCAATTCTGCTCAAGCCCCAGGGCGACATGACCTCCCAGGTGATCTTCCAGGGGCAGGTGGTGGGGACGACCTCGGCGGCCAACTACTATCGAGACTACTTTGAGCCAGGCTGGCAGGTGGTGCAGCAAGCCCTGATGACCCTGGAACCAGAGTCCAACTGGATTGTGTGTGAGGGAGCGGGCAGTCCGGCGGAACCCAACCTGAAGCACCGGGATTTAACCAATATGCGGGTGGCCCGGTATCTCAATGCCCCAACCCTGCTGGTGGTGGACATTGATCCGGGGGGCGCGTTTGCCCATGTCATCGGTACCCTGGCCCTCCTCGACCCCGAGGAGCGTGCCCTGATCCGCGGCATTGTGATTAACAAATTCCGGGGCCAGCGATCCATCCTGGAGCCAGCCCTGACTTGGCTAGAGGCCGAGACGGGCATCCCGGTCGTTGGCGTCATCCCCTATCTCGCCGTGGACTTACCCGCAGAGGACTCCCTCAATCTGCTGACCCGGCCCCGCCGCAACCCCGATGCCGAACTTCAGATCACGGTGATTCGGCTGCCCCGGGTGGCCAATTTCACAGACTTCGATCCCCTTGTAGCGGAACCGACGGTGCAGGTGACCTATGTGTCCCCTGGTGAAACCCTGCGGCCGGCCGATGCGGTGATCCTGCCGGGCACCAAGACCACCGTGGCCGATTTGGCTGTCCTCAGGGCATCGGGTCTAGCGGATCAGTTGACTGCCTACGTCCACAACGGGGGGCATCTGATCGGTGTCTGTGGGGGATTCCAGATGCTGGGCCAAATGGTCGCTGACCCGGCCGGCCGGGAGGGGGAAGCATTGGCCCTGCCCGGCTTGGGCTTGCTGCCGGTGACGACCGCGCTGGCGGCCGACAAGATCACCCGTCAGCGCCAGGTGACCAGTGTCTATCCCCAGGCCGGCCGGCCCGTGGCGGGCTACGAAATTCACCAAGGCCGTACCCAGCTTCTAGAACCCCTCCAACCTCTGTTTGACGACCCCGATCTCGGCGTGACGGATGCGGCCGGCCGGGTGTGGGGAATGTATCTCCACGGGGTTTGGGACAATGGGCCGTGGCGGCGCGACTGGTTGAACGGGCTGCGGCAACGGCGCGGTTTACCCCCTTTGCCGGGCGATGTCCCGGATTTTCACAGCCAACGCCTCGCCGCTTTGGATCGGCTGGCAGATGCCGTGTTACCCCACCTCAACTTGAAGCACATTCACCCAGGCTTGAAGGGGAACCATCTCGACTGATAGGGTTATCCACAGGGTATCCTTCCAATGCCTCGCCCACGCCCAGTATGGCCGACCCCATACCGTCCCTCACCCTGCCCGGCCCCGACGACCTGGAAACCGAACGCACGTGGCTTCAGTCGGGTCTGCAAGACTGGCTGGATGGGGAATACCTCCCCGAACCGGCGAACGCAACGATCGCCAGCCAAACCGCCCGCCTCTACATTAGGCACCGCCTTGAGGGGGAGAATGACCTAGGCTCCCTAGTGGTCGCCCTAGCGGAAGACCTTCAGGGAGAGGATTTTTCCCAGAGTTTCTACGGCCCCTTTGCCGTGGCGAACCAAGTGGCTGCCCTTTGGCTAGACCGCCTCGGCATCGAACCCTGTTGTGGCCGGCCGTCGCCCTCTACCAGCTCGACTTGACCACCCCAGGCAGCAAACCCTGGTGGGCCATCTCCCGCAGGGTGAGCCGCGACAAGCCGAAATCCCGGAAGTAGCCCCGCGGCCGGCCGGTGACCCAGCAACGATTCCGCAGGCGGTTAGAGATGCCATTGCGCGGCAATTGCTGTAACTTGCGGTGCACCGCCATCTTGTCTTCGTAGGATGTCGCCGCCTCAAACTCCAGCTTGAGGGCCTCGCGCTTAGCGGCGTACTTGTCCACCAACCGCTGGCGGCGCTTTTCCCGCTCAATCATGCTCTTTTTGGCCATGGGTTGCCATCAAAAATAGCCACAGTCCCTAAGTCTACCCGATCCAAACCCGAAATACCAAGCCTGCTCCTAGTACAGGTAGGGATTGGCCGGCCGAGGCATAGGCTGGAGTTGGCGCGCCATTAAAACCACCCGCTGCTGTCCCTCAAGGGGTTCAATGCCCATACGGCCCTCCACCTGGAACCAGTCATCGGGCTTCAGTGGGGGCGCATTGGCAGGCAGACGCACCGGCAAGCCCACGGGGTAGGCATCCGCAGCGCAGCAGGTGATCACGTAGCGGGCCAGAAAAAACATACCGGCCGGCCAGTCCGGCGGCTGAATCACAAACCCCTGAACTCGGGCGGGCTGATCTTGGTAGGCGTCGGGTTCAGGATAGGCACTCAGGAGGCGCACCCAGTCGACCAAGCTGCGGTTCTCCGGGCGACTGACGGGCTTGAACTGCTGGGGGAGGGTGCGCGTCTGGTTGAGCAAGTCCCCCTTGGCGAGGGCTGTCTGACTGGAAAAAGGCTGGGGGGTGGTGATCAGGCCCACCACGGCGCTGGCGAGGAGCAGGCCGCGACTCCAGGAACGGGGCAGGAGACTTCCGACGCCCTGGGGCATTGTGCCCGGCCGGCCGCGGCCATACCAGGCG
>JACYLR010000243.1 GCA_015272465.1 Gloeomargaritaceae cyanobacterium C42_A2020_066
TGCTCGCTAGGTGGCCCAGTCCTGTACTATCCCCATGCTATTAGTGTCCACCCAGGAGGCCCGATAGTAGGCGTTGGGCTGCCCAGTGGGAGAACGCATGGGCTGGGGAGTAGAGGGGCGCTATGGGGCAATGTGGTGGGGATGGGATGCCCTTGACCTGTAGCTATCCAGAGGGGGCTAAAGCGGAATGGGTGTAAGTTTGGTGTAAAGGCTCTGTGGATGTGTCTGTAACGCCCGTCCCATAGGCATAGATATTAGGACTGAAAATCCTCGTGTCGCCAGTTCAAATCTGGCTCCTGGCATAGCCCATAACATCAACGCTTCAGGGGGATTCAGCCTGGTTTTTGGCCTGTCCTATATGGGACAGGGTTTGGCGACACATGGCACTGTTGAGCTTGGGTAGACCAGGAAATGAAGGCCAATTCTAGGGCTGTCCGATGGGCGTATTGATGACCAGGGTTTGGATACTGGATACGGTCTTGCCTTAATTCTGCGTGTGCAGGCTCGCTTTTGCTGGATTGTCGGTGGATTTGACGCCCTACCATGGCAGCTATGGGCCGAAGTCCGTCAACTCTGGGGAGGTACCCACCCAGGAGCAGGTAGTCGCAGCCTGGGAGCAAATCCGGCGGCGCTCCAAGCCTTACGCCTGATGTGTGGGGATGATGACGTCCTATGGGTTGCGCCCCCATGAGTGTTTGAGGCTGAGTATCACTGAACTGGAGGCCGGCCGGCCGATGAACCGTGTACTGGCGGGCAAGACGAGGCAGCGTCAGGTGTGGCCCTATCCGCGGGGGTTTGTCGAGTTATTCCAGGTGTGTGCTGTGACTTGACCCAGGCTGATAAAAACGACAGCGGACGACTCATTGTTGCTGAAAATCCCAGAATTCCCGCGTCACGATGGGCGTAGAGCAATTCCCCACAACTGTCAAACAGGAAGGTACCTCCTCTCTGGGTTAAGTAGGCCCTATCTGGCACATAGGTTGTCCAGTTACCCAGTGCCTCGGCCATATTCCGCAATCGCAGAGTCGCCAACTCAAACGGTCGCTGGAAACCAGAACCCCACGCCACCTTGAAAAATGACCCCTTCAGGCGCGGTAGCGGAGTTGCCTTGATTTCCTCCTCATCCGCAATCAACTGAGGAGCCTGGCGATCCCCCCGATAGCCACGCCACACCTCAGCCAGAGTGCCAGGGCTACCAAACCCTGCACACATGAGCATTAGATTCAGCCAGGCATTCTGGGCTGGGGACAATCCAGGCAGTTTCAGGCTCAGGCCCCCATAAAGCCCAAGTTGCTGGTGAAGTGCCGCTGTGGGGTCTACAAACAGCCAGGCTTTCGGAAAGCCTGTGTAGGTGCAGAAGCGTTCACCGGAGGAGCGATCGCCGATACCGATAGCTCGGATAGTTATGCCCGTGTCCTTAAGCAGTGCCTGCTCTCGTTGGAGCCACCAAGCATATTCGAGACTGTCAAAGTCGCCCAGTTGCGGCCAGACTAGGACTAGCAGACGTGCAGCCCCAGCACAGTCGGAGAGGATGGGCGCAACTGCACCATCACTGACGCGCTGGCGTTGGGTCTGACTAAAAACCTCATAGGGACTTGGCGGCATTGATTGTCAAGGCTTGGGACACCCCTATCTAGCTTAGCCAGGGCAAGGGGAAACAACCCCACTACATCCATCTCTAGGATCAGGGGCTGTTGGCCATGGCGGGTCTGTGGGAGTCCTGGCAGGACATTCCCCTCCGGGGCGCAAGCTACGCAACCTGTCCGACTCATCGCCACCGCCGCCAGTACCTTGACGGCCGGCCTGCATGACCGGATGGCCGTCATTTTGTCTAGGGATGCCTGGCTGGATACGAGCAACCACGTACCCGTACTCTCTAGGCCCTGCTGAATCCCTATCCCAGTAAGCAGATGGGGCACTATCCCGTGGGTACAGCAGTCACTAAGGCGACCTATGAGGGGGTGGACTTGCTGATTCCCCTGGCTTAGTCCTAAAGGTGATCGGCTGATTGACTGTAGCCGGCCGGCTGATCTGTCGTATCAGATGCAACAGTCTCGGATTGACTATCCTGCAGATGGGTTGACACCTTGATTCTTTATTCTTCCGTTACTTCCACATCACCTTGCTCTTACCGCACACCAGGTATTTTTTGGCCGGCCGGTGACTGTCCTGCCCTTGTTGTGAAACAAGTCCCATGCTGAATGCCAGAGGGTGCCACTATGAGGGGCTACGTGATGAAGATTCTGTGAAGGAATGTCTGTGACGGGCGGTCTAGTCCCTATCCTGGCACTGTAAACCTCCTGTGGCGGCTGATGTTGGCTTCTTATCGCTTTGCGGGGAAAGACTCCACCATCAAGGGGGGCTAAGTTCCCCCAGTGCTTGTGAACACAGGGGTTCCGGGCTACAACAGCCTAGAGTGTTATACGGTCACCCCGCCGTATAACACCTAGTTAGGCATCCTGTTACCCCCACCCGCGCGTGTTCGGGGTTTAGCCGATTCACTGGGAATGGTCTCCAAGTGCCTTTGAATGAACTACCCCGCTGCAAGCAGACGGGGTATCAGAATCAAAAAAGCGTAA
>JACYLR010000242.1 GCA_015272465.1 Gloeomargaritaceae cyanobacterium C42_A2020_066
CAATCCCCTGGCCTGTGCCACGGCCCTGCGGGTTTGCGAGACCGTCGCCGCCCATGACCTGCCGGCTCAGGCCCAGCGCTGCGGGGAACGTCTCCAGGCGGGCCTCTGGGACATTCAGCAACGCTATCCCGACTGGTTTGCGGAGGCGCGGGGTTGGGGATTGCTCCAGGGACTGGTGCTGCGCCAAGACAGTAGCCTGAGCGCGCCCCAAATTGTCAAAGCAGCGATTGAGCAGGGCTTACTGCTGGTACCGGCCGGCCCTCAGGTGGTGCGGTTTGTGCCGCCCCTGATCGTCACCGAGGCTGAGATTGACCAAGCCCTCGACCGCCTCTCGCAAGCCCTGGCGACCCAGCCCTAGTCAGTGGCTCGCTAAGATCGGGGTTGACCTGTTGACCGGCCTGGTGATCCATGCCTACTCCGCCTCGCACTTGGCTGCGTCACCTCACCCAGGCCACGCATACGGTGGCAGTCGGGGCTGACCCCAGACGGTTGCGACTGAAGCGCAATGCCTGCACCCCTGAACTCTGGGTTTATCTCCCCAAGGAACGCCAACCCCAGCGCTATCCCCTGTTGGGAGACCGGACATTTATCGGTCGCAGTTCCCGCAATTGCCAGGTGGTGATCCCCCATCCCCTGGTCAGTCAAGTCCATGCCCTGATCCAACAAACCCCGGCCGGCCGAGGGTTTGACCTAGAAGACCAGAATTCCACCAACGGCATTTATCTGCGGGGTCGCAAGATTCGCCGCTGCCGCCTGCGCCACGGTCAGACCTTCACCTTGGGGCCGCCGGAGCTGGAGGATGCGGTACGACTGCGCGTTCACTGGCCCGCCCCACTTCCCCTGCGGATCGCCCAGTACGGAGCCTATGGCACGGCCGGCCTGGCCGCCCTGGGACTCACTTGGCTGGCCATCGAGTGGTTTCGCATTGATGTCGAACCCCTGCCTGCCACCGTTCAGGGGCCGATCATTGTCCTGGCGCGGGATGGCCGCACCCCTCTGCGGTCACCCTGGCAAAAAGATCACCGGGAACTGTCGCGTCTGAGGGACTTTTCTTCCTACTTACCCCAGGCGGTGATTGCCTCTGAGGACAGTCGGTTCTATTGGCATCCGGGTGTCGATCCCCTCGGTGTCCTGCGCGCCGCTGTGATCAACACCTTTAGCGGCGAGGTGCGCGAGGGAGCCAGCACCATTACTCAGCAACTGGCTCGCAGCCTGTTTCGCACCTACGTCGGCACGGAAGATTCCCTGGGCCGTAAACTGCGCGAAGCCGTGGTGGCCCTCAAGTTAGAGGCGGTCTACGGCAAGGAAACTGTCCTGCTCACCTACCTGAATCGGGTTTACCTGGGCAGCGCCGGCTATGGCTTCGAGGATGCCGCCCAGTTCTACTTCGCCAAATCCGCCCGCGACCTGAGTTTGGCGGAGGCGGCGACCCTGGTGGGAATGCTGCCTGCCCCCAATGCCTTCAACCCCATTCGGGATTACGAAACAGCCCTGGGGTTACGCAACCGGGTGATTGAGCGGATGGCCGCCCAGGGCATGGTCACCCCCGAGGACGCCCAGCGTGCCCGCCGCTCCCGGATTGAGATTAGCCCGACTGCCCAGCAGCAATTTCGGCAAACCCTGGCCCCCTACCTCTACGACCAGTCCGTCACAGAGATGGAGGGGCTGATGGGCCGTAGCCTGGCCCAAGAAGGCAATTTTGTCCTGGAAACGACCCTGGATGCCGACCTGCAACGGGCTGCCGATCAAACCCTGGCCCAGACCCTAGCGGAAGCGGGGCCAACCTATGGCTTTAGCCAGGGGGCTATTGTGGTCTTGGACGCTGAGACAGGGGGTATTCTGGCCCAGACTGGTGGGGCCAACTATTGGGAGACTCAGTTCAATCGGGCGATGCAAGCCCAGCGACAGCCAGGTTCCACCTTCAAGGTCTTGGTCTATGCGGCGGCCCTCGAGCAAGGAATCAGTCCCGCTCGCACCTATAGCTGTGCCGCCTTGAACTGGGGTGGTGTGGCTTACCAGGGCTGCCGCTCTGGGGGCGGTGCTCTCGATCTGGGAACGGGGCTGGCCCACTCGGAAAACGTCATTGCCCTGCGACTGGCCCAGGATGTGGGGTTGACGCGGGTAGTCAGCCTGGGGCAACGGCTGGGGATTCAGTCCCCCCTCAAACCGGTGCCGGGACTGGTACTAGGGCAAAGTGAGGTGAGTCTGCTGGAGATGACGGGGGCCTTTGGTGCTCTGGCAGACCAAGGCCGCTACCATCCCCCCCACATCATTCGGCGGATTCGGGACGCCAGCGATTGCCAAACCCAGGGAGTCTGGAGTACGTGCCGAGTGGTTTACGACAGTCAGTCCTTAGCAACCCAGAATACCCAGGCACTTGCCCCGGCGGTCGCCGCCACCCTGACGCAACTCCTGCAACGGGTTGTCCAGGAGGGCACCGGCCGGCCGGCCTACCTGGGGCGCGGCGAGGCGGGCAAAACCGGCACCACCAACGACAATCGCGACCTCTGGTTCATCGGCTACATCCCCGGCCAAATGGCGGCCGGCGTGTGGCTGGGGAATGACGACAATCACCCCACCCGTGGTCACAGCGGTTTAGCAGCCCAAACCTGGGGACGTCTCATGCGTCAGGCCAAGCCCTCCGGCTAGGCAGGAACCGGAGCAGCCGCGCCCGGTTGACAGGTACAGGCGAGCCGCTCGTCCACCACATCCACCCGCACCGTATCCCCCTCCAGGAACTCGCCCCGCAGAATTCCACGGGCGATGGAGGTTTCTAGGTGGCGCTGGATGGCCCGCTTCAGGGGTCTAGCACCGTAAACCGGGTCGTAGCCCACCTCCGCCAGGAAATCTAGGGCGGTGTCGCTCAGGGTCAACGCCAGCTTATTCTCCGCCAGACGTTGAGCCAAGCGAGCCACCTGGAGCCGGACAATCTCACGCAACTGCGGCCGGCCGAGGGCGTGGAAGATGATCACCTCATCCACCCGATTGAGGAACTCTGGACGGAAGTGATCCCGCATCACCTCCAGCACCCGTTGGCGCATATCCTCGTAGCGGGCCTCATCTCCCGCCACATCCAGAATCGCCTGGGACCCTAAGTTGCTGGTCATGATGATCACCGTGTTGCGGAAGTCTACGGTGCGGCCTTGGCCATCGGTCAACCGCCCATCATCCAGAATCTGGAGCATGGCATTGAACACATCCGGGTGGGCCTTCTCAATTTCATCAAACAGGATGACGGCGTAGGGGCGGCGACGGATCGCTTCCGTCAGTTGGCCGCCCTCGTCGTAGCCCACGTAGCCCGGCGGTGCTCCGATCAGGCGGGAAACCGCATGCTTCTCCATATACTCCGACATGTCGATCCGCACCAAGGCGGCGTCGGAGTCGAACAGTGATGCCGCTAGGGCCTTGGCCAGTTCCGTCTTGCCAACTCCCGTTGGCCCCAGAAAAATAAAGCTGGCAATCGGCCGTTGGGGGTCTGCCAACCCGGCCCGGGAGCGCTGGATTGCCTCCGCCACTGCCGCTACCGCCTCCTGCTGGCCGATCACCCGCTGACCCAACCCCTCTTCCAGGTTGAGGAGCTTTTCCTTCTCGGAAGCCACTAGGCGACTGATCGGAATCCCTGTCCATTTAGAGATGATTTCAGCAATATCCCCCTCGGTTACCTCTTCTCGCAACAGGGAACGCCCCGACTTTTGCAATTGCGTGACCCCCTCAGCTGCCGTCTGAAGTTGACGCTGGAGGTCGGTCAGCTTACCGTAGCGGAGTTCCGCGGCCCGGTTCAGATCGTAGTTACGTTCGGCTTGCTGAATCTCAACATTCACCTGGTCGATGGTTTCCTTAATCGAGCGAATTCGCTCAATCGCGGCCTTTTCTTCCTGCCATTGGGCGTTGAGCGCGTCCTGATCTTCCTTGAGATCTGCCAACTCCTTCTCTAGGCGGCCAAGCCGTTCTCGGGACGCGGGGTCGTTTTCCTTTTGGAGGGAGAGACGCTCCATTTCCAACTGCAAGACTTTGCGATCCACCTCATCCAGGTCTTCTGGCTTGGAGGTGATTTCCATCTTCAGCTTGGCGGCCGCTTCATCTACCAAGTCAATGGCCTTATCCGGCAGGAACCGGTCGCTGACATAGCGGCTAGAGAGGGTCGCAGCGGCTACGAGGGCATTGTCGGCGATGCGTACACCGTGGTGAACCTCGTAGCGTTCCTTGAGGCCCCGCAAAATGGAAATGGTGTCCGTAATGTCCGGTTCATCGACATAGACAGGCTGGAAGCGTCGCTCTAAGGCCGCATCCTTCTCGATGTACTTGCGGTACTCATCCAGGGTGGTGGCCCCAATACAGCGGAGTTCGCCGCGGGCCAGCATCGGTTTGAGCAGGTTGCCCGCGTCCATGGCTCCCTGGGTGGCACCCGCCCCCACCACCGTGTGGATTTCGTCAATGAACAGGATGATCTGGCCCTGGGATTCGGTGACATCCTTGAGGACAGCCTTGAGCCGCTCTTCAAACTCGCCGCGGTACTTGGCCCCGGCGATCAGGGCACCCATATCGAGGCTGATCAGTTGCCGGTCGCGCAGGGATTCAGGCACATCACCACTGACAATTCGCTGGGCCAACCCTTCCACGATGGCGGTTTTGCCCACCCCCGGCTCGCCAATTAAGACTGGGTTATTTTTGGTGCGGCGTGACAGGATCTGCACCGTGCGGCGAATTTCGTCGTCCCGGCCAATGACTGGGTCGAGCTTCCCCTGTCGTGCCAACTCGGTCAGGTCACGTCCGTACTTCGTGAGGGACTCGTATTTGCCTTCTGGGTGGGGGTCAGTGACCCGCTGGCTGCCCCGCACAGCCTTAATCACATCCTTAAGTTTGCGCTCATCTAGGTCAAATTCCTGAAACAGGGTCTTGCCGAGGCGCTCATCCTTGGCATAGGCCAGGATCAGGTGCTCGATGGAGATAAAGTCATCCTTAAACTGCAGGCGCAACGCTTCGGCCCGATCCAACAGGGCATCGAGGCTCTGGCCGAGGTACACAGAGGCGACGCTTCCCGAAACCTTGGGCTGACGGCGGAGAAACTCCTCCACCCGATCCCGCAGCCGCTGCACCGCTACGCCAGCCCGTTGCAGGATGCTGGTGGCGAGGCCGTCCTCCTCCAGCAACGCCTTGAGCAGGTGCTCGCTCTCAATCTGCTGATGCTGGGCCTGTTTGGCCAAGTCAGGAGTCCGGGCAATGGCTTGCCAGGCTTTTTCGGTGAATTGGTTGGGATTATTGGGTTGCATAGGGGTGCGGGGGTGAGGAAACGCCCAAGACATTTCCAGTCTAGGAAGGCGGCCGGCCGGCCCGCAGTGGGGACAGCCGAACGTTCTAGGGGGGTTCCCCCCTGACGGCTCCGGAGACCAGCTAAATTGAGTTGCCCCCTGAAAACGAAGAAACTGTTAAAGGGGTCAGATTTTTGGGATCAAGGAAATACCATCATCCCATTGCCAGTAATGAACGTTAAACAAGGCTCCTTCTATTCACCCACCTCACCTTGACTCCGATCATGGACACTCTTAAGATTTGGAAGACTCCGATCACAACCTGTCGCCACTGTCGGTACTACATACCGGAGGGGCGTCGGGGGGGGCTGTGTGAACAGTTGAACGCCCCAGTCCAAGGCTGCTGGCAGGCATGCGGTTTGGGGGCAGCGCCCTTTGCGCCCTCCTGGGAAGCACAAGAATCGTTTGAAGATCGGCTGGCTTACCGGATGGAGCTTGGCCTTCGCAGCGACTTGGAGTTTCATCGGGTGCGGCCGGCCTTAGGGGTGGCGAGTCCGTCGCTGTAGCCCCAGGGCAGCAACCAGGGCACTGGTCGCCAGCATGCCCGTCCCAGCACTCACCATCAACACGACGCCCACGGGCAAGCCCTCGACCTGAACCGGGCCGAACTGAACCCGCACCAGGGTGGCATTTTGGACGCTGAGGATGGCCGCACCTAGAATCCAGATACTGAGGAGGCTGCTGATCATCACCAGTTTGGCTGCGGTCATCCCGTTCTCTCCCAGGTTGCTTGGGGGGACTGATCCCATCCTAATCAGGAATATAAGCAACCTAAAAGTCGATCCCAGGCGTTAGCCTTGGAGGCCGGCCGGCAATCAGTTAAGCTAACCCTGGTGCGGATTCAGCCCTCAACGAGACTTACCGGTATGGACTTTGCAGCCCTAGCTAATGCCCTGAACGCGGGCGTGATCCTGCCTGAAGGCATCGTCACAGTGACCCTGATGCTGGTTTTGGTGGCTGACCTTGCGGCCGGCCGGAGCGCGGTGCGCTGGACGCCCTATCTGGCAGTAGTGGGCCTCGGAGGTGCAGCAGCAGCCCTGGTATTCCAGTGGGACTTAGCCGATCCCATCGGCTTTTTAGGGGGCTTCACCGCCGACACCCTCAGCATCTTTTTCCGGGCGCTGATTGCCCTCTCCAGTGCCATTAGCATTCTGATCGCCCTCAGGTACGTCGGGGAGACCGGCACACCCGTAAGCGAGTACATCACCCTGCTGTTGTCAGCCACCCTGGGGGGTATGTTTCTAGCGGGGGCGGACGAACTGGTCATGGTCTTCATCGCCCTAGAAACCCTGGGTTTGTCCTCCTATCTCCTAGCGGGTTACATGAAGCGAGATGTGCGCTCCAACGAAGCCGCCCTCAAATACCTGCTGATTGGGGCCACAAGCTCAGCCATTTTTCTCTACGGTCTTTCCCTGCTCTATGGTCTTTCGGGGGGCGAAACACGCTTGCCAGCCATCGCAGCTCAGGTTACAGCAGAGCCGGGCGGACAGCTTGGTATTTTGATTGCCCTCGTGTTTGTGATTGCGGGGCTGGCCTTCAAGCTCTCGGCCGTGCCGTTCCACCAGTGGACCCCAGATGTCTACGAAGGATCACCAACGCCCGTGGTGGCTTTTTTGTCGGTGGGTTCCAAAGCGGCGGGATTTGCCTTGGCAATCCGTCTGCTCGCAGAGGTCTTCCCAGCAACTCAAGAACAATGGCAATTCGTATTTTTCAACCTGGCGTGGTTGAGTATGGTGCTGGGCAATGTCGTCGCGCTCACCCAGACCAGCCTCAAGCGCCTTTTAGCCTATTCCTCCATCGGCCAAGCTGGCTTTTTGATGATCGGGTTGGCCGTTGGCACCGAAGATGGTCTCTCCAGCATTCTTTTCTACACACTGGTTTACCTCTTTGCCAACCTGGGGGCGTTCGCCTGTGTGATTTTGTTTAGCCTGCGGGCGGGCACGGACGAGATCAGTGAGTATGCGGGTCTCTACCAAAAGGATCCCCTGCTCACCTTGGGCCTCAGTCTTTGTCTGCTCTCTTTGGGGGGAATTCCGCCCTTGGCCGGTTTCTTTGGCAAACTCTACATCTTCTGGGCTGGTTGGCAGGCGGGAGCCTATCTCTTGGTGTTAGTTGCCCTTGTAACCAGCGTGATCTCGATTTACTACTACATTCGAGTCATCAAAATGATGGTGGTTAAGGAACCCCAGGAGATGTCAGTGGCTGTGCAAAACTACCCGACGCTCTCCTGGCAACTACCGGGTATGCAAGACCTGCGGGTGGCCCTGATCGGCTGTGTGATTGTGGCGTCCTTGGCTGGAGTATTGGCCAACCCCCTATTGACGATTGCCAACGAAGCGGTGAAACGAACGCCAGCTCTCACGGCCCTGACCCAGGCTGCCCGGCCGGCCGATGGGCCAGTGGCGGTCGTCGTTCAGCCCTAAGCGGGGGGGCTATAATGCGGGGGCTGGCCGGTTGGAGGTGATGCCGTGGATGTCAAGGTGGTGATTGTGGTGCTGAGCGGCCTATTTATTTTGGGCGCCCTCTACTTCGGCACCCGAAATGGGTTCTACGATACGGATAGTTACCACGGTAACGGCTCGGCGCACTGAGTCCCCGGATTGATTGGGGTGAGGGCCGGTCGTGGCTTGAGGGTCAATCGAGGCAGGGCCATTGGTGGCTGACATCTCGGTTCACGTCTATGCGGCCGGCCATCGGGGGGAGGGAATCTGTCTGGGTCTGACCCTCGGCCCCTATCGGATTTTGCTGGACTGCGGCTTAGCGGGACTTGATCCCTATCTGGGGTTGAGTCCCCCAGCCGACTGGGTGGTCTGTTCCCATGCCCACGGGGATCACGCCCGCGCCCTCCTGGATTTGCACCGAGCTTTCCCCGATCTGCCGATCTACAGTAGTCAACCGACTGTCCGTCTGTTGCCGCTCCAGTGGCCCCAAGAAACGGATATCGGGATCGAGGCGTGGTGTACTGGCGTCAGCTGGCGAACACCCCTGGATTTGGGCCCCGATCTGACGCTGGAGTTACTCCCGGCCGGCCATCTGCCGGGGGCTGCGATGACGCGGCTGACCTACCGCCGCCCAGAGCGCGCCTACTCCGTGCTCTACACCAGTGATTTTCTGTTGGCTAACACGCGGTTGGTGGAGGGCGTGCGCCTAGAGGAGTTGCGGGGGTTTCATCCCGATGTCCTGATCGTGGAGGGTTCCCAGGGGACACGCCGCCATGCCCGCCGTCGGCAACTGGAAAATCAATTGGCGGAGCGGATTGCCTGGGCCTTGAGTCAGCGCCAGGGGGTGATTCTGGCGGTGCCACCGGTGGGTCTCGGCCAGGAGGTGCTGATGTTGCTACGCAGTCACCACCTCTTTACTGGGCGGGAGGTACAAATCTGGGTGGATGGTCAGGTGGCCGCGGCCTGCGATGTCTACGTGGAGTTGTTGCCTCACTTGCCCGCGGCAGTGCAAAACTTTGCCCGCCACCAGTCCCTGTTTTGGGATGACCGGGTGAAGCCGCGGGTAGAACGCTGGCCGGCCGGCCGGCCCTGGCTACCGGATCAACCCCCCAGTATTCTGATCACAGATGCGCCGCTGGATTGGGACTCGTGGTTCGAGATGGATCCCGCAGAAGTCCTGATGCCTTGGTTGGTCTTGTTGCCCGACCGGCCGGCCGGCCAGACCTGGGACTTCCCCTTCTACCAGTCACCGGGGGCAGCCGAAGCCCTTGAAGGCTTGATGGCGCTGGATCGGATTCAAATGGAGACCTACATCCTGCCCCAGCACAGCGATGGGCCGGCGACGGTACAACTGATCCACACCCTGCGGCCGCAACACGTGGTGTTTGTCCATGGCGACCCCCTCTACTTAGGGGATCTGGCCGGGTTGGAGGAACTGCACAGTCGCTATCAAGTCCATGTGCCCTCAGCTAACCATGACCTCCCTTTGCCCGTGGATCAGCCGTTTCTGCACAGTAGCCCACCGGAAACGACGGCGACTTTTGAAGGGGAAGTGGTAGAAACGGGCACGGGGGTGGTTGTCAACCTACCGGCCACGCTGCTGGGGGATCCCCGTTGGCAGATGTTGGGCGATACGGGCCTAGTGGAAGCCCGCTGGCAGGGGGAGGAACTGGTGCTGCGGGGCCTCAGTCAGCGGGAAGCCCTTGAACAGCAGTACTCCGGCGGCCAACCCCCAGATCGACGCTGCTGTGCCAACTGCGTCTTTAGCCGGGGGCAGCGGTGCGGTAACCCAGACTCCCCGATGCGGGGTTTGCGGGTGGCGCCCGAAGGTTTTTGTTCTGGGTTTGTCTTTCGTTGACAGGAGGCGGGGAGAAGCCCCAGGCTACTCTTCCTTGCCGACGATTTTGATGAGCCGGCCGGCCGAGGACTCGCCGGAGAGTTTGATCAGCACAAAGCCCAGGGTCAGGCCCACCATCACCATGGTGAGCACTACCACTGCTGTTGTCAGAATTTCGCTGGCCATAGGATTTCGGGTGTCGGTAAAGTCAGGATGTGCGGTCAGGATTATTGTAGGACGCGGCGGCCGGCCGGGCGGCACCGGGAGGATAGGTCGAGAGAAATGGACATCGGGATAGTCGGATTGGGCCTGATCGGCGGTTCCCTGGGCCGGGACTGGCGAGCCTTGGGCCATCGAGTTTGGGGAGTGAGCCGCCAGGCCGCAACGGTTGAGCAAGCCGTGGCGATGGGTGCCATTGATGGGGGCAGTACGGACTTAGCCAGTTTTCACGGCCGGCCGGTGGCGGTGGTGGTGATCTGCACGCCCCTGGATCAGGTGGTGCCCACGGGACGTGCCCTGTTTCCCCACCTGGAAACTACAACCGTTGTGACTGATGTGGGATCGGTGAAGGCTCCCATTGTGGCAGCCCTGGAACCGGCCTGGCGGCGCTTTGTCGGTGGACACCCCATGGCGGGGACAGCCGACCAAGGTATCCAAGCAGCCCAGAGGGGCCTGTTCGCCGGCCGGCCCTATGTGCTCACCCCCACAGCGACCACAGACCCGGACACCCTCGCCTGCCTGACGACCCTACTGCGGCCCTTGGGGTGCCATCTCCATCCGTGCGACCCCGCCGCCCACGACCAGGCCGTCGCCTGGATTTCCCACCTGCCAGTGCTGGTCAGCGCCGCCCTGGTTGGGGCCAGTTGTACTGGGCCATCCCCAGCCGTCCTGGCTCTGGCGCAGGCGCTGGCCAGTTCTGGGTTTCAGGACACCAGCCGGGTGGGGGGCGGCAATCCCGACCTGGGACTGCTGATGGCCCGTGAGAATCGGCCGGCCGTGGCCGCGGCCCTGGATCACTACCGGCGGCAAATTGATTACCTAGCTACCCTGATCCAAACCGAGGACTGGGCCGCACTCCACACCTACCTTCGCCAGACCCAGGCCGGCCGGCCGGCCTTTGTGGCCCCCGATCCCCCACCCGCTGCCCCGCCCCAGCCGCTATAACCAAGGAGAACCGCGACCCCACCCCACCGGGACATGACCGAGATCACCTGGTTCCGTAGCCATTTCCAGGACGCGATGCCCATGCTGGCCCCGCCCCACCAGGTGGCCGACTACTTGGATGATCACCCCAGTTGGTTCAAGCGCTGTGCCCAGCCCATGGGGGTTCTCCCGATTGGCCGGACAGGGTATGCCCTGCGCCTCGGCCGGTTTGGTGCCCTGGGATACGAGGTGGAGCCTCAAATCGGTCTCGACCTGTTGCCCCAAGACCAGCGGGTCTACCGCATCTGTACCATTCCTGTGCCCGACTACCAGCCCCAGGGGTACGAGGTGGATTTCCAGGCCCAGTTGGCCCTCGTGGAAGCGGCTACCGTTGACCTTTGGGACACCCGTCTGATCGACAAACTGGGGCTGCCTGCCCAACTGACCCTGGTGGACTGGCACCTCGACTTGACAGTCGGTGTCCAGTTTCCGGCCTTTATTCGCGCGTTGCCGGCCGGCCTGATCCACACTACGGGTGAGGGACTATTGCGCCAGATTGTCAAGCAAATTTCCCGCCGTCTGACCCGCAAAGTCCAGGAGGACTTTCACCGGAGCCAGGGGCTATCCTTCCCCCGGCTGCCGCGGCCCCACCATCCTAGTCAAGAGCAGCGGCCGGCCGAGGGGGCACTGAGTCCAGCAAGCGACGAAAGGGCACCATCCCAGAGCGACTAAAACCATGCCGCTGGTAGAACCGCTGGGCCGCGGCGTTGGCCTCATCCGTCAGTAGGGTAATCCGGCTACAGCCACAGTCCTGGGCCAGGGTGATAGCGCCTCGGAGTAGAGCAGATCCGGCACCTTGGCCCCGGTACTCTGGCGCCACAATCAGGTCTTCTAGCGGGGCCACCCGACCGCCCCGGGCCGTACTGATCGTGAACAACAGGTTGACCATCCCCACCACCTGGGCACCCTGACGCAGCACCAGAATGCGGCCGGCCTCAGGGCACTCCAAGATCAGCCGCAGGCCGGCCGCTTGGGCCGCCTCATCGGGTCGAAAATCTGCTTCTTGGCAAAACAGCAGCGTCAGCAACGCCACTAACTGGGGCACATCCTCCAACTGGGCATCGGTGACCTGGAACATCGGGACAGCAGTGCAGATGGGGTGACTCCAGCCTAGTCTGATCCACCAAGTCCCCCGCACCACCCCAGCAAAATCGCTAGGATCACGGGGGTTTTCCCCACGCTGCCAAACCGATCTGCCACCCTGCTGTGCCCGCCTGCGATGCCCCCTGCTTCCCCAATGCCCCCACTCCTGAGTGACGCGGCCCGCCGCAAGCTCGACGAATCCAGCGATACCCTGTTCTACGGCCAGCCTCGCTTTGTCACCCACGTAGACGAGGGGTTTGTCGCCCGCCTCACTCAGCTCTATCGGGAGCGGCTCACACCAGGCACCCGGATTCTCGACCTAATGAGTAGCTGGGTATCCCACCTGCCCCCAGAGATGAGCTTTGCCCACGTGGAGGGCCATGGCCTCAATGGGGAGGAACTGGTCCGCAACCCGCGCCTCAGTCACGCCTTTGTCCAAAACCTCAACGAGCAGCCTGACCTACCCCTACCTGACCAGAGCTTTGATGCCGTGCTCAATACCGTGGCGATCCAGTACCTCCAGCAGCCTGAGCGCGTGCTGAGAGAAGTCCATCGCATCCTCAAGCCCGGTGGCCAAGTGATCATTAGCTTTTCAAACCGCATGTTTTTTCAAAAGGCGATCACCGCCTGGCGGGATAACACCGAGGCCGGCCGAGTGGCCCTAGTCAAACACTATCTGGAGGGGAGCGGCGGCTTCACGGCCCCGGAAGTCATCCAGCACCGGCCGGCCGCCCAGCCCCTGGCCACCCTGTTGGGGTGGGGCGGTGGCGATCCCTTCTATGCGGTTCTAGCCCAGCGCCTTCCCCTAGGGTGACGCGCCACGCAGTAAGCTAGTAAATTGCCCAGTCCACCTTTTGGGGTGGCCACCTACCGTTCTGGTTCCCATTCCCCCGTCACCCATGTCTATTGCAGTCACCCGCACGGAAGCATTGCCCGCCAGCCAAGTGGGCCTCCAGATCGAGATTCCAGCCGATATGGTGCAGAGTACCTACAAGCGGGTGGTGGGTAAGATGCTGCGGACGATTCAGATTCCAGGCTTCCGCAAGGGTAAGGCCCCCCAACCTGTGGTCTTCCAGTACTTGGGCAGTGACCGAATTAAGGCGGCTGTTGTGGAAGAACTGGTGGAGGACAGCCTCAAAAAAGCCTTACAAGAGAGTGATTTGCAGTTCCTGGGGGATCCTGAACTGACCTCCGACGCCGATCAACTGCTCCAAGACTTTGACCCCGGCCGGCCGTTGACCTTCACGGCGGCAGTGGATGTGTGGCCTACCGTCACCCTAGGGGAGTACAAAGGACTGGCGATCGAAGCCGAGGAAGTGACTCCTGATCTAGACCAGGTTGACCGTACCCTGGAGCGCCATCGCCACGAGCGGGCCACCTTGGTACCCGTTGAAGATCGGCCGGCCGCCCGGGGAGACGTGGTGGTGGTATCCTTCACCGGCTACGAGGCCCTCGATGGAGGGCGAGGTGAACCCATCCCCGACCTAACCGTGGACGACTGGCAGGTTGACCTGGACGAAACCTACGGCGACAAATTGATTCCTGGGGTAGCCGAGGGCATAGTCGGTCTTCGCCCAGGGGAGAGCCGGGATATCCCCAGTCAATTCCCCGACGACTACCCCCAGGCCGAGTTGGCCGGCCGGCCGGTGGTTTTTGCCCTGACTCTTCAGGAGATTAAAGCCAAGGAACTGCCGGAGCTAGACGATGCCTTCGCCCAGGAAATCAGCGAGTGTGAGACCCTGGCCGAATTGCGTACCCTGCTCACCGAGCGCCAGCAAACCCAGTCCATGCGCCAGACCACCGATAACATCCGCACCAAACTGGTGGAGGCTCTCCTCACCCAAGTCACAGCCGACCTTCCCAAAACCCTGGTTGAAATGGAAACCCGTCAACACCTGGGTGAGACGTTGCAACAACTGGAGGCCAGTGGCGTATCCAACCAGGCCATCCGCAGCCTGATGACCCGCGAAACCCTAGGCGAACTTGTCAAGGAAATCCGGCCCCAGGTGGAGGCCCGCATCAAGCGCGACCTAGCCCTCCTGGAAATTGCCGAACGAGAGGGCCTCACCGTCGCGCCAGAGGCAATCGAGGCCCAACTGGAGGATTTTCGCAAAAAAAATGCCGATCTAGACCCTGAGACCGTGCAGCCAGCCTTGGAGCGCAACCTCAAAATCACCCAAGCCCTCGAGTGGTTGCAAGCCCAAGCCCAGATCACCCTGGTTAATGGCACAACCTCTCCCGACCCCGCCCCCCCAGCCTCGGAACTACCCAGTTCTGAGGATTGAGGCATAATGTTGGCAGATACGGCTCCTCAAGTCTGACCCTGGGTGGGTTAGGCAGGCTTTTCTCTTAGTCATTCCTCAACTCCTCGCTTCCTATGCTGACCTCTCAACGGCCAGACCCATCTGTCTCTAGTGATCTTTACAGCGCTGAAGATCCCCGTCGCTCGCCCCTCCGGAGTGTCCTCTCCATCCAAGAGCGGCTCATGGAACAGCGGGTTCTGGTGCTCGGCTCCCAGGTGAACGACCAAGTCGCCAATGAACTGGTGGCCAACATGTTGCTCCTCGATGCCCTCGATCCCCGTACTGACATTAAGTTGTTTATCAACTCCCCTGGGGGTTCAGTCACCGCAGGGATGGCGATTTACGACACCATGCAACAGATTCGGGCAGATGTCTCGACCATTTGTTTTGGCTTGGCCGCAAGTATGGGTGCTTTCCTCCTCACAGCCGGTGCCCGGGGGAAACGCCTCGCCATGCCCAATGCTCGGATCATGATCCACCAGCCCCTTGGAGGTGCCCAGGGTCAGGCCGTGGATATCGAAATCCAGGCTCGGGAAATTCTCTACCACAAGCGTCGTCTCAATGAACTGTTGGCCTTCCACACCAGCCAACCCTTTGAACGCATTGAAGCTGACACCGATCGAGATTTTTTCATGTCCGCCGAGGAAGCTCGAGACTACGGCCTCATCGACCAAGTTCTGACCCGCGAGACTTTATATCCCACCCCTGCGATCGGCGCAGCCTAGGCCCATTCTGGAGGGTTCCATGACCCGCTACGACGCGCATCTCAAATGCTCCTTCTGCGGGAAATCCCAGGAGCAGGTTCGTAAGCTGATCGCCGGGCCAGGTGTCTACATCTGCGATGAGTGTGTCGATCTGTGCAACGAGATTCTGGATGAGGAATTGGCTGAAGCCCGTGCCCTCTCGCCCCATGCCTCCAGCCGTCGCAAGCCTAGCTCCGCCAAGGGTACCACCGCAGCTTCATCTCCAGCCCTCGGTCGCATTCCCAAACCCCAGGAGATTAAGCAGTACCTAGACCAACATGTCATTGGTCAGGAAGAGGCCAAGAAAGTGCTTTCCGTGGCGGTGTACAACCACTACAAACGCTTGAAGGCCGGTCAATCCCAAGATGATGGGGTGGAGCTACAAAAGTCTAATGTCCTGCTGATTGGTCCAACCGGCTGTGGCAAGACGTTGCTAGCCCAAACCCTAGCCAAGCTTCTAGATGTACCCTTTGCCATTGCTGATGCCACAACCCTAACAGAAGCAGGCTACGTCGGCGAAGACGTGGAGAACATTCTGTTGCGGTTGCTCCAAGTAGCCGACATGGATGTGGAGCGTGCCCAAATGGGTATCGTGTACATTGATGAAATTGACAAGATTGCCCGCAAAAGTGAGAATCCCTCAATCACCCGTGATGTATCGGGTGAGGGGGTTCAACAGGCTCTGCTTAAAATTCTGGAAGGCACGATGTCTAATGTGCCTCCCCAGGGTGGCCGCAAGCACCCTTACCAGGAGTGCATTCAAATCAACACGGGCAACATCCTGTTTATCTGTGGTGGAGCCTTTGTTGGACTAGAGCAGGTGCTAGAGCAGCGGCTGGGTAAGAAGGGGATGGGGTTTGCAGTGGCTGATGAAGCAGATGCCACCCCTCAAACCGATGGCCTAACCCGCCAAGTTGAGCCAGATGACCTCGTGAAATTCGGCATGATACCGGAATTTATCGGTCGGGTTCCCGTGATCGCTGTCCTAGAATCCCTCGATCAGGCAGCGTTGGCGGCTATCCTGACCGAACCCCGCAATGCCCTTGTGCGCCAATTCCAGAAGCTCCTGCGCATGGATAACATCGAGCTAGAGTTTGAGGCGGAGGCGATTGAGGCCATTGCGTGGGAGGCCTACCGCCGGAAAACCGGTGCCCGTGCCCTGCGCAGTATTGTTGAGGAGTTAATGCTGGATGTGATGTACGAGCTACCGTCTCGCAAAGACGTCACCCAGTGTCGCATCACGCGCGACATGGTTGAACAGAGATCCTGTGCTGCAATCCTCCTGCATCCCACCTCCGTTCCCCAGTCCCAGTCTGCCTAGCCCCCTAGACGTTCCTGCCATTGACGCTATAATGACTTCAACGGTGACCGCAGTTGGGTAGGTCTGTTTCTGTTGGTGGCCTTGTTTCACCACAGGCTTTTGGAATTTTTTCGGCTGCACCGCTTGCCCCATCCTGTGTGGCTCTATGGTCTGGTTGCCCAAGCAACTGTCTACGAGTGTCTCAGGTTTCGATACCCTAGGTTCCATCCGCTGTCGGTCGTTGTTCTGACTGCATGGATAGTCTTTGACTAGGGCATAGAGGTGTAGTCCACTCCCCACCCACTGGCCTCTGTCTAGGGTGGGAGCTTACCCAAATCGAGAACCGGCCAGCCTGTTGGGAAACGTTATCGCTTTCCTTGGATTTTCCTAACCCCCTGTGCCGCTTTGTGTAAGGAGACTGAATGCCCAAGCAGATCATTATTGCTGAACAGAACCGTATTGCTGCGGTGTTTGCCGATGATCAAATCCAAGAACTTGTTGTCGCAACTGGTAGCCAGCAGGTAGGTGATATCTACCTGGGCGTGGTGGAAAATGTATTGCCTGGGATTGATGCTGCCTTTGTCAACATTGGCGACCCAGAGCGCAACGGCTTTATTCACGTAACTGACCTTGGCCCGCTGCGACTGAAACGGTCGGCCGCCCCGATTACGGAGTTGCTCCTGCCCCAGCAAAAGGTGCTGGTTCAGGTGATGAAGGAACCGACCGGTAATAAAGGGCCACGGCTGACGGGTAATGTCACCTTGCCTGGCCGTTACCTGGTGTTAATGCCCTGTAGTCGGCGCATCTTTCTCTCCCAGCGAATTCGCAACGAGAACGAGCGCCACCGACTACGCGCCCTAGGCGTTCTGATTAAACCACCCGGCATGGGACTGTTGATCCGTACGGAAGCGGAGGGGGTATCGGACGAAGCAGTGATCGAGGATCTAGAGACCCTCAAGCGCCAGTGGGAAACCATCCAGCGAGAAGCCACTGCAATTCGTCCCCCAGCACTACTCAACCGGGATGATGATTTTGTCCAGCGGGTACTGCGGGACTTCTACAGCAGTCAGGTCAACCGAATTGTGGCTGATAGTGCCGAGAGCTTGCGGCGGATCAAGCAGCAACTGGTGGCTTGGAATGGGGGAAAACCACCTCAGGGTGTGCTTGTGGATCACCACCGCGAGCCAACCGCGATTCTGGACTATTTTCGGGTGAATGCCGCAATCCGGGAAGCCCTGAAACCGCGGGTGGATTTGCCCAAGGGAGGCTACATCGTCATTGAACCGACGGAAGCCCTGACGGTCATTGATGTCAACTCTGGCTCCTTCACTCGCTCAGCCACGTCGCGCGAAACAGTCCTGTGGACAAACTACGAGGCTGCGACGGAGATTGCCCGACAACTGCGCCTGCGCAATATTGGCGGGGTAATTGTGGTGGACTTTATTGACATGGAGTCCCGCAAGGATCAACTTCAGGTTTTGGAGCATTTCAGCAAGGCCCTCAAGTCAGATAAAGCTCGGCCCCAGATTATCCACCTTTCCGATTTGGGATTGGTGGAACTGACACGTAAGCGCCAAGGCCAGAATGTCTATGAATTATTCGGCCGGCCGTGCCCGACCTGTGGCGGATTGGGCCATCTGGTTCATTTGCCGGGTCAGGTACAACCCATGGACGTGGAGAGTCGCACGCCGGTGCCTATCGGTTTTGCCGATCTCAGAGCTGAGGGGGAGCCGGGCTTAGTTTCTGATCTAGGGGCCGAAGGGGGATATCCAGGGGGGACGGCGAGTGGGCCGGCCGACCGGGGTAACAACCGCCGCCGGCGCCGGAACCTGGATCGGGGTAGCGTGCGGCCACGCCGCGAGGGAGGGCCGAGCCTACCGCCCCTCGATCTGGAGGAGAGCGCCCCCGAACCCAAGACCAACGCCGTACCGCGGTTACCTGCCCCGCCTCAGGAGAATGGTAGCGCCGCAATCAAGGAACTGGAGCCACGCCATAAGCCGGTCAAGCCTGCACCCCAGCCGACTCCGGTAGTCACCGTAGGGATGTCCCCCCTAGAGCAGATGGTTTACGCCCAGATGGGGCTGTCTCCCCTCCTGCTGGCCAGCCCGGAAACCCGTCAACTCCAAGATGTCGTGGTTCAGGTGTGCTTACCTGAGGAGATGCCCCCACCAGTTCCGCCCGAACTGCCTGTGGAACCACCTGTAGCGACCTCTGAGGTGCTGTCGGTGCCGTCTGAACCCCCTGCGGCTGTTGCCTTACCTGCCTCGTTGCCGGCGAATGCCATGGTGGTGACTGGCACCCCCCTCACGCCACTCAGCCCCCCCCCACCTTTGCTCGTCAGTCGCGGTGACGCCGAACAGGGCGGCGCTTCAGGTGGTCTAGCCCCCGCACTGGACGCTGAGGACAGTTCAGCTCCCGAGCGGCGGCGGCGGCGGCGGCGATCGGGCGGAAGTACAGCAGCCGAAGATTGAGCCCCTCCGCAGGGGTTGATGAGGCCGGCCGGGGTGCCCTGTTTGGCCCCGTCGTGGCGGCGGCGGTTCTGGTGACTCCCGACCAAGCCCAGGTACTGGCGCGGATGGGTGTCCGGGACAGTAAGCAGCTCACGGCCGGCCGGCGGCAGGCGCTGGTCAATCCCATTCAGGCCAGTGTCCAGTCTTGGGCCGTGGCTGCCGTATCGGCCGTGGATATTGACGCCAGGAACATCTTGCAGGCTACTCTACAAGCGATGACCCTCGCCGTCCAAAGGCTGAGCCATCCGCCACATCTCTGCCTGATCGACGGTAACCAGAGGATTCCCCATCTGGATGTGCCTCAGCGCACCCTGGTGGGAGGCGACCAGCAGGAGGTCAGCATCGCCGCCGCCAGTATCCTGGCCAAGGTGTGGCGAGATACCTGGATTCTGGAACGGGCGCAGGACTATCCGGTCTATCATTTGGCGGCCAACAAGGGCTATGGCACTGCGGTTCATCGGCGAGCACTGTTGGTCTATGGCCCCACTGCCGAGCACCGCCTCTCGTTTCGGCCCTGTCAGGTTTCCCAGACCAGAGCATCCGCCTCCGGCAGGCTGGCTTCTAGCGTAATGGATTGCACCCACTGCCGGTAGTCTTGCAGCAGTTGATGGCACAGGCGCTGCTTGATCAACATCAGGACACTGGCCAGGAGACTGTGGCCGGCCGCTTCAGTCAGGGGAGTGGGCATCAGGTTCAGGGGCGGTGGCAATTCCACCTCTACCCGCAGGTCAGCCCAGCCTCGCAGTTGGGTCACCTCATCGCGGGTCACTGGCTTGAGATAGCCCACCAAGCTGAGGTTGAAGCGCCGGTCAATGTATTCCACGCCACGAATCTCACAGCCCACAGACTGGAGGCGCAGGACACCTTCTGCATCCGTCCAGACCTGGAGATCAACCATGGGCTGGATCGTAAACTGGAAGAAACTGCGGGGGCGCATTTTCAACCGGTAGCGGCCGGCCCCTAGGGATTCAACCTGTTGGGGGTCTGCAATGGCGTAAACCAGACGCTCGGGGTGCCGCAGGTACTGCCCAACGGGTAAGGGCTGGAGTTCAACCGGAATCAGGACAGATTCTGAAGCGGAGAAACGAGCAACCATGGCAGTAAGCTGGGTAAGTGAGGAACCCCTTAATCAACTGTAACATTCAGGGAACAACTATGCCCCTAAATTTGGGCTACCTGGGGCCGGCCGGTACCCACAGTGAAGCTGCTGTTTTGGCTTGGCGGGATCATCCCCAGGGTGGGCAGGGCATTGACCTGAGCCTTCAACCCTATCCCAGTATCCCCCAGGTGCTGAAACAAGTCGCCCAGGGCACGCTGGACTTGGGCTTGGTACCTGTGGAAAATGCCATTGAGGGTAGTGTGTCCGCCACATTGGATAGTGTTTGGCAGTTGGAGGGGTTGCAGATTCAACAGGCCCTGCTCTGGCCCATTGAACAGGTGTTGGTCACTGGGGCGACCGATCTGGCAACCATCGAAAATGTTTACTCCCATCCCCAAGCCCTGGGCCAATGTCAGCAATGGCTGGAACACTGGTTACCCCAGGCCCATTTATTAGCGACCCGCTCCACGACTGAAGCCCTCGCCCACGCTCAGATGGAGGCGACGTCAGCAGCGATTGTTTCCCCGCGTGCTGCGGAAGCGACTGCCTTACCTGTGCGGGCGGCGGGCATTCAAGATCATCCTGATAATGTCACCCGTTTCTGGCTCGTGGGGCGAGAGGAAGCACCGGGGGGGCACCACACATCCCTGGCCTTTAGTTTGCCGGCCAATGTGCCAGGTGCTTTGGGGAAGCCCCTCGGCGTGTTTGCCAGTCGCCATCTCAACCTGAGTCGGATTGAGTCGCGACCCACTAAGCGTTCCCTAGGGGAGTATCTGTTCTTTGTGGACGTAGAGGGCCATGGGCACGACCCGGCTCTGGCGGCGGCCTTGATCGAACTCCAGGCCCATACGGAGGTGGTGAAACACTTAGGCAGCTATGACTTGCTGGATTTGCAAGCCGCGCGCAGCCCGGCCGGCCGAGACGGCTAAAATCCTAGGAGTTTGTGCATGTCCTTCACGGGGTAATTCCATGTTGCTGTCTTTTCTGCGGACTTGTGTCACCTGGAGTCTGGTTGCACTACTCACGTTCCTGGCGGGCTGTGCTGGCCCCACAATCAAGGTGGCCCCTACCTATTCCGCAGCCCAGGTGACCCAAATCCAGCGAGATCTGCCGGCAGTCCTGAAGGCCCAAGTACGGTTGACAGAACTGGCGGAGGCCATTGAAGCCCAGGAATGGCAGGATGCTATTGATGTGATCCACGGGCCGTTTGGGGATTTGCGCGAGCGACTCTCCCGTGTGACTCGCAGCTTGCTTGCTGAGGATCAAAAGGAGACTGTTGCCACCAGCCGGGCTCTGTTGGATGACCTAGAGTTGGTCGATGCAGCCGCCCACGACAAAAATCAGCCCCTGGCCCTGAAAGCCTACGATGCGGCGGTGCGCGACTTTCAGACCTTCCTGGAAAAGTTACCTGCGGCGGTGCGGCCGGCCTAGATGATCCAAGTGGCGGTTGTCGGGTGTGGGGTGGTTGGGGCCGCCATTGCCTATGACCTGAGCCAGGTTCCTAACCTCGCAGTGCAGGTCTACGAAGCCCAGGGCCGGCCGGCCGCTGGGGCAACAGGGGCAGCCCTCGGTGTGATGATGGCAGCCATCAGTCAGAAACTCCGGGGTAGCCATGTGGCCTTACGCCTTGCCAGCTTGCGGGTGTGGCAGGGCTGGCTACGGGACTTGGGGCTTGACCTGCCCGGCAACCCCCGCGGCCTGCTGCGGCTGACGGATGACCCGGAGGAAGCGGCGGCGTGGGAAACCCTCATCCGAACCCGGGCAGCCCAGGGCTGGCCCCTAGAGCAACTCACGCCCCAGAAAACGGCCGGCCGCTTTCCGGGCCTTGACCTGAGTCGTTGTCTGGCTGCCCTCTACTCCTCCCAGGACTTTCAACTCGATCCAGTGCCCCTCACGGAGGCTCTGGTGGCGGCGGCCGGCCGGCAGGGCGTTGTCTTCCACTGGAACACCCCTGTGCTCAGTCTGGAAGCCCACCGCTTCCAAACGTCTCAGGGCTGGCAGTCTGCGGACTGGATAGTTGTGGCGGCCGGCCTTGCCTCTCCAGACCTGCTGCCGGGGATCACCCTGGTTCCGGTTTTGGGCCAGGCAGTAGAAGCGCAGATAGAGGGCCTGGCGGGATTGCCGGTGGTGACCTATGGAGATGTCAACCTGGTGCCGCGGCCGGCCGGCCGGGTTTGGGTGGGGGCCACGGTCGAGTTTCCTGTCGCACCTGCCAGTGTTCCCCAGGCTGACTCCTACCTCTGGCAAACCCTCTGGAACAGAGCACGAGCTGTGTGCCCTGCCTTGGAAACGGCATCTGTGGTGAGCCACTGGCAGGGGCTACGCCCGCGACCCGTCGGCCGGCCGGCCCCTATTATTGAAGCCGTTTCGGGGCTTCCCCACGTCATTGGAGCAACGGGGCACTACCGGAATGGTGTCCTATTAGCGCCCATTACCGCCCAGCAGGTGCGGCAGTTGATTCTAGCGGGGTAGGTTTTCTGGGAAGCGCGGGTGAACCCAACCCAGAACCGGCTGGGCCTTGTGGGTCTTAAAAAAGCTACACCGACCTCGAAACTCGCCCCGGATCGGCACCTCCGGGTACCAAGTGGCCGCCAGCGTGTGAGACGGTGTGGACACTACCGTGTGCATGGATACTAGCTAGGTACCTAGCGCTGTTTCAGCGGTGTAAAGATGTCCAAAATCTACTGCGTAGCAAAGGCCGGCCAGAGTCTAACTCCCAGCCGGCTTTTCATCGTCATCTCACTCCCAACCTAGTAGGTCTCTACATGCCACCGGCCGGCCCGCTTCAGGGTCTTCTGGTAGGTACTCCACTCCACGCCTTGTTTGGCGGCGGCAGTCGTCATGGCTTGATCAATGCCATCTTCCATGCCCTTGAGGCCGCAAATGTAAACATGGGTCTTCTCGTCTTGCACCATGTTCCAGAGTTCGTCAGCATGCTCAGCCACCCGGTCTTGGATATACATCCGCCCGCCGCTGGCATTTTTCTGCTCCCGGCTAATGGCATAGGTGAGCCGGAAATTCTCAGGATAGCGGTGCTGGATTTCTTCCAGTTCCTCCTTGTAGAGGATATTCGGCGTCGTAGGAATACCGAAGATCAGCCAGGCAAAGCCTTTGAAATCGTACTCGCTGTTGAGGGAGCGCTCCTCGTCCTTGAACATCCGCCACAGGTAGGCCCGGAACGGCGCAATGCCCGTACCGGTAGCCATCATCACAATATTGGCATCGGGATCTTCAGGCAAGAGCATTTCCTTGCCGACTGGCCCGGTGATCTTAACCTCTGTTCCGGCCTCCAGGCCACAGAGATAGGTGGAGCAAACCCCGTAGACCATCTCGCCGGTTTCGGGATGCTTATATTCCAGTTGGCGAACGCACAGGGATACGGTTTGGTCATCCAGCTTGTCGCCGTGGCGGGTTGAGGCAATGGAGTAGAGCCGCAGCTTGTGGGGTTTGCCCCCTGCATCGGTGCCGGGGGGGATGATGCCAATGCTCTGGCCTTCTAGGTAGCGGAGGTTACTACCGCTCAAATCAAAGGTGAGGTGCTGGACAATGCCGATCCCCCCGTCACCGACCAATGGTTCATTGGACAAACAGTGGCCCACAAAAGGCGCATTGGGGCGGTAGGTGTTGACCGGTATAGCCTTCTCTTTCTCCTTATCCTTTGCCTGAGTCATAACCGTTGCCTGGGCAGGTGCGAGGGATGATTGATCTCCATTGACGCTGGCGGCCGGCCGGGGTGCTGTATCGGCGGTGACAGTGGCTGGAGCAGGACTGGTACCATTACCGGCCGCGCTGCCTAGGGGGCGGATGCTGACGATCCTAGCTCCTAGGCGACTGAGGCGCTGCATTTCCTCGTTCATGCGGCTGTAGGGCACCTGGAGGAAAACCGAACCGCTACGCCGTATGGGATAGTTCAGGGCATCGGTGTTAGCACTCTGCCGCAGGCCCTCCACTTCAAAGAGGAAGACGCGATTGCCAAACGTTGTACTGGATCGCCCCCCGCTTGCACTGGAAATAGTCATGCCGATCTCGCCTAAACTAGCGTTTTAATACACCAAACCCCACTTTACCCCATGGCACTACCGCGTTCGTAGGAGACGGACGAAGCCAGCCAGATCCCATCTCAGCGGCCAGTAGTACCCTCCTCCTGAGGCTGGAGCAGTTAGGATTTATTAAGATTCTGAGTTAAACCACGCTGCCCTGGGCAAGTCATGAGCGTTGTGTTGATCATCCCTGGCTACCTAGCCGGCGCTGAGGTTTACCAAGACCTGGCTGCTCATCTGGAGGGACTGGGGTTTCGGGTGGGGGTGGTGCCCCTGCGGTGGTGGGATTGGCTGGTGACCCTGGGCGGCCGGCCTGTGACACCGATTCTGTCCCAGGTGGATCGGGCGTTAACGGCGCTGGAGTTGACCTATCCCCAGGAGCCGATTACCCTAGTGGGCCACTCAGCGGGGGGCTGGATTGCCCGCATTTTCCTGGGCCGTCAACCCTACCACGGACGTGTCTGGGCTGGTCATGCGCGGGTGGCCCGGTTAATTACCCTGGGATCACCCCACACGAGCCAGGAGCGCTGGACACGGGCCAACCTCACCTTTGTTAATCAGCAGTATCCGGGGGCATTCCACAGGGATGTGGTCTATACCTGTGTGGCCGGTCAGGCTGTGTTCGGCCGGCCGTGGACCCTGGCCTACGAGAGCTACCGACTCACCTGCGGCACCGGCCCAACCTGGGGCGATGGGATTACACCTGTGAGCGCTGCCCACCTCGATGGCGCCCACAATCTGACCCTGGAGGGCGTTTGGCACTCGCCCAGTTCCCCGGGTCCCTGGTATGGCAGCCCATCGGTGGTCAAGCAGTGGGCAGGAGCCATGGTGGCCACCGGTTAACATTCTGAGAATCCGTGGTATGATCAAAAATCGTCACTTGCCACACGCACGGTGTTGGAGGCCGGTCTTCAATGGCCAAAAGTAAAGGTGTTCGGATCATCATCACATTGGAGTGCACGGAGTGCCGCACCAACCTGGACAAGCGCTCCCCAGGGGTGTCCCGCTACACCACCATGAAAAACCGTCGCAACACCCAAGGGCGTATGGAGATTAAGAAGTACTGCCCCCACTGCAACAAGCACACGATCCACAAAGAAACCAAGTAGAACTGCTTCTGGCATTGGTTTCCCTGGAGATGGCCATTTACCTGGATAGTCCCCTATGAGTTTCTACCGTCGTCGCTCATCGCCCGTTAAAGACGAGGAAGTGATTGATTATAAGGATCTTGACCTCCTCAAGCGGTTTATTACTGAGCAGGGCAAGGTTCTGCCGCGGCGGGTCACAGGTCTGACCGCCAAGCAACAGCGTCGGCTGACAGTTGCTGTCAAGCGTGCCCGCATCATGGCTCTGTTGCCCTTTGTAAGCCGGGACGTGTAGGGCCGCTCCCGTGGAGAGGGGCCAAGTTGTCGAGTTTCGCCATCAAGGACTGCGGCGACTGGCTATTCTGGATCGCCCAGAGGGTAAGAAATGCTGGGTGGCCATTGACCCTCAAGGTCGTAACCACACGCTCTATCCCCGCGACGTCACCTACACCGTGGGGCAGTTGCGCCTAGACGTTGATGAACTGTCTAGCTTTTGTACCCACAGCCAAGCCCTGTGCGACGGGGCTGACTTGGAAGTCGCCTGGGAGTTGTTGTGCGGCGAGGTGGTCACCCCCACGGTTTTGGCGGATTTGGTGTTTGGTGAGGCAACTCCCCTCCACCAGTACGCGGCCCACCTCCTCCTCAGCGAGGACAAGCTCTACTTTAAGCAAAAGGGGGATGCCTACGAAGCCCGGCCGGCCGCCCAGGTGGCGGAACTCAAGCACCAATTAGCCCGCCAAACCCAGCGGCAGCAGGAACAGGCCGGATTTCAGGAACGCCTGCGCCAAGCCCTTGCCCACCAGCCCGTGACCTGGGAAGGTTCGGATCGCCCTCGGTTGGAGGCCCTAGAGCAATTTGCTACCGTGGGGGAACAGGCCCCCCGTGCCCAAGCGGCTGCCGAGGTGCTGACTCAAGCCGGCCGGCCGGCGACCCCCGAAGCGGCCCACCTACTCCTGATTGACCTAGGGGTGTGGAGTCTCCACGAAAACTTGGCCCTCCGCCGGAGTCAGGTTCCTGTCACCTTCCCCCCCCGGGTTTTGGATGTTTCCCTCCCCTGTCCCCAAAGCCCCCCCCCCGACCCAGATGCCCAGCACCGCCTTGATTTAACGGGCCTCAAGGTCTACACCATTGACGATGCGAGTACCCGTGAGATTGATGACGGCCTTAGTTTGGAGGATCTGGGCAATGGCCAGCAACGCCTTTGGATCCACATTGCCGATCCCGGCCGCTGGCTGACGCCGGGGGATGTGCTCGATCAGGAGGCTCGGCGGCGCAGCACCAGCCTCTACCTACCCACGGGGACGATTCCCATGTTCCCGGAAGTATTGGCAACTGGCCCGATGAGTTTGGCCCAGGGACAGGACTGTCCGGCCCTCAGTTTTGGGGTTGTCCTCGATGAGACGGGGGCCATCGCCAGTTACGATCTCTACGCCAGTCGGGTACGGC
>JACYLR010000215.1 GCA_015272465.1 Gloeomargaritaceae cyanobacterium C42_A2020_066
ACCGCCACCGCTTCCGTGTGGTGATCCCGCCGCCACACCACCTCCACCTGCCCCTGCTTGAGGGTTTTGCCCGTCACCACCCGGTAGGGAATGCCCAGTAAATCCGCATCCTTGAACTTCACCCCGGCCCGCTCATCTCGATCATCCAACAGCACCTCCAGGCCGGCCGCTGCAAGTTCTCCATAGAGCCGTTCAGCCGCTGCCACCTGATCCGCATCCTTGAGGTTGGGGATGACCACAATCACCTGGTAGGGGGCAATGGCCACGGGCCAGATGAGGCCATCGCTATCGTGGGATTGTTCAATAGCTGCCTGGGCCAAACGGGAGACGCCAATGCCGTAGCAACCCATCACTAGGGGTGAGTCCTCTCCCTGTTCGTTGGTATAGGTTGCTCCCATCGCCTGGGAATACTTGGTGCCCAGTTGGAAAATATGGCCAATCTCGATGCCCCGCGCACTTTGGAGGGTTTGATTGGGGTCGTGGAGTGCACGATCCCCTGCCGTTGCCTTGCGAAGGTTAGCCACAAGCTTAGGCAAGGCAAACGGCTTGCCCCAGTTAGCCCCAACGACGTGGTGGCCGACTTCATTGGAGCCGGTGACGAAATTCTGGAGATCGACCGCGGTTTCATCCACCAGTCGGAGAAACTGCGGGGCCAGGTTTTTCAAGGGTTGAATAAAGGCGTCGCTGAGATCGGGGGCAATATATCCCAGGGGCAGGGGCTGGGTCGCCCAGGCTTGCTGCGCCTCAGCACTGGGTACGGCTAGGCCAATCACTGCACTGCCGCCGTAGGTGCTTGCCAGTTTTGTGAGTTCATTGTGCAGTTTGATCTCATTCACCTCCTGATCGCCCCGGATACTGACCAGAACCAACACCGACATCCCATTGTCATAGGTGACTTGGTAAAGGACATTCTTCACAACGTGAGTGGCCGAACACTTGAGGAATTCGCACAGGCTGGCAATGGTGGGGGTGTTGGGCGTCTCTCGTTTCTCGTACTGCTTAAAGGGTGAGGGCAGCGGATCGGCCGGCCGGGACACGGCTTTTTCCACATTGGCGGCGTAGTGACCATCGGGGGTAAACAGCACCTCATCTTCACCTGCCGAAGCCAACACCATAAACTCCTGGGAGCCAGAGCCGCCGATCGCCCCTGAATCTGCCTCAACTGCCCGAAACTCTAGGCCACAGCGCTGCAAAATCCGGCAGTACGCATCGTGCATTTTCCGGTACGTGTGCTTGAGCCCATCCTCATCAGCATCAAAGGAATAGGCATCCTTCATAATGAATTCCCGGCCCCGCATCAGGCCGAACCGGGGACGAATTTCATCCCGGAACTTCGTTTGAATCTGGTAGAGATTGAGGGGCAGTTGGCGATAGGAACGCACCAAGTCACGGGCCAGGGTCGTGATCACCTCCTCGTGGGTTGGCCCCAGGCCCAGTTGGCGCTCCTGGCGGTCGGTGAGGGCAAACATGATCCCCTCGGCCTTAGTGTAGGTATCCCAGCGACCCGACTCCTGCCACAGTTCTGCTGGTTGTAGTTGGGGCAGTAGACACTCCTGGGCACCGGCCCGGTTCATCTCCTCCCGGACAATCTGGCTGACCTTCTGCAACACTCGCCACATCAGGGGCAGATAGGCGTAGATACCGCTGCCCACTCGTCGGATATAACCCGCCCGTAACAGCAGCTTATGACTGATGATTTCAGCATCGGCCGGGTCTTCTCGCAGGGTCACCAGCAGCATCTGGGACAGGCGCATGGGCCAAACATCCTCTAAGGTCTACCAGTCCAGTCTAGGCTGAGTCCGGCCACTCCAGGCATTACAGCAGGAGTTGGGGTACCTTGGCAATTTAGAGACCAAAGGGAGAGAGAACACCCGACAGCCTGAAGAGGCGTTAAAGGGAAGAATCGAACAAGCTTACACCCCAAGGTCAAACGGGCATACAGCCCACCTCAAGCTGATAAGTCTGCTTGAAACAGGTCATTCACTCAGTTGGGGGTGTAATATCTAGGGCACCTCTATATAAGGGCACCTCTATTAATTGGCCGATAGTCCCGCCTATTGAGAATAAACTGGTCTGGAGTGCCCAGTCTACTGTCTCCTATTGTCAACAGGCCCGTGCCAGATTGAATAAATAGAGGTACCCACAAGCTATCGAAAGACTCCATTCTGGATCTCCAGACCTCGATACCTTTAGAGCTGATTTCTAAACTAGGTGTTGAGAGGTGAACCTGCGTACCATCAGGCGAATAAAAATACCGGTAGTAGTAAATAAGTAGTGAAAGCTTCTTTAGGCCGAGTCTAGAGATGCATTATAGTTGTGGACAAAGTGCCATATCAACCTTTCATGAATGAACTACCCCGCTGCAAGCAGACGGGGTATCAGAATCAAAAAAGCGTAAGCTGCTCATCTCGGTGTAGCTGGAGATATTCATTCCCCTGATCCTTGACGTATAGCCGTTTCATTCAGGCTTGAGACACTCAGTCTCACCTCTCCATGTCCGCCAGACACCGTCCATATAAGACTTCTAGGGTAGGTAG
>JACYLR010000102.1 GCA_015272465.1 Gloeomargaritaceae cyanobacterium C42_A2020_066
CCAGAATGCGGTAGTCCGGTTGGCCCGGTGCCAGGCCCACGACCCGCCCCCGGCCGGCCGCTTGCTTGAGGGCATTTGGATCGCCTACTTCCGCCTGGATGTGGAAACTGAAAACCGTGCCCTGACCCCACTGGCTGCGGACGCTGACTTCACCCCCCATCAGTTGAATAAACTTGCGGCAGATAGTCAACCCCAAGCCTGTCCCTTCCTGGACTGTAGTGCCACTGCTGGTCTGGACAAAGGGTTTGAACAGTTGGGGCATTTCCTCTGGTTTAATGCCCATACCCGTATCCTCAATCTCGAAGGTGAGGCGGCAGTGGGGGGGAGACGCGCCAGTGGAATCAGGGAAGAACTCGGCGGCGACCCGCACCCCAACACCCCCCACCTGGGTAAATTTGAGACTATTCCCCAATAGGTTGATCAGCACTTGGCGGAGTTTAGCCTCGTCGGTGATCACCACCCGCGGCACTGCCGGGTTCATCTGGGTTTCCATCACCAGCCCTTTGGCACTCGCCCGCTGGCTGAACATGTCCTGGATATCCTGGAGTAAGCGGTGCAGATCAAACACCTGGGGCTGGAGGACAACCCGGCCGGCCTCGATTTTAGACATGTCGAGAATGTCGTTGATCAGGTTGAGCAGGTGCTCGCCGCTGCGATTGATGATCCCGATAGTGTCCTTCTGCTGGCGAGTGAGGCTGTAGTCCCGGTCTAAAAGCTGGCTGAAGCCAATGATGGCGTTGAGGGGTGTGCGTAGCTCGTGGCTCATGCTTGCTAGGAAGGCACTCTTGGACTGGTTGGCCTTGTCCGCCTGATCCTTGGCCGTTTGCAGGGCAGCGTTGCTCTCTACCAACGCCACAGCCAGGGTGTTAAAGGCCCGTACCACATCCCCCAATTCATCGCGAGTATCCAGGGCCAGACCCGCCTGAAGTTCGCCACTGACCATCTGTTGAGTGGCGATCTCCAACTGGCGCACGGTGCGGATCACGGCCAGATAGAAACCGATGAACAGATAGCTGACCCCAGCCAGCATCACCAGTGTGATCACCAGCGCCAGGCGCTGGCGGGTGTATAACCCGGCCAGGCGATGGGCAAACAACCTATCCAACTCCTCTACGGCTTTCTGCCAGACGACGGCGCTGTCTTCCAGCCCCAGACGCGCGGCCTCCAGGTAAATGTCTACTTGGGGCTGGGCGGCCGGGCTGGCTAAGGCTTGGAGTGATTCGACCAGGCTATCCAGGGAGTAAAACAGGTCTATGTAGGCTGTCTCCAAGTGAATGCCCAACCGTCCAAGGCGATCATGGGCAATGGCAGTGGCTTTCCCTAGACGTAGTTCCCACTGCAACTGCTCGACCTGACCGGCAAGGGCGAGGAGTTCTCCCTGTTGCTGGGGCAGGAGTTCTCCTTGACTCTGGACGGTTTGGCTAAGACGACTGACTTCAACCAGTACGGCTTGGAGCGCAGGCAAGCGAGTCACCAGGGCATCCATCAAGTAATAGGTGTCTAGATCCGGGTCAAGAATCAGGTTGGAACCGTTCCCGACCTGGCGGTTGAGGGCCTGGAGTTGGCGGGTGAGACGCCGGGCCAGGAGATCGGTCGTGTCCAAGCTGCGGGGTTGCTGTACCAGGTTCTCCCAACTCTGGCGGATCGAGGGTACTAGGGTGCCGGTTTCCAGGCGTCCACCCAGTTGTTGATCGATGGTTTCCAGGGCTTCGAGGGCGGTTTCAAATTGCTGACGTTGGGCTGGGGAAAGGCGTTGCTGACTGGGGCCGGCCGGCCGGCCGAGGGTACGGGCGTAGGCGAGGCGGGTGGCATAGCCCTCAGCCAGGGTTCGGTTGAGGATGCGTAGATAGGCGGTGCCATCTAATTCTTGACGCGTGAAGTTGATGAGACTCTGGAGTTCGATCACCAGCCAGAACAGGGTGGTGCCCAGCGGTAGGGCAAACATCAGGCTGATCAACAGGAATTTCTGGGGGTAGCGCAGTCGATTCATCAACTGCACAGCGGGGGCAATCAGCCGCTGCCGCAGGGATTGGGGCCGGCCGGCCGGGGTCAGGTCAGGCATCGCAGCACCAGAACCGTGACATCATCTACGGGGGGCTGATCCGTGGCGGTCAGGGACACCAGCCGCTCGACCATCGCCGCAGCGCTGTCCATGCCCTGGAGATAGGTCGCCAACGCGGGGGGCGTCAGATCCAAATCGGGGCGGGCATCGGGGACACCGTCACTGTAGAGCACGAAGGCATCACCGGGCGCAAAGGTGAAGTGACTGGCCTGATAGCCCTCTACTTGGAAGCCGCAGAGGGGAATACCGCCGGAAACCAGGGGGGTCAAGGCTCCATCTGAGGTGAGGAAAAAGCCATTGCCATGGCCCGCATCCACGTAGGTGAGGTGGCGGCCGGCCGGATCCAGTTGGGCCTGAACCAGGGTGACAAAACTTTCGGAGCGATCCAGGTCGGGTTCCAGGGCTTGGGCTGCCTTCTGGATCTGCTCGATGGGCGACCCCGACGCCACCCGCAGGGTTGCCCGCACCGTAGC
>JACYLR010000037.1 GCA_015272465.1 Gloeomargaritaceae cyanobacterium C42_A2020_066
CCCGATCCCCAGACCCACGGCTATCTGCTGTTTGCGGGCACCGAACCCCTGCGCCACGCGGCCGGCCGCTGGTACACGGATCGCTACGGTGTCCCCGTCGATCCCGACACCGAAGTCTTGCCACTGATTGGCTCCCAGGAGGGGACAGCCCATCTGCCCCTGGCGATTCTGAATCCGGGGGACTACGCGCTCCTATTGGACCCCGGCTATCCCTCCCACGCGGGCGGCGTCCACCTGGCCGGGGGCCAAGTCCACACCCTGCCCCTGCGGGCGGATCACGCCTTTCTGCCGGACTTAGGGGATATTCCCCCTACCGTTCTCCAACAGGCCAAGCTACTGGTTCTCAGCTATCCCCACAACCCGACGACGGCCCTTGCACCCCTCAGCTTTTTTCAGGAGGCAGTGGCCTTTTGTCAGCAGCACGGCCTGATCCTGGTGCACGACTTCCCCTACGCTGACCTAGTGTTTGGGAGCGGCCGGCCGGCCTCGGTACTCCAGGCTGACCCTGAGAAAACCGTCTCGGTTGAGCTATTCAGCCTCTCCAAGTCCTACAACATGGGGGGCTTTCGGGTCGGCTATGCCATTGGCAATGCCCAAGTGTTGGCGGCCCTGCGCCAGATCAAGGCCGTGGTGGACTTCAACCAGTACGGCGGTATTTTGGCGGGGGCCGTGGCGGCTCTGACGGGGGATCAAACCGGTGTGGCGCAGACCGTGGCCACCTTCCGGGCGCGCCGGGATGCTTTTGTGGCGGCCATGCACCGTCTGGGCTGGCCTGTGCCGACCCCCGCAGCCACGATGTACATCTGGGCTTGCTTACCGGAGGCATGGCGGCAGCGTTCCCTGGAGTTCTGTCTGCATTTGGTGGCTAAAACCGGTGTTGCGGCCTCCCCCGGTGCCGGATTCGGGCCGGCCGGGGAGGGGTATGTGCGGTTTGCGCTGGTGCGGGAGCCGGCAGTGTTAGAGGCCGCTGTGGCGCAGGTGGGGCACTTCCTACAACTGCCCTGAACGCCCTACCCGATGCCAACCGGTTCCTGAGCGGCCGGCCCCATAGCCCAATTCCCTAACCAGCGCTGGCGATCCAGGATCGGCGTTAGATGAACATCGGTTTCCAGTAGGCAGGCGTGGCCACTGTTGGGCAGCACTTCGTAGGTGGCGCGGGGCAGATGACTCACTAAACGCTCAGCCTCCGCCAGGGAGGGCAACAGGCGATCCTGAGCACTGGCCAAAATTAGGGTGGGTTGGCTGAGGCGCGCTAGGGTCTCCGGGGTCAGGTCAAATTCCCGCAGCAATGCGAGGCGGTTCTGACACACGGCGTGGGGTACAGCCCTCATCGCCTCCATCAACCGCTGCCGGTCGGCCGGCCGCAGGCGAGTCAAGTCCACCAGAAAGGGCAACAACACCCAGTGGGACAGACCAAAAACCCCCGGCGGCAGCCAGTCCACCCAGCGCGACCCCTGGACTAGCCAACCCTGGTGCGCAAAGCTGGAAGCAGGGTTGACCAGAATCAATCCAGCTACCCGTTCCGGGGCATAGGCCGCCAGCTTGAGGGCGAGACAACCCCCAAAGGATTCCCCGCAGAGCACGACTGGCGTGTCGGGAAAGTGCTGGGTGAGGGTCGTCCAGGTGGCCGTGACCAATGCCAACCAATCAGGGTAGGCGTAGGGCGGCAGTTGCAGGCTGTGGACAGCAAAATGCGGATCAAGGCTGGGGGCCTGGGTGTGGAACAGGTCGCCAGTGCCATCCATACCTGGCAAAAATACTAGGGGAGGCTGGTTCAGGGCAGTATTCCAGGGGCGTAGTCGCGGTAGGGCAAAGGGGGTCATGGGATGTTACTAAACACAGCGTTGACTTAAGGCTGGGTATTAAGCGGGAATCTTAAGATTCTTCTCTTAGTAAACCCTGAATCTCGGTCTGGCAACGATCGGTTAACTCTCCAACTAGGGCCTGGCGGTCACCCCGGCGATAGGTGGCGTACCAGGAAGGCTCAGCACGAATCGGCCGGCCGATGCGTACCTCCACCTGGCGGTACACCACCATGGGATGCCAGCCTAGGCTGCGGAACAGGGGTTCCGTGGGATCAAAGAGGGAGAGGAGGGCCACCGGAAAGGGGTGGAATACGGCTTCTTCCTGGGAGGTGAGGGCCACCGGCAGCAGCGTCACGGGTAGTTGGGACAGGCGCAGGGTGAGATGGGCAAATCCCGACTGAAAGGGCGCCGTGCCGGTCGCGGCCGGCGTTTGCACCATCGGCACGCCTCCCTCCGGAAAAATACCAATAATTTTCCCTTGGCTGAGGTAAGTGCGCGCCTGCTGAAACAACTTCCAGGGCGAGGTGGCAGGCAAACAGCCCAACCAGCCCACCAATTCCCGCAAGCCAGGGGCCTGGCTCATGTAGCGGTGGCAGACAAAATGTACCGGCCGGCCGAGGGCAGCCATCACTAGGGCAATATCCAGGACGCTGCGGTGGTTGACAACGAGCACCACAGGCCCGGCCGCCGGTAGGCGTTCCTGATGCTGAACCGTCATGGCCACGCCCAGCCCCGCCAGTAACTGACGAGAGAGGAAAACCGGCGACACATCAACCAGGGGCATAGCCCTAGCTTAGACGGTCGGCTGGCGAGGGAACAAACTCCAGTACGATGGCGAAAGCACCCTGGGAGTACTCACTATGGCCATGCGTCAGGGCCGTCGGGCGACAACAGGCTTTCTGCGAGACTTCCAAGCCTTTGCCCTGAAGGGAAATGTGGTGGATTTGGCCGTGGCCGTGATTATTGGCGGGGCCTTTGGCAAAATTGTCAGTTCCTTTGTAGCCGACCTCGTGATGCCTCTGGTCAATCCCCTCATTCCTGGGGGTGACTGGCGGGCCGCAGTGATTGGCCCCGGCCTCAAGGTAGGGAGCTTTCTGGGGTCAGTGGTGGACTTCGTGATCATTGCCCTGGTGTTGTTTGTGGCGATTCGTGCCCTGGAGCGCTGGAAGCACCAGGAGGAAGCGGCAGCACCGGCCCCGGAGCCTGACCCTGCCCAAGAACTCCAGGCCCGACTGGTCACCACCCTAGAGCGGCTGGCTGATGTGTTGGAGAAGCAGGACGATTAGGGTAGGGCTGCGGCCGGCCGGGGCGTACCGAGGCTGGGCCTGAAGTTTGCCAGTTAGCTGGAGTGGTGATAACCAAACTGTGGCCAGTCGCCTTACATCCTGGAGATGTGCAAACTGAAGGCGATTCGGTTATCCCCAGCCATGTGCCCTAGAGTCAGCCGCCGGTTGAGAATTGCGGCAGGTCAATGGCTTGGGAGGTCAGCCGGCCGGCCGCTACGCCCGCCTTGAGGGCTGCCAGTACCCCAACAGCCTCCAGGTAAGAACCGACTGACAGGGCTTGGAGACCCACATCGGCCGGCCGCACCTGCATTCGGGTGGCATTGTCTCGCACTGCAATAACCGGCACACCTTGGCCTCCCCAGTGCAGGACTGCCTCCCCCCCACAGGCGGTTTCGGGCACAATCACCGCGTCAACCTGGGTGATCAGTGACCCCCGCGCCGCCCTAGCCTGTGGGAGAGGCACATACCGCGGTGCCCGACTCAACCCCGCCAGCACACAGGGCAGAAACGTATACCCCAATTCCTCAGCAAGGGCACGGGGATGAACGGACTCACTCAGAGGTAGGGGCTGTAGAGCCGGCGCGTGGGCGCAGGGCACCCCCAAGGTGCGTACCACCAGATGGCTGATCACCGCTTCCGCCCCCGCCAAGGGATCGACGCCGTGCCCCGCCCGGTAGTCCTGGAGGGCCGGACTGTCCGCCTCGTCGGGGAACCGCGCCACCACCGCTAGGGCCTCAGCTTGAGCATCCTGGATCAATCGCTCCGCCGCCCGCAAGAGACTATCCGGCCGGCCGATCGTCCCCCAGGTGGCCCCAGAAGTTGCCGTTTGGAGATGCACATCCAGGGGTTCATCGGTCACCCCGTAGCCCACCACCTCCAGCCCCAAAGTGGCCTGGGCCGCCAGGGCAACCTGCCGGTGGCGCAGTTGCAGGTCGGATTCGATCCCCTGATCCAAAATCAACCCGATCCGGTTCCGGGTCACTGGTTCCAGGCCCCACCGGCCGGCCGCCAGTTGATTTAAGGCATACCCTTCCACGTAGAGCACATTCGCCTGCGGCCAGTAGAGGCTTGCCCCATTGAGGACATTCGGGTGGCTGATCACCCAGTCGGCCACCGCACTACAGGCCCTGGCAATGGGCAGGGCATCCCCCGCGTACCCCCCCAAGGCTGCCCCAATCCCCGTGGGAATGATCAGAGCCACCGTCCAAGGTCGGGTCATGCCTGGGGCTGGGGCGTCTCCTGCCGCAGCACGACAGCCTCAACCTGGAGCTTGCCCCCTGGGTTGACAGCGGTAATGGCCCAACGCAGGGGTTCTCCCTCGAGTTGAAGAGCAGCCTCCACCGCATCAGGAATTGCGGCCGGCCGGCCGGGGGCAGGCACCTCAGCCGTAATGAAATGGGTCGTCATGGTCGTAGGATAAGCACACGTACAGCACCTTTACCTTACAGGGCCGCGTGAACCTGCGTCGCCTCCGGGCCGTCCTTCGCCACCTGATCAAGCAGACCCATACTCTGGTGCTGATCTATCGCCATCCCCAAACCCCCTGGTACATTAAAGTGCTGGCGGCGGGGGTCGTGGCCTATGCCCTCAGTCCCCTGGATTTAATCCCCGATGTCATCCCCATCATTGGCCACCTCGATGACCTCCTGATCGTACCCCTAGGGATATGGCTGGTGATGCGGCTGACGCCCTCCGACCTTTGGGCAGAATGCCGCCAGCGCGCCGAGCGGGAACCTCACCCCACCGTGCCCCGGTCTTGGGTTGTAGCTGCCGGGGTTCTCGCAATCTGGGTTGTGATCGGCGTCGTCATCGCCCTAGGGTTGCATCGCTGATGTCGGGATCGAAGCAGTCATTCACCTACAGTCATGCCTGGCTAGACACGATCCACCTCCATACCATCCCGCTATCAGTCCCGAAAATTCAAGATAACCGATGTAACATTTCCCACCGCCCTGGTAACCTTCAACCCCAACCCTGTCCCGAAACGACATACTGGAATATGTGTGCAGGAGTGCCCCCCATGAAGCGTCCTTTTTTCCCGCTGACCCTTGGTTTGACCTTTGGCTGGATGGTTCTCGCCAGTCCCAGCCTCTTGGCTCAACAAAAAACCTCCACCGCGACACCGCCCCAACCCCTAGTTGCAGTGCCCGGTAGCCATCGCGCTGTCCTGCATGTCAATCCCCAAGCAGGGCTAGATCAAAACACGGGGCAGACCCCCAATACGGCCCTGAAAACCCTAACCCGGGCACTGGAACTGGCGGCTGAAGGCACCACTATTCAACTGATCCCCGGTCAATACACCGCTGAAAGTGGCGAGGTGTTTCCACTCCGTCTCAAGCCTGGCGTCATCCTCCGGGGTGAACCGAGCAATCGGGGGCAGGGCATTGTCATCCGCGGGGGTGGCGTGATTATTAGCCCAATATTTGCTCGCCAAAATGTTGCGATTGTGGCTGCTAACAACGTCGAGATTGTGGGAGTCACAATTACCAACCCTAATATCCGTGGCAGCGGCATCTGGGTCGAGTCTACAGCCCCCAAGATCCACCACTCCACCTTTACCGGTAACCACCGCGAGGGCATTTTTGTCACGGGTGAGGGCCTCCCTCGGATTGAGGACAGTCTCTTCCAGAAAAATGGGGGTAATGGGATTTCGGTCACCAAGTCCTCGCGGGGTGAAATTCGCCGCAACACATTTCAGCAAACCGGCTTTGGCATGGCCATTGGTGGGTCTTCGGCACCCTTGGTCGTCGATAACCAGATTCTGGAAAATGTCGATGGCATTGTGATCACGGACATGGCTCGGCCGGTGCTGCGGGGCAACCGCATCGAGCGCAACCGTCGGGATGGGGTCGTGGCCATTTCCCGTGCTCAACCCGATTTGGGAACTGCGGACAGCCCTGGTAAAAATGTGTTTACCGGAAATGGGAACCTGGATTTGTACAATGCCACCCGTGACCAGATCCTGATTGCGGTAGGCAATCAACTCAACACGGCCCGCATCAACGGTCAAGTTCAGCAGTAACTCTCTCAGGAATGGCACCTGTCTATCTGCCCCAACCCTCAGAAACCTGGCCATGACCCGCTATCGGATCAGTTCGGGATCGTTCTGGGAAGCTGAGGTCGCCTACTCGCGGGCAGTGGTGGATGGGCCTTGGGTGTTTGTGTCGGGTACCACCGGATTTGACTACGCCACGATGACCATTTCGGAGAACGTGGTGGAGCAAACCGAGCAGTGCTTCCAGAATCTGATTGCCGCCCTCAGCCAGGCCGGAGCCAGTTTGGCCGACGTGGTACGGGTGACTTACATTCTCCCCAATGGCGATGATTTCCCGGCGTGTTGGCCCGTACTCCGCAAGTACCTTGGGGAGATTCGGCCGGCCTCGACCATGTTTTCTGCGGGCCTTGCTGACCCGCGCATGCGGATTGAGGTCGAAGTCACGGCCTACAAACCGATGGCGAATTCGGGAAACTAGGGCTTGGACGGGCTGGATAGTCCGGCGACCTATTCCTGCTGAAGCTGCCGGCAGCACTGAGCCTAGGGAGTTACTTCCGGTGGAGTCGGGCAGGCGTCAATCCACTGGATATCAACCAAGAGGGCCTGGTTAGCTCGATTTTCTGGATAGATATGCGCCAGAACGGCCTCCCGGCCGGCCCGATTGAGACGGGCATAGCCGCTGGACTGGAGCAGGGCAATCTCCCCGGCCGGCCGGCCGTTTTCATCCAGCAGAACACCAAAGCTGGGCGGACTAGCCTGGTTCCAGTCAGCAGCGCAGGTCTTGTCTGGATAGGCCAGGGTCAGTGGGAAGCGTTTGGGAGGCGGCTGCCCCGGAGGCAGTTGGGCCATCCACGCCCCCAGGTTGGTGAATCCCTCCGCCGGGCTGGTGCCTAAGGGATCGTAGGTTTCTACTACTGGACGGGTGTCAATGGGGGGCGGCGGCTCTAGGGGTTCTGGCTCTGGACTGGGTTCAGTCGCCGGTTTAGCAGGGGCTACAGTCTGAGGTTTGATGGGTTGAGGAGTAACCGGAGGTTGCGCAGGTTTGGCAGCGGGTGCAACAGCCTCTGGGGGGGGCGGTGACGGTTTTGGGGCGGGCGCAGGAGGCAGCACTACAAAATCAATGGGCGTAACAGGGGCCGTTTCCAGGGAGAGACGCGGCCCCGACCAAGCGCGGAACTGCCACAACAGCCAGCCATGTAACCCCAGGGAGATCAGCAAGGCCCAGCCCAGAGGAGAGCCGGCCGGCCGCAGTGGTACTTCGACCCCCATCACTCACACCAAGGCCGCTGCCTGAAGCAATCCTTGAAACAAGCCCAGGCCATCGGCATTCCCCAGCAGGGCATCCGCTGCCCGCTCCGGGTGGGGCATCATCCCCAGGACAGTTCCCTGTTCATTGCAGATGCCGGCAATGTGGTTTAACGACCCATTCGGATTTCCGGCTAGTTCCAACCGGCCGGCCGGCGTGCAGTAGCGAAAAACCACCTGATTCTGGCGCTCTAGGGTGGCCAGGGTGACCGCATCAGCATAGTAACAGCCCTCTCCATGGGCAATGGGCAAGGTGAGGACACGGCCGGCCGTATAGGTCTGCGTCCAAGGCAAATCCGTGCGCTCGACCCGCACTGGCACCTGGTCACAAATGAAGTGTAAGTCCCGATTGCGTACCAACGCGCCAGGCAGCAAACCCGCCTCCGTCAAAATCTGGAAACCATTGCAGACCCCCAGCACCCATTTACCTTGGTGGGCATGCTCCATCACCGCCGCCATCACAGGGGACATGCGAGCCAAGGCACCACAGCGCAGGTAATCGCCATAACTAAAGCCGCCTGGCAGGATCACCACATCCACATCCTGGATATCCGTCTCCTCATGCCAAATCAGACGGGTGGGCTGGCGCAGCAGTTCCTGGGCAACGTAGGCCGCGTCCCGGTCACAGTTCGACCCCGGAAACACCACAATGCCGAATTGCATCGGACTGCCTCCTCAGGATTGAGCCGACACAGGCGCTGGCAATAGGTCATAGCGGTAAGTCTCCACCACCGGGTTGGTTAGGACTTGATCACACAGCGCCTCAACTTGGGCCGTTGCGTCCGTCTCAGACATCGCCTCAAGGGTGAACTCAACATATTTCCCGATCCGAACCTCTGCTACCCCGTACCCCAGGTGTTGCAGATTGCGGGTCACGGCTGCCCCGGCCGGATCCAGGACAGAGGGGCGCAATGTAATGTAGACACGGACGTGAAATGACAAACGCATTGGGTGGCAAGAACTCCCTAAACCTCAGAAGCGATACGGTTTCAATAACGGCCCACCCGCCTTTGGGGGGATTCACCCAAATGCTACCATGGGGCTATGGCTAGCCCGCTCACCCCCAGCCAGGAAAGGATTTTGGAGTTGCTGCACAGGCAGGAGCAGCCCCTGTCAGCACAGGCCATCTATATGGAACTTCGCCGTGATCAGTACCGGGTTGGACTGGCAACGGTCTATCGGGCGCTGGCGGCGCTTAAGGTCATGGGTATTGTGCAGGCCACACCCCTTCCCACGGGAGAGATGGTCTATGGCTGCTTACACCAAGATCGCCATCACCTCACCTGTCTACAATGCGGCACCTCAGTCCCGGTCGAAGACTGTCCCGTGCAGGCGATGGAAAACGACTTGCAAGCTTCCCATCGATTTCGCATTTTTTACCATACTTTGGAATTCTTCGGCCTCTGCGGTCAGTGCCAAACCTGAGCCACGGGTTATCCTATCCGAGCCACGGGTTATCCTATCCCTAGGTGGGCCATCGATACCGAGAAGGGATCATGACGCAGCGGCACAAGGTTGTGGTGATCGACGATAGTCGGGTCATCCGGATGCGGGTTCGGGACATGCTGCCCCAGGGCAACCTGGAATTGCTCGAGGCCAAGGATGGGGTCGAGGGGTTGCAACTGGTGCGCAGTGAGCGCCCAGGCCTCGTTCTATTGGACTTCCTGCTGCCCCGGATGAGTGGCTGGGAGGTGTTTCAGCAAATTCAGCAAGACCCCCAGCTACACAGCATTCCTCTGGTGATCATGTCCGGGAGGAAGGAAGAGGTCACAGAAAAGCTACCGGAACCCTTTGAGTATTTCGAGTTTGTTTCTAAACCCTTTGAGCAGCAGCAACTGTTTGAGGCCATCAAGCTGGCGATGGCCAAGGCTAAGAAGCGGGTGGCCCATCTGGAAGCCAGTGGAGGAGCAACTCGCCCGCCAACCGAAGCCTACATTCCGGGACAACTGGGGCCGCTGGAAGACCGGATCAAAAACCTGGAAGCGGAGGTGGCTGGCCTGCGGCAGGAAATCGAGATGATCCGCAAGTTTCTCGGTGAGCGGATGGGCTAGGTAGACTCCCCTTGCATGGCCGGCCGGCCCTGGGGGAAGATAAGGGGCTGTTCCCCCATGCGATTCCCTATGGCCACTACCTATCAGATTGCTGTCCTCGCAGGGGATGGCATTGGCCCCGAAATCATGGCCGTTACCCTGGATATCCTGGCGGCGGCCGGCCGGCCGTCGGATGTGGTCTTCGAATACACATCGGGGTTAATTGGGGGAAGCGCCTACGAGGCCACAGGGCATCCCTTGCCACCGGAAATCCTGGATCTCTGCCGGAAGAGTGATGCGGTGCTCCTAGGCGCAGTGGGGGGCTTTCAGTGGGACACATTGCCCAGTCACCTGCGGCCTGAGCAGGCCCTGTTGGGATTGCGCTCAGGTCTAGGACTGTTTGCTAACCTACGGCCGGCCCGCATCTTCCCCCAGTTGGTTGGGGCATCAAGCCTCAAACCGGAGGTGGTTGAGGGCGTCGATTTATTGGTGGTACGGGAACTTACCGGGGGCATCTACTTTGGGCAGCCCAAGGGCATTTTTGCAGATGAGCAGGGGCAGCGGCGGGGCGTGAATACCATGGTCTACAGCGAAGCGGAGGTAGAGCGCATCGGACGCGTCGCCTTCGAAGCGGCCCGACTGCGGCGAAAGCAACTTTGCTCCGTGGACAAGGCCAATGTCCTAGAGGTTTCTCAACTATGGCGGTCAGTGATCACTCGCCTAGCGGATGACTATCCCGACGTGGAACTCACCCACCTCTACGTGGATAATGCTGCAATGCAGCTCATCCGCTGGCCCAAACAGTTTGATGTCATCGTGACGGGCAACCTTTTCGGCGACATTCTCTCGGATGAGGCGGCGATGTTGACAGGCAGCATCGGCATGTTGCCGTCGGCAAGCTTAGGAGCGGCCGGGCCAGGGGTATTCGAGCCAGTACATGGATCAGCTCCTGATATTGCGGGTCAGGACAAGGCCAACCCGATTGCCCAAGTCCTGAGCGCAGCGATGATGGCCCGTTATGGCTGCCAACAACCTGAAGTGGCTGATCGGATGGAGCGGGCAGTGCTGCGTGTTCTGGAACAGGGTTACCGCACGGGGGATATTATGGCCCCAGGAATGACAGCGGTAGGCTGCACAGGGATGGGGAAGGCTCTCCTTACGGCCCTAGACTAGCGTTCTCGCATCTCTACAGAATCTCTACCAAGTAGGAAATCATGCTAATGAAGTGGCTCCCAGCATGGTCTATCGCATCCAAATGGCCAGGATTTTTGTTTATAGCCGTTTCAATCAAGTTCGAGACACTTGACTTCGCCTCCCTATGTCCGCCAGACATCCTCCCCATAAGACTTCCAGGGCAGATGGAGAGAGTCGAGAAAGCCTGAGGAATGTCTCATCCCCATTCAAATCGGCTATACTAAGGGATTAACTATAGCTATTTCAGTGTTTAGGAGCCTAGGGAAATAGGGCTGTCCAGATCCCCTATATCAGATGAAAAGTAGCTCTGTAGGTAGTTCAGAGTAAGACGCTTAGTTTCTATAACCAAGCGCTGTCGAAAGGCCTCCTCCTGGCCGAGAGATAACCATAATAATGTTCCGACCGTTTTGACTAGAACAAAGGCAATTGCCCTGCAATCCACGAGTTCCAGGTGGGTATCGCGCTTGGCTAAGGCAGTCGCCAAATCCTGAATCAACCTGATATCAGTTGCCTCATCAATTGCTTCCAACTCTCGCAAGGTTCCCTGAACCTCCATAAAGATGGCGTAGTAGCTGGGGTTTTCAGCAAAGAAGCGCTCGGTAATATCAATCAACTTGTTTACATAATCTGGTAAAGGAAGGGTGCCATGTTCAAAATCATCAATGATTGCCAACTCACTATGCAGCTTTTCAGCGTAGCGTAGCGCCAAGGCTTGCAGAATAGCAGGCTTATCCGGGAAAAACTGGTAAAGAGAGCCGATTGAGACTTGGGCGCTTGCAGCGATCGCGTTAGTCGTAGTTGCGGCGTACCCCAGGCTGGCAAAGAGGTGTTCCGCACAGTCTAGGATTCGATTCACCCGCACCTGACTACGGGCCTGCCGCGGCTGGCGGCGCATTCCACCTGAAGGTACTGGGCTTTCAGACATAGGTGTTCTCCATGGGGTTCGGGGGAGATGTGAGTGATGCTCATATCTCCCTTGACAAAAGACGAGTACTACTCATATTTTATAAATGTGAGCATTGCTCGGTATTACCATACTCTCCAAAGGGCCATTCTATGACTCAAGGTCTGCCCATTCCGAAAGCCGGGTCTGCTTATGCTGTGCTTATTGAGTACCTCCTGCGACACACCTGTCTTAGGTTCCGCGCTGCGCGCTACCAGTGTTCGGCCTGGTGCGCGTTGGCGATTGCTCCGTTCAAGTTACTGTTGGCACCGGAGATGGAAAGGACATCCGCACAAATCAGGTACTTTAGGGCGATCTCCCGGGTTGATTTTGTCAGCGTCTACGGGTTTCTTTACGACCTGCTCTGGTAGAGGTTATTAGGTGGTCTTGATAGGTTGGCACTTCTCAAACCTTGTTACTTCGGAGTATTTCCCCATGCATCTCTTGACTTCGGCTACATCCAACACCTCTGTGAATGTTCATATGCAGAAGCAGACGCGAAATCCCATCGTCAAAGGATTTATGCTGATCCTGTCAAAGGTTCTTATCGTTAAAGCGTCAATATCGATGCTGTTCGGGGATAACAGCCTGCAAACAGTCGGTGATATGACAGAAGGATTGCTAGCTACTCCTGCATATAAGCTACTAGCTGAGCACCTCAAACAAGACTCAATGTGTAGAACCATTATTCAGGAACGCTATATTCCACCTACTCATGACCTGGATAAATTACTCTCTCTCCCCTCAGATTCCCTAGGTTACATCTACGCAGCTCAAATGAAGAAATCTGGATACAATCCAAACCTGCATGAAGGAATGACTGTGGATTCCGATGCCCATTACGTTGAGATACGGCTGAGTCAGACCCATGATATTTGGCATATCGTGACGGGCTTTGACACCACTATAGCCAGTGAGTTCGGTTTACAGGCGTTTTATTTGGCTCAATTTCCATATCCTCTGGCGACCATGCTGATTGCCAATGCACTAATATTCACTACGCTAAAGACGCCAGAGATGTTGCCCCAGTTACTGGAGGCTATCGCCCAGGGATTTAAACTGGGCAAGACTGCGAAACCTCTCTTTGCTCAGAAGTGGGAGGAGGAATGGTCTAAACCCCTGAGCCAATGGCAGGCGGATTTGAATATTCAGCCTATCCCTAGTCAGTAATTTCCGGAAAGAGTCTTGTTTCTTACAAAAGAAGCATATACTTTTGACTCTGGCAACCTCTGGAAACTATCGTGTGGACACCTCTGTCGCTTGGCTGGAAAACGTGCTGGTTGATATCTGGAAAACTGGCACACGAATCTCACCAAACTACTGCGAGTGGGATTTTGGCAACCTTGGTGAATAGAGGTGTCCATAGACAGGGTAGTGATGTCGATACAGAGTTCCCTTCTTGGAGGTAACCCTTTCACTTTTGGCAAGCCTCTTCTATCAGGAGATTTAGGCGAGAATGCGGCTTGTACAAGGCGTCTGTTGAATATTTTTGCTTATGGATTGCCTTCCGAAGTGCTTTAAGCGATTTATTCAGTTTTCATGTGACAGATAGTAGATTGACCGCTCAGTCAATCTCAATCACTCAATATCAAAACCAGAAAATCCATGATCATGCTAAAGTTCCCTCTGAGACTATCTAGGTTTTGCTGGCTCTGGATCGGACAAACGTTCATTTATTGCGCGAGTCAATTCTGGTTTGTTGCCTTAACTTGGCTGGTTCTGCAAAAAACAGGATCGGGAATTGCGTTAGGCTCTGTCTTAATAGCAGCAGCAGTCCCCCGTGGCATCTTGATGCTTGTTGGTGGTGCAATTAGCGATCGGTTTCCTCCCAATACTGTTGCGGCCATTTCAACTGCTTTCAATACACTTCTGGCCGGCACCTTAACCCTACTTCTATTTGATAATGACTTCAGCCTTTCTAGGGTCATTCTGATTTCAGGATTATTCGGCATCTCAGAATCTTTCCTGTATCCAGCAACGTTAGCACTATTGCCCTGTATAGTCCAAAGATCTCGCTTGATCCAGGCAAATGCATGGATGCAAGGAAGTGAGCAAATAAGCAATGTCTTAGGACCTGCACTGGCAGGGGCAGCAATTGGACGATTTGGCTTAACCACTGCCTTTGCGTTAAATGCCACCTTATTCTTTATTGGCACAGGCTGTATCTACCTTGTAAAGACCTACAAAAGTAGCGCCAGGGCTTCCTTGGGTCTCCATACCCTTGTAATGGAAATTTTGGAAGGTGTGCAATATGCCAGGAAACATCCTGGAATCCGTATTAGTTTACTTTTAATTGCCATGATCAATTTCGCCATCCTGGGGCCAATTGTCGTGGGTGTTGCCGAATTGGTAAGCAGTCGACTAGGGGGAGGCGCCATTATCTTTGGATACTTACAATCTGCCTATGGTTTTGGTGCCCTTTTGGGTGTTTTGATTGCCAGCCGATTGGGAACTGTTAAGCAGCTTCAAATGCCACTGATTTGGTTGGCATCCTTTTTAGGTGTTGGACTATCTGCTCTGGGATTTGTATTCCAGACTTGGATTGCTGCAAGCATTATTCTCTCAATGGGAATTGGAGGTGGCATTGTCGGTGTACTGGCCCTCTCTTGGCTACAAAAAGAAACTGCAAGCTCAATGCAAGGGCGTATGATGAGCCTTGTAATGTTTTCTGCCGTAGCTCTTGATCCCTTTTCCCAAGCGATTTCTGGTGTACTTCTCGAGGTCAGTCTGACAGCTTTATTTTCTGGTGCAGGCATGATAATGCTTGTCACATCCCTAGTTACCTTTCTGGGCCAACATCGAGCATTTTCCCAATAAGGATCTGGGATGGCTCTCTGAGAGAAATACTAAGTTCTTGGGTTTCCGTCAGCGCCTACTCTAGCAGCGCAACTGGCCATCTCTGGCTCACTTCCAGGCAAAATGTGTGGGAATGAGAATCTTTATCAATCTATTTCCTGAAGAGCCTTGTGACGCCCCCATCCCTGTCTGCCCGTCCTCGTCGCCTCCGCCAGTCCTCCCGGATACGGCGGTTGGTTCGCGAAACAACACTAGAGCTTTATGACCTGATCTACCCGGTGTTCGTTATGGAGGGTGAGGGGGAACGTCAGCCTATCTCGACCTTGCCCGGTTGTTGGCGCTACACGCTAGACAATCTTCTGATTGAACTTGAGGCGGCGGCCCAGTTAGGGATTCTGGGTATTGCCCTATTTCCAGTCATTCCAGCCGATCAGAAAGACCCGGCCGGCCGGGAATGCCTGATTCCTGTATCTAGTGCTTCGTAGTCATAGGAAACCCGATCAACTACGTAGTCATGCAGCGCCTTGATGCGTAGAAAGGGATCAGATTCTTGTTGTGAAATATATTTGGCAACAGTCTGAATTGTCTGTTCTGCCTCCTTGGGAATATTACCAATGATGGGATGGGGGACTGCCTCCTCAGACCACGGCCAGGGCGAACGCACGAGAGAGGGTTTGGGATTATAGTAAAGCTGCACAGCGAGGCGTTCAAGACTGGAGTGAAAGAATCCTGTATCTGCATAGTAAATAAGTGCTAGTCCTAGGAGTAAATAACTGGCCCAGTTGCTGACCTTGCGAAAACCTAGAGAGTTTTCTTGCTGCCGAAACAATGTGCGTGGATCGTTGCGTCGTGCGTAAAGACTCCCAGTTCTCTTGAATTCAGCCAAAATGAGAAGAAAAGCCCAAATCAGGATGGCCACACTCACTAGAAAGGCAACGACAAGAACTGCTCCCAGAAGCAGAATTGGTAAGGCAACCTCTAAACCATTGATGTCCGTAAAATAGCTGAGGGCAGTAAAGGCTAGATAGCCTAGGGCGACAAGCCCCAGCAGCCATAGAAGACTGACCTTAGGGGCCCGACCAGGACGCCGCGATCGCCGGTTACGCACAACCCTGGCAAACTCTCTCTCATAATTCCTGGGCATGCAATCACTCCCTAGAGAACTAGGGCGATGTTCTTCAAAGTTAGCGGACAGATACTCGGCGGATTTTTGCTGGGAATGTGTGCGCGCCCAAGATGGTAGAATACAACCAAAATCTACCCTGGAAAAATCCGCAGGCGGCGATTGGGTTCATCTCCAAAGCTGGAAGACCGGAGCCGGTAATGCTCGACTAACTCGTGCTGCATCTTGCGGATGGCGGCCGGCCGGGGTAGGAGTTCTACCGGTTGGCCCTTGGGAATGACAATTTGTTCCACCGCAAGGCGAGCCTCTTCCAGGGCCTCCACTTCATCGTCCTCTTTGCCCTGACAGAGTAAGTCCCATACCTCTGGCGTGGGTTCCTCTAGTTCTTCCAGGTGAAGGAGACGCCGCAAGACCCGAGCGATCTGGGGAATGGTACTGCCCTTGACGGCATAGATGGGTACCTGGCGAGCTTTGGCCATGTGCCGCAGCTTGGCACTCTGGCGCACCTGGGCACGGGAGGCCAGCACGAGGTCAGCCTGGTCGATGTCCTTGACGGTAACTACGGGCAGGTCGAGGGTCTGGATCACCTGCTCCAACAATTCCAGACTAATGCCGTAGGGATAGATTTGTAGGGGGCCGTCCTTCTCAGCCAAGTGCTGCCCCTGGAGGGAGGTTTCCAATAACTGAGCAAAGGTGGCAGTCTGGGGATCGGCCGGGGTTTGCAGCCAAGGATCCCGCACCGGCGACATCCGTCCTGTCCGCCGCCAGCCGCCCTCTCCGGTACCCCCTGCCCAAGGACTGAGGGGAGTCACAGGCTCGGCCGGCCGTTCCTGGGTGACCACGACTTCCCCAGAGGACTGTACGGTACGCACCTGAAGCGGCACTGCCCGCCCTCGCAGTAACTCATCCACCGTTTGGGCCACATCGGGATGCACCACCCAACGCTGGCGCTCCTGCATTTCAATGGCGATCTGAAAAGTGGGCGGGGCCTTGCGCTCCAACACGGTCTTCTGAGTCCCCCGGCGCCGGGCCTCCTCGTCCCCTAGGGTGACAGACTGGATGCCACCGATCAGGTCGGCCAGGGTGGGATTTTTGATCAGGTTTTCCAGACGGTTGCCGTGGGCGGTACCCACCAGTTGCACCCCCCGCTCGGCAATCGTCCGGGCCGCCAGGGCCTCCAATTCCGTGCCAATTTCATCAATGACGATCACCTCCGGCATGTGGTTCTCCACCGCCTCGATCATCACCTGGTGTTGCAGTTCCGGCCGGGCCACCTGCATCCGCCGGGCGCGCCCAATAGCGGGGTGAGGCACATCCCCATCCCCTGCAATTTCGTTGGAGGTGTCAATGATCACCACGCGTTTGTGCAGTTGATCCGCCAGAATACGGGCCACCTCTCGCAGGGCCGTGGTTTTGCCCACCCCCGGCCGGCCGAGAAACAGGATGGACTGGCCCGTTTCTACCAGGTCTTGGATCATTTCCACGGTGCCAAACACCGCCCGGCCCACCCGACAGGTGAGACCAATCACCTTCCCCTGGCGGTTACGGAGGGCACTAATACGATGTAGGGTACGCTCGATCCCGGCCCGGTTGTCGCCACTAAACTCCCCCACTTGGGCAATGGCATAACTGAGGTCTGCATCGGAAACTACAGCTTCACTGAGGTATTCAGCACCGCCGGGAAACCGAGCTTCGGGCTGGCGACCCAGATCAAGGACAACCTCAATCAGCGTTGGTTTGTGGGGATGCTGATCGAGGGGTTCTCGAAATCGGTTGGGCAAAATTGCCAGGAGTTTGTCGAGATCGTCCGTAACCGTAGTCCAGGACGAGGGGGTGACCGACGGCGGAAGGGAACTAACCATGGTGCTCTCGATGGCCTGACCCGGCGTGCGACCATTCTATCTGCCTTGATCCCCGATTGTTTGGCGGGCGAACGCACCGAGGGCGATCCCTGGATGGCGATAATAGAGAGGCTGTTGTCCGGGGGGGGTATGCTGCCCTGTCTGCGACCCGACTTGGTTGACCTGGCGGCTTACGCAGCGCATCCAGAGGAGACCGTGCCCCTGCCGGAGAGCCTGGATCGGCTGGATGCCAATGAGAATCCCTACGAATTGCCGGCCGAACTGAAGGCAAAGCTGGCCTGGATTTACCAGCATGATCTGCGGGATCACCGCTATCCCGATGGCCAGTACCCCAAACTCAAACAGGCCATTGCCGACTACGTGAGCGCCACGGCCGGCCGGCCAGTCAGCCCTGCACAAATCACCGTGGGCAACGGCTCCGATGAACTGATCCGCTCTCTGTTGATTGCCACCTGTGCGGCCGGCCGGGGCAGCATTTTGGTGGCCGACCCCACCTTCGGCATGTACGCCATTCTGGCGGCAACCCTGGGGATTCCGGTGATCCGTGTGCCCCGCGACCCCGACACCTGGCAGGTGGACTTAGCCGCTGCCCAGGAACAGCTTGCAGGGTCGGACATTCGGGTGGTGTTTATGGTGCATCCCAACTCCCCCACTGGGAATGGGTTGACCGAGGCGGAGATGGCCTGGTTGCGCCAGCTTCCCGACTCCACCCTGGTGGTCATTGACGAAGCCTACTTTGAGTTCAGCGGCCAGACCGTGCTGGCGACCGCGCCCTTACCGCCCCACTGGGTGATCCTGAGAACCTTCTCCAAAGCCTTTCGGTTGGCAGGCCAGCGGGTGGGCTATGGGGTGGCTGACCCGGAGGTGATCCGCATCCTGGAAAAGGTGCGACTCCCCTACAACCTGCCCAGTATGGCCCAGGCCGCTGCCCAGGTGGTGCTCCAGCACTGGCCAGAGGTGTTGGCCGTCATCCCCGAATTGCGCCAAGCTCGCCAGGATCTGTACGCCGCCCTTGCCCCCCTGCCCGACCTACGCGTGTGGCCCAGCCAAGCCAACTTTCTGTTTCTGCACCCAGCTCCCGGTAACGATCCCCTAGCCGTGCAGCAGCACCTCGCCCAACGCGGTACCCTAGTGCGGGCCACAGGCGGTGGCCTCCGGATCAGCCTTGGGACTCCTGACCAGAACCACCGCACCCGTATTGCCCTGGAGAAGCGCTTCGGCCGGCCGCCCACCCCTTAATCTGGTAGGATTCTCTCAGTTTCTTTACATTTCTTTCACATTCTGCGATTCATCACCCTTTAGGACACCCCCACCCATGCCAGCTTCCTTGCCCAGCGTTGTCGAGCTAGCTCCGGATCAGGTCAATCTTCTGGTGTGGAATAAGCACCACGATCCCTTCGCTGTGCTGGGGCCGCATCCGGTCGAGATTGAGGGTCAATCGGCTTGGGTGATCCGAGCCTATCTCCCTGGAGCAAAGGGAGCCTGGGTACTCTTCCCCCAACAGCGGCTGGAAGTGGAAATGGGCGCGTCCCAGCATCCCCACCTATTCCAGTGTGTCATTTACCAGGCTGACCTACCGATCTACCAACTGCGGGTGCTGGAGGGCGACCACGAGCGAGTCGTCTACGATCCCTATGCCTTTCGCTCCCCCAAGTTGACGGATTTTGACCTGCATCTGTTTGGAGAGGTCAACCACCACCGCATTTATGAGAAACTCGGTGCCCACCTGACGACGGTGGACGGTGTGGCGGGGGTCTATTTTGCTGTTTGGGCACCCCACGCCCGCAATGTCTCTGTAATTGGTGATTTTAATAATTGGGACGGCCGCCTCCACCAGATGCGGAAAGGTCACACGGGCATCTGGGAGCTGTTCATCCCCGACCTGGCCGTGGGCAGTTCCTACAAGTATGAGGTCAAGAACTGGGAAGGCCACATCTACCAGAAGTCTGACCCCTACAGTTTCCAGCAGGAGGTGCGCCCCAAAACTGCGTCGATTGTCACCGACCTGGATCGCTACACCTGGGGAGACCAGGCATGGATGGAGCAGCGGCGGCACCAAGACCCCCTCGGCCGGCCGGTGGCGATCTACGAGGTGCACCTCGGTTCCTGGCTGCACCGGGCCATTGACGTACCGACCCCAGAGGGCAGCGAACCCGTACAGGTTTCCGAGTTCAACCCAGGGGCGCGCTTCCTCACCTATCGGGAGATGGCCGCTGAACTGATCCCCTACGTGCGGGATCTAGGCTTCACCCATCTGGAACTTCTGCCGGTGGCCGATCACCCCTTTGACGGCTCCTGGGGCTATCAGGTGGTCAGCTATTTTGCTGCCACCTCCCGCTACGGCACGCCGGAAGATTTCATGTACTTCGTGGATCAGTGCCACCAAAACGGTCTGGGGGTGATTGTCGATTGGGTGCCGGGCCACTTTCCACGAGACGGCCATGGCCTCGCCTTTTTTGATGGCCAACACCTCTACGAATACCCCGATCCCCGCAAGGGAGAGCATAAAGAATGGGGCACCTTGGTGTTCGACTACGGCCGGCCGGAGGTACGCAACTTTCTCGTGGCCAATGCCCTGTTCTGGTTTGATAAGTACCACATCGATGGTATTCGGGTCGATGCCGTCGCCTCCATGCTCTACCTGGACTACGGGCGCAAGGATGGGGAGTGGGCCGTCAACCAGTACGGTGGTCGGGAACACCTCGAGGCGGTGGATTTTCTCCGCCAGGTGAATCACGTCCTGTTTAGCTACTTTCCAGGAGTAGTTTCCATTGCCGAAGAATCTACCGCTTGGCCGATGGTCTCCTGGCCCACCTATGTGGGTGGACTGGGTTTCAACTTGAAGTGGAACATGGGGTGGATGCACGACACCCTAGATTTCTTCAGCATGGATCCCTGGTTCCGCCAGTTCCACCAGAACAACATCACCTTCAGTATTTGGTATGCCTTCACCGAAAACTTCATGCTGGCCCTTTCCCACGATGAGGTGGTGCATGGCAAGGCCAGTCTCCTTAGCAAAATGCCGGGGGATGAGTGGCAAAGATTCGCCAATCAACGAGCACTTCTGGCCTACATGTTTGCCCATCCCGGCAAAAAGACCCTGTTTATGGGGATGGAGTTTGGCCAGTGGAGTGAGTGGAATGTTTGGGGCGATCTGGAATGGCACTTGTTGCAGTATGACCGCCACCAGCAATTAAAAGACTTTGTTACCGTACTGTGCCGCCTCTATCGCCAGGAACCGGCCCTGTACACCCTAGATTTTAGTCAGGCGGGGTTTGAGTGGATCGACTGTAGCGACAACCGCCACAGCGTGGTCTCCTTCCTGCGGCGGGCCAAGGACTCCGAAGAGTTTGTCCTGACCGTCTGCAATTTCACGCCCCAACCCCATAGCCACTACCGGGTCGGGGTTCCAGAGCAGGGATTCTACACAGAAGTCCTGAATAGCGATGCCCGGGAATTTGGGGGGAGTGGCATGGGCAATTTAGGGGGCAAGTGGACGGATGAGTGGTCCTACCACGGCCGGCCGTACTCCCTAGATTTATGTTTACCTCCTCTAGCGGTGTTGATGTTCAAGCTGGATCGGGAGAAAACAACCCCAGCTCTAGCCGGTCATTAGGGCACGATGAGACCGTGTCGCCCCTGACAGGTCTAGTTCCTCAAGTCCTAGCTTTCCCCCACGACTTCCCCGTGCAGGTCGTAGGGTTCTGCCGCCGTAATCCGTACCGGCACGATCTGACCTAGGGGTGCCCGGCCCCGGATATGCACAACCCCATCCACATCAGGGGCAAACCGGCCGGCCCGGCCCATCTGCATGCCACTGGCCGGATGTTCCTGCTCAATCAGCACATCCAGCACTTGACCCACGAGGGCCTGATGATGGGCCAGGGAAATCGGCTGCTGCAAGGCCATCAGGTCTTTCTTGCGCCGATTCATCACCCGCTTACCCACCTGGGACTTCAGGGTTGCGGCCGGCGTCCCCGCTTCTGCTGAAAAGGTAAACACCCCCAAGTGGTCAAAACGATGGCGGGCGACAAACTCGCACAGGTACTCAAAGTGGGCCTCCGTCTCCCCCGGGAAGCCGACAATGAGGGTGGTACGAATCACCGCCTCCGGCAACAACTCCCGAATCCGCTCCAGAATCCGGTCATTCACCTGGGTTTGCCAGGGCCGATTCATCGCCCGCAGCACCTCTGGGTGGGCGTGTTGGAGTGGCAGATCGATGTAGGGCAGGACATTGGGCGTCTCCCGGATGGCTTCGATCACCGCATCCGTCAGGCCCGTGGGATAGCTGTAGTGAATCCGAATCCAGGGAATTTCCACCTCACCCAGGGCGCGCAGCAGTTCCGCCAGGCGGGGCTTACCGTACAAATCCAACCCATAGTTGGTCGTGATTTGGGAGATCAAAATCAATTCCTGAACCCCCTGGGCAGCCAGTTGATGAGCCTCGGCAACAATGGATTCAATGGAGCGAGAACGCTGATCGCCCCGCAGATGGGGAATGATGCAGAAGCTACAGCGATAGTCACAGCCCTCCGCCACCCGCAGATAGGCAATCGGCTCCGGTGTGGTGCGATAGCGAGGAACCGTTTCATCCGCCAGGTAGGTGGGCTTCTCAGAGACCCGTTCTACCCGCTGCCCCTGTTCGGTCTGCTCGATCACCTCAACAATGTGCTGGTAGTCGCCCGTTCCCACCACCGCCACCGCCTCCGGGATCGCCTCCAACAACTCCGACCGGAAGTGCTGGGCCATACAGCCAGTAATCACCAGCTTCTTCTGGTTTTCCGCCAGCTCGACTAGGGTTCGTACCGACTCCCGGCGCGCCGTCTCAATAAAGCTACAGGTGTTGACAATCACATAGTCCGCCTGGTCATCGTCTGCGCTGATGCCATACCCTGCGGCAGCCAACAGGCCCAACATGTGTTCCGTATCGACGCGATTTTTTTCGCAGCCCAGGTGGGTGACGGCAATGGCGGGTTTGGGATTCACGGCAACGGCGGGGGTAGAAATGCTCAGGCTACGATCTTAAAGCAGTTGTTTCAGGGCGATGCCCCCTGGTTTGTCCGTCGGTAGAAACAGTCTGGGGCGTGGGGCCTGAGCGAAGCGTCCACGACCTGAAAAAATCCCCTCAATTCCTGGGAACCTTTTTTCAGAAGCCCTAGTCTAGGGTGCTGTTGGCGTAGCCTCGCCCCGACTCAATGGGCCTGTGGCGGTCACAATTCCCCTCTCACCTCCGGCCACCTCCTATGGCGAAGCAGAGCAATTCCTCCCGGCCCACTCCAGTCTCCCTGGAACGCCTCTTGGATCTGCATCCCGAACCCGGTATCCTGCGCTGGCTGTTGCGCACGGGCCTGGTTTGGAGCCGACAGCAGACCGGAGCGCAGGCAGGTTTTGTGCTGCCGACGGCCACGCTGGTAATTCTGGTATCGACGCTGGTGGTGGGAACCTTAACGTTCCGAGTCTTCAGCCGCGCCAACCAAGTCATCACCAATCGCGACTTCCGTATCGTTTCCAATGCGGCCACCCCTGCGGTTGACCGGGCCAAAGCCAAGCTGGAATACCTCTATGGAGCCCTGTTCCGTAAGCCGGGGTTGCCACCTGAGGAACTGATGACGGGTTATGTCAGCGGCGCCAACGAGTTTGGCATGACGCGGGACGAGATTTACACCCTCCCCGATGAAACCCGTGCCCCGATCACCTTCGATGTGGATGGGGATGGCAATGCTGACCCTATGCCCATCTGGAGCTACACGGAAGATACCAATCAGGACGGGCTGCTCGATACCCGCACCACCTATCTGATTGCGGTTCAGCAGGATCGCCAGGACTCGGTAGGCTCAACCCTGAGTGTTGCCGACATTGAAGCCAATGCCAGTCTGACCCAGGCCCAGAAAGACAACCTCAAAGCCCAGAACATGCTGGTGCGGAATGCCCCCGTACTTTCGGCTGGGGCAGCGGGTGCAGGTTGCGTGCGGACAGGGGGGATTGCCTTTGGTCAGGGTGGGTGGTTCCCGGTTTCGGGGAAGCTATCGAACCGCGTCAAATCCTTCCAGGTGGTGGCCGTTACTGTACCCCTCCAGTCCGATGGGGTCACCGCCGACACCTCAAAGCCGATCAAAGCTCTGGAATATCAGATTGACCGCCGTTTGACGGGGATTGGTCGGTTTGGGATGTGGTTCATTACGGATATCGACTTACTCTATCCCCCCAGTTTCCGTTGGAACGGGGCGATTCACTCTGAGGGAAATGTTGGTATTTATCCTGTGACCTCCCAGGCGGACTGGCATGTAATCAGTGCGCCCAAGTCCTGTTTCTTCAGTGAGTTCGAGAACTCCGAAATTACACCTGCCGCCCACTTCGTCATGGGGGCACTTGCCGAGAACGATGCGGGAGCAGGTAGCCCGCCGCTGGTGGTCTATAACCTGCCAACGACCGAGGTTGCCCCCATTGGCCCCCAAGTTGTCACCCTGAGCAGCAGCACCCAGGATTCCCTTAATTTCACCGGGAACCTGGTGGAGATCACGGTTGACCCCCTTGCTCTCCAAACCACCAATATTCCTCGCCCGCGCAACTTTAGTACCCTCTGGCCCAACCTGCTCGATACCAACTGGGTGAGCAGTTCACTGGCCAAGGATTCGACGGCAGCCGCCGCCAACAATGCTCTAGGTCGATTTGAGGTGCTGACCACGGAATGTCCGCCCTACGTGGATGACTTTTACCGGGCGGACGACCGCTACGGGCCGAAGACCTCCTACGCTCGGCCGCAGCGGCTAGAGGGTAACGATACCCTTCCTTGCGTATCTATTCCCTGGAACTACAACGATTCCAGTCGCGTCCTGGGCACCCGCATTCAAAGTGGGGACAGCGTACCGACCAGTTTCCTCTCGTCCACGGAGGTTGAAACCACCGAGGGTGATGAGATTATTCGCACCGAACCCGATGGGGACGATGATGCCGTAGGTCTAGATGGCTACTGGGAACGGCGGGCACGGGTTCGAGGGATGCGGATCATTGTGGGGCAGCGGCTGGAACTGTCCGGCCCGCAAATGCCTGCCCTACACCTCACCCACGAGGCCCTGCAACGGCGTACCCTGCGGAACTCCCTAGCGGCTGTCCAGAGCACAGCGGTCTATCACTACACCCAGGATGATGGCTTCCTGCCAGTGGCCTGCATTGCGACCACGGTGCACCCGGGAACCGATGTAACCCTGCGCCGCTCCGCGACGTTCCAGTTGAGTGGCAGTACGCCTGTGGTGGATTTCTTCACGGGCAATGGCACCAACGGCTGGGAGTTTGAGCCACCCCCCATTGACTCGTCGGGGCCAGATAGTTCGATGATGATCGCCCTGAAAAACCTGGCCCAATTTGCCGGGGACAGTGAGGGTAATGGGGAGGGGGCATTCCCACCAGCTCAGCAAGCCCAGAGTACCTTCGGGACTATTTTTAACCTAGACCCGATCCGCCCTCACCCAATACAGACAGGCTGGGGGAATTTCTCGGAGTTGCGGCGCACCATCGAATTGATGGAAAGCGGCGTACCCTATAGCGACCTGAGCCTGGCGGATCAAAGCAATCTGCACACGGCGGCCTGCACCATTGGGATGCTGGCTTACAACTTGGAAAACCCGACAGGTGACCCCAATTCGCCGACATCCACCGACATTGCAGATGTGCGAACAAATGGGCACCGAGCGACAGCATTACGTCGCTTTCCCTCATTGCTGCCAATCTATTACATCTTCCCCCAGACCACGCACACTGAAGAGCGGTACAGACAGCCAGGAGCCAACTACACCGGCAATTCCTTCTCACGGACTGAGCAAGATTCCTACGAATCCCTCAATCCTTCGTCGGTGGATATTCAACCCCGCCCCATTGGATCGTGGGAAACACCTGTATTGGCGCTGGGAAGTTCACCGGCAGGAGCACCCAACAGCAGTCAATTTGGCCTAATCCGCACGGTGAGCGGGGGTGGCACCACAACGGATTACCGAGTGGCTTTCAAGGACACGGCCATTTATAACGGCCGGGAGTCAATGCTGACTCGCGCCCTCAATTTGGACATCGACCTTCTGCGGCAGACCCCCATCGGTTCAGACGAGGTGTGGTTGCCGGCCGGGAGTGAGGAACTGAGCCAACCGGGGGGGATTGTCTATGCCTTCCGGGAAGATGCGGTGCGTGAAGATGCCATAGCCCGTCCGCGACTGGGAGCATCTGCTGCTGCTGCTGCTTGGAGTAGCTTCTTTAGCAACTGGTTGGGCACCAGTCAGGGAGTTGTGAACTCAGCCAGTCTGCGGATGAATGCGGGGCGTTACCCGCTCACTGGAGTAAGTACGTTTGGCGATCCACCCCAATTTCCCCAGGGTGTTAGCTTGAGCGAGGCTTCTATCGGTCTGAACTATCTCAATTACAACCTGACTTGGCCGGGCAACCAGGTCAGCCCAAAGGCGATTGACTACTATGCGGATCCGGATCGACGCCCCAACGGCTTCCGGTTCATCCAAGGGGAGACGGTACGGCGGGAAGGAATTGACCCAGAACGCAACATCTGGGGGATGACCTTTGTCACGGATGGGCCTGTCTACGTCCAAGGCGACTTCAACCG
>JACYLR010000077.1 GCA_015272465.1 Gloeomargaritaceae cyanobacterium C42_A2020_066
CAATCTTAGCTCATCATTGTAGATAGCGCTGCATGGTAATTTAAATCGGCTATAAATCAGCTATGGGTTGCTATGGCCGTTAGCCATTACTCCGGGGCAAGTCATCCAAACTAACCCCTGCGGACGGAATTGGCGTCGACCTTCTCTGGCATGTGTCTGGTGTCCAGTCTGTAGGGTCTCAGCCCTCCTCAAAGACACCACTAAAGAAGGCAACGGATTCCTGTAATACCTCAATGAACCGGTCAATTTCCACCACGGTGTTGTAGAAATACAGGCTCGCCCGCGCCGTCGATTGTGTCCCCAAAATGCGGTGGAGGGGCTGGGTGCAGTGATGGCCCGCCCGGATCGCAATTCCGGCCTCGTCCAACAGCGTTGACAGGTCATGGGGGTGGACATCCCCCAGGGTAAACGCCACCAAACCGGCTCGATGGGGTGCGGCCGGCCCTAGGCGGCGAATCCCAGGGACTTCCCCTAACCGCTTCCACAAATGGGTGACCAGGGTTTCTTCGTAGGCGTGAATGGCGTCGAGGCCCAGGGACTGGAGGTAGTCCACCGCGGCTCCCAGGGTGATGGCTTCAGCAATGGCCGGTGTACCCGCCTCAAAGCGCTGGGGGATGTTAGCGTAGGTGCTGGACTCCAGATAGACATCGGCGATCATTTCACCGCCGCCCAGGAACGGAGGCATGGCCCGCAAAACTTCGGCCTTGCCGTAGAGAAATCCAGCACCCGTGGGGCCGCACATCTTGTGACCTGAAGCCACGAGCCAATCGCAATCGATGGCCTGGACATTCACTGTCATGTGGGGCACACTTTGGCAGGCATCGATCAGGACTTTGGCTCCCCAGGTGTGGGCTAGGGCAGCCATCTCAGCGACAGGATTGATACAGCCCAGGGTGTTGGAGACTTGGACTACGCTGACCAGCCGGGTACGGTCGTTGAGCAGACTGCGGTAGTGATCCAGGTCGAGGGTTTCCTCTGGCGTGAGTTGGATAAACCGCAACCGAGCACCAGTCCGCTGGGCAACCCACTGCCAGGGCACCAGGTTACTGTGGTGCTCCATGACACTGAGGATGATTTCATCGCCGGGCTGGAGGGTGGTGAGGCCCCAGGCATAGGCCACCAGGTTGATTGCTTCGGTGGCATTGCGGGTAAAAATGATCTCGGCCGGCCGGCCGGCGTTCACCAGGCGAGCGACCTTCTGACGGGCGGCTTCGTAGGCATCGGTGGCGCGGGCACTGAGGGTGTGGACGCCGCGATGCACATTGGCGTTGTCCTGTTCGTAGTAAGCCGTGAGGGCATCCAGCACGGCCCGCGGCTTCTGCGACGTGGCAGCGTTGTCGAAGTAGATCAGGGGTTGGCCGTGGATCGACTGGGCCAGGATCGGGAAATCGGCTCGCACCCGGTCGGCGAGGGTCACAGGGGCGGTGGTGGGCAGCGTCACGGGGAGGTCAGGGCGTAGCGTCAGGGGGAGCGGCCGGCCGGCTGAGGTCGTTCAGGGCGGCCTGGACACGAGCTTTCAGGCTGGGGAAGGAGGGATGCTGGAGAATTTCACCTGCAAATCCGGTGAGCAGGAGGGTGCGGCCGGCCGCCGGGTCAATGCCGCGACTCTGGAGGTAGAACACTTCCGCGGGGTCGAGGTCACTCACCGTCGCGCCGTGGGTGCATTTGACGTCGTCCGCCTCAATTTCGAGTTGGGGCTGACTATCCACCCGCGCCTGGGGGGAGAGGAGCAGGGTGCGGTTCAGTTGGCCGGCATTGGTCTGTTGGGCTTGGGCCGCAACTCGCACCCGGCCGCTGAAAATCGCCTGGGCTGACCCACCCAAAATGGCCTTGTGGAGTTGACGACTGTAACCCTGGGGATGGCTCAACCCCAGAAAACTGTGGGTATCGGCCACCTGTTGCCCCTGGAGCAGCACCAAACCAGAGAGGTGAGTCATCGTTTCCGGCCCCTGTTGGCGGAGGGTGGGTGTATGGCGGGCAAAGCTAGCCCCGGTGGTGATGGCCAGCAGATCGTAATGGCTGCCGGTGGCCTGGTGAACGGCGGTGTGGGCCAAGTGGCAGGCTTGGGGGCCTTCCTGTTGCAAGTAGGTGTGGTTCAGCCGGGCATGGGCACCCAAAACCACTTCCCCCACGGCACTACAACCCGCCGGCCCGGTGCTGTGGTAGGTCTCCACCAGGGTCAATTCCGCCTGATCCTCCAGAATCACCAACCAGCGGGGAAAGTTGAAGCTGGGTTGGGATGGCGACTGACCGATAAAGACAAGGTGAATAGGCTGCTGAATCCGCCGGCCGGCCGCCACCTCCAGGCAAACAACCCCCGGCGTGCAGGCCTGATTGAGGGCGACAAACACATCCTGTTCCAGACTCGCCACCTTGCCCAGGTAATCCCAGGCGGTCGGCGGCAGGGACTCCCCCACGGTCAGGGTAACGCCCGCGGGCCAGGGTTCCACCTGGGACTGGGCCGCATCAAACACACCATTGACAAACACCAGCCGCAGGGGCAACTCCGGTACCGCAAGATCGGGGGCCTGATCCACCGCATCTCCCCGGCCGGCCGGCCGAAAGGGCGTCGTCAACAGGGTTTTAAGGGGGGTCAAGCGCCAGGCTTCTTGACTTGCACCAGGTAGGCCCATCTCCAAGGCCCAGCCGAGGGCCTGGTTTCGCCACGCCTGCAAGGCCGCGTCGGCCACGGCCGGCCGGCCCTCCAGCAGATCACCGATAGCGAAAGTCACAGCGGGCGAGAGCGAAAGGCTCATGTCAACCCACCCCCGCGGGCGTCGCCTCATCCCGCAGCCAGTCATACCCTCGCGCCTCCAATTCCTCCGCCAAGTCCTGGCCACCCGTGCGCACAATCCGGCCGGCCTCCATGACATGCACAAACTGGGGCGTGATGTAGTTCAACAGCCGCTGATAGTGGGTAATCATCACAATCGCATTGCGGGCATGGGTCAACTGATTCACCCCCCCCGCCACGATCCGCAGCGCGTCAATATCTAGCCCAGAGTCGGTTTCATCCAGAATCGCCAGCGTCGGTTCCAGGAGGGCCATCTGGAGGATTTCATTGCGCTTTTTCTCCCCTCCGGAAAAGCCCTCATTGACACTCCGATCTAGAAACCCCGGATCCATCTTGACCACATCCAGTTTGTCGTGGACGTACTCATCAAAGTCCAGTGCATCCAGCTCTGGGAGTCCTTGGGCTTTGCGGTGGGTATTGTGGGCTAGGCGGAGAAAGTCAGAATTAGTGACCCCTGGAATTTCCAAGGGATACTGGAAGGCCAGAAAGACTCCGGTTCGTGACCGTTCCTCCGGTTCCAAGGCCAGTAGATCCTCACCCAAGTATGTGACCGACCCTGCTGTTACTGTGTAGTCGGGGTGGCCGGCCAGGATTTTCGAGAATGTACTTTTCCCTGACCCATTTGGCCCCATGATGGCGTGCACTTCGCCCGCCCGCACCGTCAAGTTGACGCCCTTCAGAATGGGCGTACCTTCAATCTCAGCAGTCAAATCGACTACTGACAGAATCAAATCGCCAGGCTCAACACCCACGCCCTTTACCTCCGTTTGGCCCTATGCGCTTAACGACGCTGATCTGCAATGCGCGACCGCGGCCTTATCCTACCCCGCTAGGCCCGGCCCTCGTCCTTGCCCGCAGGGACTAACCGACACTCCCTTCCAGCTTGAGGCTGAGCAGCCGATCCGCCTCCACGGCGAATTCCATCGGTAGTTGGTTGAATACATCCCGACAGAAACCGCTAATCATCAGACCAATGGCCTCCTCTGGGTTGAGGCCCCGCTGCTGGCAGTAGAACAATTGATCCTCACCAATTTTAGAGGTTGAGGCTTCATGCTCCACCCGGGCGGATGGATTCTGCACTTGAATCGTCGGGAAGGTATTGGCCTGACTGTGGTTGCCGATCAGGAGAGAGTCGCACTGGGTATAGTTGCGCGCTCCCTCGGCCTTGGGATTCACCCGCACGAGGCCCCGATAACTGTTCTGGGAGCGGCCGGCCGAGATGCCCTTGGAAATAATCCGGCTGCGCGTGTTGCGGCCCACATGCACCATCTTCGTGCCTGTGTCTGCCTGCTGGCAGTGGTTGGTGAGGGCCACCGAATAAAACTCACCCGTGGAATTATCCCCCACCAAAACACAACTGGGGTATTTCCAGGTTATGGCTGACCCGGTTTCCACCTGGGTCCAGGAGATTTTCGAGTTCACCCCAGCACACAGGCCCCGCTTCGTGACGAAATTATAGATCCCGCCCCGGCCTTCGGCATCACCAGCGTACCAGTTTTGCACCGTGGAATACTTGATCTCTGCGTCGTCCAAGGCCACCAGTTCCACCACAGCGGCGTGGAGTTGATTGCTGTCGTACATGGGGGCAGTGCAGCCCTCCAGGTAACTGACGTAACTGCCGCGGTCGGCAATGATCAGGGTGCGCTCAAACTGGCCCGAATCGCCATTGTTGATCCGGAAGTAGGTGGACAACTCCATCGGACAGCGGGTGTTGGGGGGAATGTAGACAAAAGACCCATCGCTAAACACCGCTGAGTTGAGCGCCGCAAAGTAGTTGTCCCCCGCCGGCACCACACTGCCCAGGTACTTCTGCACCAATTCCGGATGTTCCCGCACCGCCTCAGACATGGAGCAGAAAATAATGCCTAGGCGGGCCAAGTCCTTCTTGAAGGTGGTGGCTACCGAAACACTGTCAAAGATGGCATCCACCGCCACGTTGGCCAGCCGCTTTTGTTCCGTCAGGGGAATCCCCAGCTTCTCAAAGGTGTCCAGCAGTTCTGGGTCCACTTCCTCTAGGCTGCTCACCTGCTTTTTGACCTTAGGGGCCGAGTAGTAAACGATCTCTTGGTAGTCAATCGGGGGATACTGCACCCTGGCCCACTGGGGTTCCTGAGCCTGGAGCCATTGGCGATAGGCCCGGAGCCGAAACGCCAGCATGAACTCTGGCTCTCCCTTTTTGGCCGAAATCAGCCGCACCGTCTCCTCGCTCAAGCCGCGGGGCAGGGTATCGGACTCGATATCCGTGACAAAGCCATATTTGTAGGGCTGATTGACCAGCCGCTCGAGGCTCAGATTTTTGGAAGAGGGTTGGGTGTTAACCATGGGTTCGGTGGGATGCTCCCGCAGATCGCCAGATGGGAAGGGTAGAGGCTCCTGAGGCAGGAGGCTGGATACATAAGCAACATGGATGTTGCTTTAGTCCTACGTTACTTTAGCAACGGCGGGATTGTCAAAGTCGATTACAATGGGGGCTAAAATCCTTAGGCCAGGTTCTTGAGGTTGATCCAGACCAGGGGGGAAACCGGCCGTGACCACCACCCAGCACTCATCTACTAAGCGAGACATCCTTGACCTGCTCATGCGCCAAGGGCAGGCGACTGCCCAGGATTTGGCTGGGGCTGTGGGGGTCAGTCCCCAAGCAATTCGCCGCCACCTCAAGGACTTGGAGGAGGAGGGGCTGATTACGCATCAGAGCCAAGTGGTGGGCATGGGCCGGCCGCAGCACATCTACACACTCAGTCGCCAGGGCCGAGATCAGTTTCCCGACCGGTATGGCGAGTTTGCCGTGGATCTGCTTAAAACGTTGTCCAAAACCTTGGGGCAGGAGCAACTGGGTCAAATCTTACAACAGCAGTGGCAGCAGAAAGCCCATAGTTATCAAGTTTTGCTAGGGCATGGGTTGTTGGAGGAGCGGGTGGCGCGTTTGGTAGCTCTGCGCCGTGCCGAAGGTTTTATGGCCGAAATGCACCGGGCTGAGGACTTTCCGGGCTTGGGGGGTCAGGGTTTTGTGGTGACGGAACATAACTGTGCTATTGCTGTCGTGGCGGAGTCGTTTCCACGGGTGTGCGACCACGAATTGGATATGTTTGGGTTGGCCTTACCGGATTGTCGGGTGGAACGCACCCACTGGTTGGTGGATGGCCAGCACCAGTGTGGTTATCTGATTCAGCCGCGGTAAGAAAGGTGATGTTGAACCGTCAATTTTGTGTTGCACTCTCTAAACTACAAATACTTGGGTGTGGTCTGAACACCAGGGAGTCAATGCCAAGGAGAGGTGAGCTTGGGTTCACTGGGCAAGCTTTTGAACGTACGTTGGCTGCCTCATTTGCGGTGGCGGGTGCGTCCCTGGCTAGCGGCCGGCCTGGTGACGTCTCTGGTGGTCGTGGGGGCCAAGCTGATCCATGACCTCGCCCTAGAACGCCATCTCAAGGAACAGCGGGAAACGGTCGCCTTCCAAGCCACTAGAATTCAGGCCCAACTGGAGAATGCCCTTTACCAACGGCTCTATCTAGCCCGCGGCATTTCCGGGTTCGTTGCCCTGCGCCCCGACTTAACTCAGGCGGAGTTTGAGCGCTACGCCCGCCAGGTTTTGCAGCGGGAGTCGGGGGTGCGCGCCTTGGCTTTAGCCCGCCAGACGGTGATCTCCCACACCTATCCCTACGAATCCAATCGGGCGGCTCTGGGCCTGGAACTCCTGAAGCATCCGGTGCAAAGCGAGGCGGTGCGGCGGGCGATTGCTCTGCGGCGCACGGTGGTGGCGGGGCCGGTGGATTTGGTGCAGGGGGGGGTGGGTTTTATCAGTCGTACGCCGATCTACATCATGCCGGGGGAGCAGTACTGGGGCATTATCAATCTGGTGATCGACCGGGACACGATCTACCGGGAGGCGGGTCTGTTGGGCGAGTACCCGGATCTGCGCCTCGCACTGCGGGGAGAGGATGGCAAGGGGCCGGCCGGCCGGGTGTTTTTTGGGGATCCAGCCCTGTTTGACCAGGAGCCGGTGCTAAAAACGATCCTGCTGCCGGCGGGGGAATGGCAGTTGGCCGCCGCCCCTGCCCAGGGATGGCGCGCCCTACCCCCCTGGGTGCGCTACGGCTGGCTGAGTGGGGCACTGGCGGCCGTTTTCGCGGGCGGACTCACCTTTTTTCTGGCCACGGAACCGATTCGCCTGCGCCAAGCTGTCCTCAAGGCCACTGCGGATCTAGAAGACAGTAAGCAGCGCTACCAAGCCCTCTTTCAGTATGCCAACGATGCGATTCTGGTCTATACCCTAGACCCCAGCGGCCGGCCGGGGCCATTCCTGGAGGTGAACCAGGTGGCCTGTCACCTCCTGGGGGTAGGACGAGTGGCCCTGCTCCAGCGCACGCCCCAGGATATTCACACCCCAGAAACCCAGGTGCAACTGGGAATGATTTGGCAGCGCCTCAACCTGGATCGTCATATTGTTTACGAAGCGACCTACCAAACCCCCTGCGGGTCGCGCCGGATGGAGGTGAGTGCCCACCTGTTCTCTTTGGACGGCCGGCCGACGGTGCTGGAGGTGGCGCGGGACATCACGGAACGCCAGCAGGCTGAGCAAAATCTGCGGGAAACGGCCCAGCGCCTGGCCCTGCTGGTGCAACAAACTCCCCTAGCAGTCATCGAGTGGGATTTGGACTCACGGGTCTGTCAGTGGAACCAGGCTGCGGAGGAAATCTTTGGCTATACCAAAGCTGAAGCATTGGGGCGCTTGCCGACCGACCTGATGGTGCCCGCCACGGTATGCCCCTTCGTCACCGACCTCTGGAGCCGCCTGCTGGCCGGTGAGAGTGACACTGTACTGGCCACCAACGAGAACTGCACCCGAGATGGCCGGGCCATTGTCTGTGAGTGGTACAACACCCCCCTGCTGAATCCCCAGGGGCGCGTGGTGGGGGTACTCTCCCTGGCCCAGGATGTCACGGAACGTCACCAAGCTGAGGCCGACCTTCGTCGCCGGGATCAGATTCTGGAAGCGGTCAGCCATCTGTCCAGTCTGTTTCTCACGGAAGTGGATTGGGAGAAGGCCCTACCCAGTGCCCTGGAAGCCCTGGGGCGAGCGACAGTTGTGAGTCGCATCCATGTCAACCAGTGTGACGGTGTGGAACCCCATTGTTTGTCCAGTACCTGTCGCAGTGACTGGCGTGCCCCCACCTACGGCCGGCCGGCCCGTGAGGGTTCAGCCCTGCCGGAGGACGTCCTGGAGCAGGGGTTGTTGACCCTCCAATCGGGTGAGTTATTCACCTGGACAGCCCCCCCCACGCCAGAGGCCCTCGACCAGTCCATCCTCTTGGTGCCGGTCACTGTGGGGAGCACCTGGTGGGGATTCCTGGAACTGGAGGACTGCGTCCCAGCCCGTAACTGGTCTGTGGCTGAGCGGGATGCCCTGCGCACCGTGGCCTATCTCCTTGGTGCGGCTATCGAGCGCAACCAGGCTGACCAAATCCTACGGGAAAGCCAACTTCGGTATCTCTTGGCCGAGCAGGCGACCAACGATGGCCTGTGGGACTGGAACCCTGCCACGGGCACCGTCTACTATTCCCCCCGGTGGCTGGCGATGCTGGGCCTGGAGGTATCCGAGGGATATCCTTCCCTAGACACCTGGATGACGCGCATCCATCCCGATGACCGGGCGCGGGTGCAGGCCAAACTGGACGCCCAACTGGCCGGTACCCTCTCCCATTTTGAGGATGAGCATCGAGTGCAGCACACCAACGGTACCTACCTGTGGATGCTGGTGCGGGGCATGGCCCTCCGGGATGCCGAGGGGCGTGCCTACCGGGTTGCCGGTTCCCAGACCAATGTGGATGAGCAGCGGCGGGCTGAGGCCCAGTTGTTCCACGATGCCTTTCACGATGCCCTGACTGGGTTGCCCAATCGTGCCTTGCTGATGGATCGGCTGCACCGAGCGGCCGCGGCCTACCGCCGCCAGCCCGACCAGCACTTTGCCGTCTTATACCTGGATTTCGACCGGTTTAAGGTGATCAACGACAGCTTGGGCCATTGCGTGGGCGACCAACTGCTGATTGCCTTCGGGGTTCGCCTCCGCAATTGTCTACGTGCCCATGACATGGTGGCGCGGTTGGGGGGAGACGAATTTGCTCTCCTTTTAGAAGAGGTGCGGAGCCTGGAGGAGGTGACCGGTGTTGCAGAACGCATTCTGGCCGCCGTAGAAGCCCCCTTTCAGGTGGAAGGCCACGAAGTCTATATCACGACGAGCATTGGTATTTCCCTGAGCACAACTGGATTTGACCAGCCGGCGGATCTGCTTCGGGACGCTGATATCGCCATGTACCAGGCTAAGGCCCAGGGCAAGGCTCGCTACGAAATCTTTCAGCCTACCTACCGGCGCCATGTGGTTGCCCTGCTCCAATTAGAAACGGATCTGCGCCGGGCGATCGAGCGGGAGGAATTTCGGGTGTACTACCAACCCATCGTCCACCTGAAGACCGGAACCACCGCTGGCTTTGAGGCGCTGGTACGCTGGCAACATCCCCAGCGGGGGCTGGTTTCTCCAGGTGAATTCATCCCCTTGGCGGAGGAGACTGGGCTGATCAGTGAAATTGGAGCCTGGGTATTGCGGGAAGCCTGTCGCCAACTCCACGAGTGGACACCCCAGCCAGTCTCCCCCGGCTCGCTGACGATGAGTGTTAACCTGGCCAGTGCCCAACTGACTCGCGCCACCCTCGCGGAGGAAGTGCGTCATATCTTGGAGATCCTGAGCTTGGCGGCCGGCCGGATTCACCTGGAAATCACCGAGGGGTTGATCCGCCAGGATGTGGCACCGCTTCAGGTCTTAAAGGACTTGGATGCCCTCGGCGTCGCCCTCCACATTGATGACTTTGGTACCGGACACTCGTCCCTCAGCCGGTTGATGCATCTGCCCATTCGCGCCCTGAAGATCGACCGGTCGTTTATTTCGCCAATTCAGCATCCGGGTGAGCATGGCACGATTGTGCGTACCATTGTCAACCTGGCCCACAGCCTCAAGATGCAGGTGATTGCCGAAGGTATCGAGACCGAAACCCAGGCTTTGGAACTTTACGCCATGGGCTGTGATTTTGGGCAGGGGTATCTCTTCTCACCGCCAGTGCCCGCGCAGGTGGCGGCTGAGTTGGTGAGTCGCGCCTGGGTTATTCTTCCCTTTACCCGTTCAAGCTAGGGGCTGGGGATAAGCCAACCCTGCTTAAGCCCCAAGTCATCAGCAGCTATCCCATGCCATTGCCTCTAGTCTACCCAATGCCAGTCTCGGTCACACTAGGCCCAAAATAGCGGCCAGGAGGGCTTTCTGGGCATGGAGTCGATTTTCCGCCTGATCCCAAATGCGGGCTTGAGGACCTTCCAACACCCCTTCGGTGATCTCTTCACCCCGGTGGGCTGGTAGACAGTGGAGGACAATGGCTTCTGGATCAGCCTGGGCAAGCAGGGCCTCGTTGAGTTGGAAGGGCTGGAACAGAGGCAATCGGCCGGCCGCTTCTGCTTCCTGACCCATACTGGCCCAGACATCGGTATAGAGCACGTGAGCGCCTTGAACGGCAGTCACCGGATCGCACGTCACGGTAATGGCCGTACCCGGTTTGGCCAGCCGCTGACCGTGGGCCAAGATCACCGGATCGGGGGCATGGCTTGGGGGCGTAGCCACCCGCAGGTTCATCCCAGCTAGGGCGCAGCCCAGAATCAGAGAATGGGCGATGTTATTGCCATCCCCCAGGTAGGTCACCGTGATGCCTTCCAGGGTTTCAAAGGCCTCCTGAATCGTCAGCAAATCCGCAAGGATTTGGCAGGGGTGCTCTTCATCCGTGAGGGCATTGATCACAGGAATCTGGGCGTAGCGGGCGGCCGCTTCGAGATCCTGATGGGCAAAGGTGCGAATTGCCAAGATATCCAGATAGCGATCCAGCACCCGCACCGTGTCGGCGAGGGGTTCGCCCCGACCCACCTGGGAAACCGTGGGGTTGAGGTCGATCACCTGCCCCCCCATCTGGTACATGGCCACACTAAAACTTACCCGTGTCCGAGTCGAGGCTTTATTAAACAGGAGACCCAGGGTTTTGTGGGTCTGGATGTCCACTTGACCCGATTTCAGCTCAGCCGCCAGCAGCAACAGAAAGTCCAACTCTGGGGCTGTCATATCCCCCATGCTCAGCAAATCCCGGCCGGCCAGGGACACCTTGGTACTGGTCGTTGCGGGCTGAAAGGCGGCATCCATGCGGGTCACTCCCCACCAGCAGTTCCCTCCATAGTGTCAGGAAGGTTGGGCTTAGGGCAACCACTGGGGGCGCTGACCTTTGAGGCCGAGGGATTGAGGCGGGTTCATGGCCTCCCCTAGCGGATATAGCCAGAGGCCGGCCGGGGCATCTGGCGTGTCGCCGGGCTGATCAAACAGGAGAGCAGAGCCATCAGCGGCCAGACTCACGTGGGGCAGTTGGGGGCTGGCGAAGCTGAGCAGGGGGGTGAAGGCGCGGGTTTCAAGGTTGATGGCCCCTAGGGTGGGGAGTTCCTGGTAGGCGCGCTCGGGGCGGGCTTGGGCCAGGAGAACGTAGAGCACCGGCCGGCCGGGATGAAACAGGGCACTGAGGATTGACCCCTGAACGCGCAGGAGTTCCTGTTCCTGGCCTTGGTTGGTAACCCGATAGAGGGAACGGGTGAAGTCACTGTTGAACTTGATCAGAGCCGCCTCATTACCTAGGGGATCGAAGGCCAGGACTTGGCCGAACTTGGGCAGAAAATCGAGGGGTTCGTTGCCAGTCTGGAGGGGGAAAAGCGCGACCCCTTCCCCCTGAGCCATCACCAGAGACTGGCCATCGGGGGTGATCAGAAAGTCCCCGCCCATGGGGAGGTTGAGCCGTTGCAGATCCCCCTGGGGGGTCAAGCGCCAGAGTCCGGTGTCCTGGGGGTCGCGGCGGCTAGCACGGGCCACGAGGATTGTTTGGCCATCGGCACTCAGGTCAAACTTGAGGTTTTGGTAGGTGGGGTCGTCGAGGAGAATGTCCACGCGGCCGGCCGGGCCGGGCCGAGGGGCCGGGAGTTGGGGCGCGCCGGGCAGGCTGACGGGGGGCGGGTAGTCCAAACCTGTGGTGACTGTATAGAGCGGCGGTGCTAGGGGATCGCCCGTGGCGGGTTGAGCACTGAAGAGAATGCGGTCGCCTTGGGGAAAGGGTTGAAAGTCGAGAATGGTCAAATCCGGCGGGGTGAGCACCGTGTGGGTCGGGTTGGTGAGGTTGTGGAGCACCAGACGTCCGGCCTCACTACCCTGGGTACCGAGGTAGATCAGAACCCGATCCCGACTGCGAAAGTCCGCCTGGAAGGGCCGCATCAGGCGAGGCTGGCGGCCGAACTGATCCCGTCCCCCCTGAAGACTGAGGGTAAAGCGCTGACCGTAGGGGACGGGTTGACTGAGGGTGTAGGCCATGCGCCGCCCCGCCCAACTGGCACGACCGGGTAAAGGGGGCGTGATCTTGAGATTATCCGTCACACTCGCCTGCTGCATGGGCCGATTGAAGGTGAGGATAAAGGCCCGATCCTGAGCGGAGAGGGTGCGGTCGGCCCAGGTAAATTGGCGCACTTGGGGTTGGCTGCGATCCCCACCTACCAGGAGCAGCACCAGAATTACTGTCAGCACCGCAATCACCCCCCGGGCTACCCGATCCAGTGGATAGTCCGGTTTTGGGGAAGGTGTGGCGCGGCCGGCCGGAGGCACGGGCACGGCAGCGGTCAGGCTGTGACCCGCAGGCTGCCGACCATCCCCGCTTCCGTATGGCCGGGAATCGTGCAGCGCAGGGGATAGGTACCCGGTTTGAGGGGCACAAACAGCCAAACGGCCTCCCCGGCGGGCTTCAGTTCTAGGTCGTGAATGGCACCCTTGATCTCAGCCCGGCCGGCCTCCACCTTTTGTGTCCAGATGGCGTCGGCAAAGTCCTTGTCGGTGAAGTAGTGCTTTTGGGGGCTGGGGTTGTCCAAAATCAGTTTGTAGCGCTGGCCGGCCGTGAAGCTGAGGCTATCGGGGACAAACCGCAGTTGATTGTCGGATGTACCCAGGCTGATATGAATCTCTTGGGGTGGCTGTTGCAGAAAATCGACCGCTAAGGCCGGCCGGCCGCTGATCCCCAGGGCCACCAGAATGGTCATGATTCCCAAAAGCCAAGAGCGTCCCATCGTGCCTCTACCTGCACCTACTGGAACCCTAGTTTAGCCCAGTACCTTCAATCCAGTCTCTGGGTGGCGCCCCCGGGGAGATGGGGGTCGATCACTGCCTGTTCGGCCACCCGCAGCAGATGGTTGTGGCCGTCCACAAACACCAGTCGCGCCCTGTGGCTCAGCCACTCTGGGGCAGACAACTGGCCGTAGGTCATCAGAATCAGTCGATCCCCCGGCCGGCCGTGGTGGGCGGCGGCCCCATTGAGTTCGATGCGACCCGAACCGGGGGGGGCCGGAATGGCGTAGGTGAACAATCGCTGGCCCTGGCTGAGGTTGGCCACCTGCACCTGTTCCCCCGGCAGAATTCCTGCCGCGTCCAGCAGTAGACTGTCCACGGCAATGCTACCGGTGTAGTCCAAGTGGGCGGCGGTGAGCAGGCAGTCGTGGATTTTGGCCAGCAGGAAGGTGCGAAGCATTCACCCCTTAGCCTGGGCCGCAGCAATGCACTGTTCCACCAGAGGCATCACCGAATAGACATCCTGCCAGCCCAAGATTTCCGTCACCTTTTTTTGCAGATTTTTGTAGGTGCGGAAAAACTCGGCGACCTCCTCTAGGCGGTGGGGGGCGATGTCACTCAGAGACTTAACTTGGGCGTAGCGTGGGTCTTCGGCCGGAACACACAGGAGCTTTTCATCCCGGTCGCCCCCATCGATCATCTCCAGCATCCCCACGGGCCGGGCGGCAATCAAACACCCGGGGAAGGTGGGTTCGTCCATGATGACCATGCCATCCAGGGGATCTCCATCGTCCGCCAGGGTGTTGGGGATGAAGCCATAGTCGAAGGGGTACTGCACGGAAGAGTAGAGGACGCGATCTAGGGCAAACACCCCCAGTTCCTTATCAAATTCGTACTTGTTGCGGCAGCCGGCCGGAATCTCAATCAGGACGTTGACCAGGCCCGACTTGGGTTGGGGGGGAATACGACTTAAATCCACGGTCATCCTCGCAGGGTTGCCACCCAGGATTTTACGGCATTGGGGACGCACTGAGGGATTTGACCAGCAGCAGCCGCGTCGCCCGGCCGGTCATCCAGTCCCATAGGTTGGGGTCGGGGCGGTGTAGTCGATAGCCCACCCGCTCGTAGAGGGCGGCGGCCGGCCGGTTGGAGGCCATGACGTGCAGGTAAATCTGGGTCAGCCGCCTCTGTCGGGTTTCCATTTCGCAGGCCGCCAGCAGGGCTTGGGCCAATCCCCGGCGGCGATGGGCCGGGTCTACGGCCAGGTTGGCGAGGTAGGCATAGGCCTGGGGGATGCGCTGCCAGCCGGCCGGCCGCTGGCTGAGTTCCGTCGCTGCCACCACCTGGGGGGGGCAGCCGGGTTGGGGACAAGTGGCAATCAACCAAACGTGGGGTAGATCAGGCTGCCGGGAACGCCGCAGCAGGTCATCCTGGATGCTGTGGGTCCAGAGAGCGGGCCACCACGTACCGATGGACAGGGGGCCAGGAAAACAGCGGGCCATCAACCGGGCCACCGCCGCCAGATCGTCAGGCCGGCCGAGGCGAATCCGATAGGGGCTGTCGGCACGCAGCACGGGAGCAAGACGGGGAGGAGGATTCATGGGAGCCATGATCACAAGGCGTACATCCTGCACCGCAGGAGAGGGTGAGAAGCACCCTAGGCACGGTCAGAGATCTGCCTAGTTGGGTTGAGATTCCAAAGCCTCAGCATCGCGCTGCGGCGAACTCTCCGGGGCATCACCCCCATCATCCAGAATTGTCGGCTCCTTGCGGACGCGGCGAATCGGGACATTGGCCACTAGGGCCGTCATCCGCTGGTCACTTTCCAGGGAAAACTCCACACTGTCCGTGTCCAGTTCGACGTAGCGGGCGATCACTGCCATGATTTCCTGCCGCATCTGCTCCAGGATTTGGGGCGTCAGATCCACCCGGTCGTGAGCCAAGACAAACTGCAAACGCCGCTTGGCATCCTGACGGCTGTTCTGACTGCGGGGAAACAGTTGGTTGATCAAGTCCATCAGGCGGAGCATGGCGGGCCTCAGAACATCTGGCTCAGAAAATCTTGCGCTGTAAGGCCCGCTGGAGTCGCCCCAACAGGGTGTTGTAGGGAGCATCCAGATCGAGGAACTCCACCTTTTCGCCCTCCAAGCGGCGGGCGATGTTATGGAAGGCCATCCCCGGCAGGGACAGGTTTTTGTCCAGCACGAGGGGTTCGCCGCGATTGGTGGCCACAATCACCCGCTCATCGTCGGGAACAACCCCCAGCAGCGGGATCGCCAGGATTTCCCGAACATCGGCCACCGTCATCATGTCATTGACCTGGGACAAGCCGGGGCGAATCCGGTTGACGATCAAGCGACTGTTGCGGATACCCGCTGCTTCCATCAGGCCCACCACCCGGTCGGCATCCCGCACGGCCGCCACTTCGGGTGTGGTAACCACAATGGCTGCCTGGGCCGGGGCAATGGCGTTGCGGAAACCAGACTCAATGCCGGCTGGGCAGTCGATCAACACGTAGTCGAATCGGCCGGCTAGTTGCTCGGCCAACAATTTCATCTGATCCGGGTTGATGGCATCCTTATTGCGGTTCTGGGCGGCGGCGAGGAGGGCCAGACCGGGCTGGCGCTTGTCCCGCACTAGGGCCTGTTCCAAACGGCATTCCCCGGCCAGGACTTCCAGGGCGGTGTAGACAATTCGGTTCTCTAGTCCAAGAAGCAAGTCCAGATTGCGGAGGCCAAAGTCCGCATCCATCAGGGCTACCGTTTTGCCCAAGCGAGCGAGGGCCATCCCCAGGTTGGCGGTGGTGGTGGTTTTGCCGACACCCCCTTTACCGGAGGTGACAACCAGGATGCGACCCATGCAGTTGGGAACCGTTGGCGTTGCTACTCAGCATAGCCGCCGGGGTGGGATTTGACAAAATCCCAAGCGGGGACGATCTGAATCTGGCCGGCCGTCTGGTAGGCGACTTCGGGACAGGCGTCAGGGGCGGGGTTGGCAGGGGGGCGGGCGACGTGGCCGGCAATCCGCAACTGGGTGGGATCCATACGCAGGGCCAGGATGAACCGCTGACCATCTCCAGTGCAGCCAGCGTGGGCCACCCCCCGCAGGTGGCCCCAGATGAATATGTCCCCCTGGGCGACAATCCGGCCGCCGGGGTTGACATCCCCCCAAACCACCACAGTGCCGGGATGATTGACTTCGGCCCCGGAACGCACCGTGTGCCGGATGTAGAGGGGCGGTGCCCCGGCCGGCCGGCCGTTACTCCACGTAGCTTGTGGGGGCGGGGGTTGCTCCACGGAGTAGCCTGCGGTGGCGGCAGCGACAGCGGTTTGCCGTCGGTCTGTCGTGACCCGTGCCAGGATGAGACCCCGCCCCCGCAGCAGGGTGGCTAGGTCGTGCAGATGACGGCTATCCAGGAGGCGATCCAGGGCCAGCAATTCCACCGCCGTGTCTGGAGGCCACCAGGGGGTTGTCCATTGTAGGCATTGCTCCACCAAGGGCCAAAGCACTGACCAATCGAGGCCCGTCTGTGCGGGAGGGATGTGCAGGCGGATGCCCTGCTCCGTGGGTTCTAAAAACAACCCTAGGAGGGTGCCCAGGGAGCCTGACTCACCCATTAGGGCCGCACCACCAGCCGCCGACTCACCAGGATCATGCCTTCTCCTCGCACGACCAAGGCCGACAACCACTGATCCTGGGGCAGTGCCGGTGCCTTGCCCACCTTGAACAGTCCCCCAGAGGGCAAAACCTCTAGGTTGAGGGGCGTGGGGCGAAAATACTGGGCCGGTTTGACGGGTTCGACTTGGGCGCTACCCAGGGCCTGCTCCCCTCGCAGGGGTTCCTGAAGAATGACATCGAAGGCAAAGGGTTGGCCGACGCGCACGGTAGGCGGTAATTGCACCGTGACCGCAGGGGGCTGACGGCCGGCCGAGAGTTGGCTCTCCTCCGCCAGGGTTTCTTGGCGAAGAATGCGACCCTGCTCCAGGTACTGGCGAGAGCGGAGGGTGGCCTTCAGGGTAAAGGGCCGGTCTTGGAGGGTTTCGGTGCCTTGGAGGGTGGTGCGGGTCTCGACACTCCAGCCGTTGCCCTGGGGTTGCCAACTGAGGACTTCCGTGCGGCTGGTCAGGTTGGGGAAGCGGGTCCAGAGTTGTTCCAGATAGGTGCCCAAGCTCTGGCGGTCGTAGCCATCCCGGTGGCGAAACTCCGGCGCATAGAGGGCAAGGACAGCCTTCACATCCCGGCGATTGGCAGCCCCCTCAAACTCGCTGACAAAACGGGTCAGGGGTGCCGGAGGAGTACCCTGGGCTAGGGCAGCCGGGGCAGCCCCCAGCAGCATGATCCCCAGCGCCCCATGAAACAATGAACGCATTGGCCCGTACCTTACCCCTATGACTGTGACGCCGCGGGTTGACCCGCTGACCCATTCTACTGATTCGGCCGGCCGGCCCCGGCTGTTGCTAGCCGCCAGTGGCACTGGTGGGCATCTGTTCCCGGCCCTGGCGGTGGCAGAAGCCCTGCCGGAGGTGGCGATCACCTGGTTGGGGGTGCCCGACCGCCTGGAAACCCAACTGGTGCCCCAGACCTATCCCCTGCACACCGTGCGCCTACGGGGCTTGAGCCGGCCCCTGGGACTTTCCAGCCTAGGCGTGGGGATTGACCTGGTTCGAGCCGTGATCCAGGTGCGGCGGTTGCTGCAAACCCAGGGCATTTGGGGCGTGTTCACCACTGGGGGCTACATTGCTGCGCCCGCGATTCTGGCGGCGCGGTCCCTGGGACTGCCGGTGCTGATCCACGACTCCAATGCCCTGCCGGGCAAGGTGACCCGCTGGCTGGGGCCGTGGTGCAACCAGGTGGCAGTAGGCTTTGCCCGTGCGGCCGGCCGGTTGCCCCGCAGTCGTGTGACTTGGACAGGTACACCCGTGCGCCCCGACTTTCTTTCGCCACCCGCCTTACGGGAGGTGACCCTGCCGTCCCAGGCGAGGATGATCCTGGTGACAGGGGGGAGCCAAGGCGCGGTAGCCGTGAACCGTCTGGTGCGTCAGTGCGTACCCCAATGGACGGCCGCCGGCTTCTGGGTGGTGCACCAAACCGGCGACAACGACCCGGAAGTGGGGACAGTGGTAACGCCCCAGTACCTAGAGCAGCCGTTTTTTGGGGAGATGGCAGCCTTGATGGCGCGAGCGGATGTGGTGATTGGCCGGGCGGGGGCTGGGACTCTGACGGAACTGGCCGTGCTGGGTAAGCCGGCCGTCCTGATTCCCTATCCAGCGGCGGCGGATGACCATCAAACGATGAACGCCCAGGCGTTTGTGGCCGCTGACGCAGCCCTGATGCTGCCCCAGGCGGGGTTAACGGCTGTGGCTCTCCAGCAGACGGTGCTGGATTTGATGCAACGGCCGGCCGAGTTGGCCCACATGGCGGCCCAGGCCCAGACCTTGGCGGTACGGGATAGCCACCTCCAGCTTGCTCAACTCTGCCGCACACACCTGCTCGGCCGGCCCTAGGTCATCCCAAGGTCACAACCTCGGCCGGCCGCAAACTGGGCAGACTCATCGGCCGGCCGCCGGTGGTGCGCCCCCGCCATTGCTGGTAGCGCCCCAGGGCCATCAGAGGAAACACCTGGCGGTAGAGGTGGTAGCGCAGATAGAAATGACTGGGAAATCCTGTGCCCGTGTACCAGTCCTCGTCCCAGTGACCGTCGGCCTGCTGCGTGGAGAGCAAGTAGTCAATCCCCCGCCCCAGGGCCTGGCTTTCGTAAATCCCCAGGGCATCGCCCGCTGCCAGCAGACCCAGAATTGCCCAGGCGGTTTGGGAGGGCGTACTGGGGCCTTGCCCCTTGAGACTGGGCACATCGTAGCTGCGACAGGTCTCGCCCCAGCCCCCATCGGCATTCTGCACCGCCACCAGCCAGCGTGCCCCCCGCTCTAGGGCCGGCCGCTCCTGGGGAGCCATCAGGGCCAGCGCACTCAACACCCCGCTGGTGCCATAGATGTAGTTCACCCCCCAGCGGCCAAACCAACAGCCCTCCGGCTCCTGTTCCTTCAGCACGTAGTCCACCGCCCGCTGCACCCGGCCGGCCGAGAAGCCCAGGGGCACCCGTCCCACCATTTCCAACACCCGCGCCGTCACATCCGCCGTGTTGGGGTCGATCATCGCCTTCAGGTCACCGTAGGGCACCTGGTTCAGCCAGTCTTGGTCGTTGTCCACATCAAAAGCAGCCCAGCCCCCCGGCCGGCACTGCATCGTGGCAATCCAGTCGGCGGCCCGCTGCATCGCCCGGCGTTTTTGGGGTTCCTCCGCCGCAGGCATCTGGATCGCCGCTAGGGCCATGACGACCACAGCCGTGTCATCCACATCCGGGTAGAAGCGATTCTCAAACTCAAAGGCCCAGGCCCCCGGCCGGCCGGCCCTATTCTTGATAGCCCAATCCCCATAGGCCAGGATTTGCTTCTCCAGCAGCCAGCGGCCGGCCGCCACCAAGGCGGGATGATCCGGATTCAGGCCCGCATCTACCAGTGCCCGCACCGCCAAGCCCGTATCCCACACCGGTGACACACAGGCTTGCAACTGGTATTCCGTGTCCGTTTCCAGACAAAAGTGATCGATGGCCGCGAAGCCCCGCACCACCTCCGGGTCATGGCGGTCGTAGCCCAGACAGCGCAACGCCAACAGACTGTTGACCATCGCCGGTTGAATGCCCCCCCAGTCGCCGGTGGCCTCTTGGCGTTCGATCACCCAGCGCTCCGCGGCCCGCAGGCCCTCCTCCCGCAGGGGTACCCAGTTGAGGCGCTCCGCCCATTTGAACACCTGATCCAGGCCAATGAACAGGTCTCGCCAGTCGCCTTGGCGCGCCAACTCGTAGCGCACGGCCCCGGGGGCTTCGACGTAGAGTTCGTCAAGGGTAATCGCCGGGTGCACCGCATACACCGGCTTTTTGTCAAACACCACCAGCAGGGGCACTGTACTGCTGCGCGCCCAACTGGACATGTCGTAGATGCTGAACGGCCCCCATTCGGGCAACAGCATGATCCAAGGGGGCAACGACGGCAACCCCTGCCAGCTATAGCAACCGATGAGGGCCAGGTTGAGCTTGGTGAAGATCCGAGTGCGGGTCACCCCCCCTCGACTCAGCACAAAGTCCCGTGCCCGCACCATCACCGAGTCTGCGGCCGGCCGGCCCAGCAGTTTCAGAGCCATGTAGGCTTCCACGGTGCAATTGAGGTCGCCCCCATCTCCGGCATAGAGTTCCCAGCCCCCATGCTCCCGCTGCTGGTTGACCAGATAGGTCTCCACCTTGGCCAGCGGCCGGCCGGCCGCCGTGCCCCAAATCTTGTGCAGCAGAACCCATTCCGCCGTCATTGTTACGTTCGATTCCAGGGGTGCCCACCAATACCCTCCAGCCCGTTGTTGCCCCAAGAGGTAGTCTCGGCCGGCCGCCAAGCCCGCCGCCAACCGGTCGGAATCCAGAATTATTGAGGCCGTCACGGGCATTTCACTCCAAAAGTCTTAATATTCTCAGCAGGATTATACTGCATGGTGAGCAAGCGCTCGACATCAAGGAGGTTCACGGTTCATTGCCTAGAATTGTCGATCCCATCCAAGTGCGGCGAGAACTGCTGGGTCGCTGTTTCGACCTCTTTGCCCGCAAAGGGTACAGTGCCCTGACGACCCGTGAGCTTTGCCAAGAGTTGGGCATCTCCATGGGCACGCTTTACCACTACTTCCCCAGCAAAGCAGCCCTGTTCGAGCAGTTGGTGGAGGATCTCGTCCAACGGGATGTGTTGCAGGCCGCCAAGGCCCTCGTCGGGGCCGAAACCGTAGAGGAGCGCTTCACCCTCCTGGGGGAATTTCTGGGACGCCAAGAGGATTTTTGTACCAAAAACCTGGCCATCCTGGTGGACTACTGCCAGTACCAGAGCACCGAAGAGCGCTTCCAGAGTCCCTTCTGGCGGCGGGTTCACAACACCTACCGGCAGGCTGTCACCGATCTACTCGGCATCACCGATCCCCACCTCGTCAGCTTTGTCACCAGCCACATTGATGGGGTGTTCCTGGCCCGGCTCATGGGAAACAGCCAGGTGAGTATGCGCGAGCAAATGCAACTCCTCGGCCGCTTGCTGTCCCCCCTCCAATCCAAGGGATTTGAAACCCAGGGATAACAACGGATGCCCCCAGTCTGCCCCGGCATACACCTACGCCAAGTCGATTCAGCCTCGCCAACGACGTTTTGTTTACCTGCCGTTTACCCCAAACCGGTAGGATGCTCCTAGCCTGCCACACCCCGTGCTTGTGCCCACCCTGCCTCGCCTGTATCCCCTGGTGCTTTTGGCCTTGCCCTTGGCCTTAGTCGCCTGCCAGCCCCGCACGCCCCAGTCAGTCACCGAAACACCGATTGCCCCCGCATCCCCAACCGGCCCCTCGGTGCAACTCTACGGTGCCGGTGCCACCTTTCCCTCGTTCATCTACCTGCGCTGGTTTGAGGACTACCGCCGCCAGCGGCCCAACATCGAGATCAGCTACCAGCCCATTGGCAGTGCAGCCGGTCTGCAACAGGTGGCCAACGAAACCGTCGATTTTGGCGGCAGCGATGTGGCCCCCACCGCCGACTTTATCGCCAAGGTTCCCCGCGGCCTTGTGTTGATTCCTGCCACCGCAGGCAGTGTTGCCGTGGTCTATAACCTGCCAGACATTGGCCCTGGCCTCAAACTGGATCGGCGGGTGCTACCCGACATCTTCTTGGGGAAGATCACCCGCTGGAATGACCCGAAAATCACTGCCCTCAACCCGGATCGTACCCTGCCCAACCTGCCCATAACCTTGGTGCATCGCTCAGATGGCAGCGGCACCACCCAGGTGTTTACGGCCCATCTGAGTGCCATTAGTCCGGCGTGGCAAACCCAAGTCGGCACAGGTTTGACGGTGCAGTGGCCGGCCGGGGTGGGCATCAAGGATAACGCCGGGATCAGTGCCCAAATCCAGCAGGAACCGGGCAGTATTGGCTATGTGGAGTATGCCTTTGCCAAGCAACTCAACCTGGCCACCGCCGCTTTGCAGAATCGGGCCGGGCAATTTGTCCAGCCGACACCCGCAGCCACGGCCAAGGGCCTCGCCACAATCCAACTCAGTGAAACCCTGGCGGGATCCGTGCCCGATCCCGACGGTGCCGATGTTTACCCGGTTGTGACCTACAGTTGGATTCTGGCCTACCAGCGCTATGAGCAACCGGACAAGGCCAAGGCCCTGCGGGAGATGCTGCAATGGGCACTGACGGAGGGACAAACCCTAGGGCCGGAGTTGGGCTACGTTCCATTGCCCCCGGAGGTGGCGGCGCGGGCAGTGGCGGCAGCAAAAACCATTGAGCCCTGATGCCCGGCCCTGGAGCAGAGGCTCTGGCCACGGCGCCGCTGTACGAGCGATTCTATGCCGTTGTGGCCCAGGTGCCCTGCGGTCGGGTCGTCACCTACGGCCAGGTGGCGCGCTGGGCGGGCTATCCCGGCTACGCACGGCAAGTGGGCTATGCCCTGTTTCGGCTCCAAGGCACGGGAACGGCTATTCCCTGGCAGCGGGTGATCAATGCCCAGGGGCAGGTGTCCTATTCGCCCCACCGTCAGGGGTACGATGACCTACAGGTCGCCCTTTTGCGGGCCGAAGGGGTGGTGTTCGATGCGGCCGGCCGCATTGACCTGGATCAGTACGGCTGGCATCCTTGAGGGATGATGCGCACCCTGCGTCTGTTTATTGCCACCAGTCTTGATGGGTTCATTGCCGGCCCCAACGGTGAAATTGACTGGCTGTTCACGGATCAGGACTACGGCTACGCGGCCTTTTATGCCACGGTTGACACTCTGCTGATGGGCCGCCACACCTACGAGCAGATTCTTAAATTGGGGGACTACCCCTACCCCGGCCGGCCGGCCTACGTCTTTTCCAGCCAACTGGTGGGGCGAATCGACCCCCACGTCACCTTCATCCACGAAGGCTGGGTGGACTGGATTCGCACCCTCAAACAGGCCCCCGGTCAGACCATCTGGCTGGTGGGTGGCGGGCAGTTGATCCACCTCTGCCTGGAGCACGGCCTGATTGATGAGATCATCCTCTCGATTCATCCCCTCTTACTCGGGGTCGGCATACCCTTGGCGGCCGGCCGGCTGTCCGATCCACTGGGGTGGCAGCTAGTGCCCAATTCAGTACAAACCTTTAGTACGGGCCTGCTCCAAGCAACCTATCGTGCTGTGTCACCACCGCAACCACCCCAATCTGACCAGCCGTAGCCTAGGAGCATTCAGCCGCAGCCAGGAGCCGCTCCGGGGTGGGGGTGCTGCGTCCAAAGGTCAAGGCTTGGCCGTCAAACTCAATGACCACCCGATCCCCCGGCTCGTAGTGATTCGCCAGGATCAAGTTGGCTAGGGCATTTTCCACCTCCCGCTGGATCGCCCGTTTTAACGGTCGCGCCCCGTAGGCTGGGTCATACCCCACCGTAATTAAGTGATCCTGAGCTGCAGGCGTAATATCCAGTGCCAAGCGCTGTTCAGCCAACAAGCCCTCCAGCTGTTGCAGTTGGAGGCCAATGATGCCCCGCAGGTGTTCCCGATCCAAACTATGGAAAATAATGAGCTCATCCACTCGATTGAGAAACTCGGGCCGGAATTGAGCGAGGAGTTGCTGGCGCACCTGGACTTCCAACACTTCGGGGTGATCAACATCCCCAGCCGCCTCCAGGATGACATCACTGCCCACATTGCTCGTCATCACAATGATCGTATTGCGGAAATCCACCGGCCGGCCCTGGGCATCGGTGACGCGACCCTCATCAAGAACCTGGAGCAGCACATTAAAAACATCGGGATGGGCCTTTTCAATCTCGTCTAGGAGAACTACGGCATAGGGCCGCCGCCGCACGGCCTCCGACAGTTGGCCCCCCTCCTCGTAGCCCACGTAACCCGGCGGTGCACCCAATAACCGGGAGATGGTGTGCTTCTCCATATACTCGGACATATCCAGTCGTACCAAGGCCGACTCACTGTCAAACAAACACTCAGCAATGGCCCGCGCCAGTTCCGTTTTCCCCACACCCGTCGGCCCCAGAAACATAAACGACCCAATTGGCCGGTGGGGATTCTTGAGGCCGGCCCTGGCTCGTCGAATGGCCGCAGCCACCGCCTTGACAGCAGGCGCTTGCCCGACCACCCGCTGGTGGAGATAGGACTCCAGGTGCAGGAGCTTGGCGCGCTCCGACTCCAATAGACGACGCACCGGAATCCCTGTCCACTTGGCGACAATTTCAGCCACATCCTCCTCGTTGACCTGCTCCCGCAGCAGGGTGGCTCCCCGCGCCTGAATCGCTAGCAAGGTCGCCTCTTTAGTTTCCAGTTCCTGGTGCAGGGTTTCCAGACGTCCGTACTTCAACTGGGCTGCCCGATTTAAGTCGTAGTCCCGCTCAGCCTGCTCAATCTGTACCCGTAGTTGTTCCTCTTCCTCCTTGAGTGTTTTGATCTCATCAAGCACCTGTTTTTCCCCCTGCCATTGACCACTCAGGGCAAACTGTTGTTGCTTGAGCTGCTCAATTTCCTGGGCAATGCGGGCCAATCGTTCTTGACTGGTGCGATCGTTCTCCTGAACTAGGGAGAGTTGCTCCATCTCCAATTGCATCAGGCGGCGATCCAGAGTCTCTAGCTCCTCCGGCTTAGAGGTGATTTCCATTTTGAGTTTGGCCGCCGCCTCGTCAATCAAGTCGATGGCCTTATCCGGCAGAAAGCGATCCGGCAGGTAGCGACTGGAGAGGCGCGCTGCTGCCACTAACGCAGCGTCCAGGATCTTGACCCCGTGGTGGACTTCGTAGCGCTCCTTGAGACCCCGCAAAATCGAAACCGTGTCCTCAATGCTGGGCTCCTCCACCCGGATCGGCTGAAACCGGCGTTCCAGCGCCGCATCCTTCTCAATATGCTTGCGGTACTCATCGAGGGTGGTTGCCCCAATGCACCGCAACTCTCCCCGCGCCAACATCGGTTTGAGCAAATTGCCCGCATCCATGGTGCCCTGGGTAGCGCCGGCCCCGACCACTGTATGGAGTTCGTCAATGAAAAGGATGACGTGGCCTTCCGCCTGGGTGACCTCCCGCAGCACAGCCTGGAGGCGCTTTTCAAAATCCCCACGGTAGCGGGCACCGGCCACTAAACTCCCCAAGTCGAGGGAAATCAGTTGCCGCCCCTTGAGGGATTCGGGCACATCACCATTGATGATCCGCTGGGCGAGGCCCTCAGCGATGGCGGTTTTGCCCACGCCGGGTTCCCCGATGAGGACAGGATTGTTCTTGCTGCGGCGGGAGAGTACCTGAATAACCCGCCGAATCTCCTCGTCTCGCCCAATTACCGGGTCGAGCTTCCCGGCGCGGGCCTGTTCAGTTAGATCGCGCCCGTAGCGTTCGAGGGCCTGGTAGTTGGACTCCGGGTTGGCGTCGATCACCCGTTGGTTGCCGCGAATGGTTTTGATGGCAGTGGTCAGCTTGTCGGGGGTCAAGCCTAGGGCCTGGAAAATGCGCCGGCCGAGCCGCTCATCTTCCCCCAGTCCGAGGAACAGGTGCTCAACGGAAATAAACTCGTCTGTCCAACTGGATCGGGCCGCTTCTGCCCGGTCGAGCAGGGTGTCTAGAAACCGACCCAAATACAACTGCCCCGCTTGGGTGGCGACTTGAGGTTGGCGGCGGGCGTAGGCATCTACCTGTTGCTTCAGGCCGGCCGGGTCGAGACCTGCT
>JACYLR010000222.1 GCA_015272465.1 Gloeomargaritaceae cyanobacterium C42_A2020_066
ACCCGTCTCGAATAGTGATCATTCTCAATGCCAATCCGACAGCCGACGCCCTCCACCCTGATGCAATTTATCGCCTCAACATTGATAACGACGGTGACTGCCTGACTGATATTGCAATTAGTTGTGTGTTTTCACCGCCGCAAAATGGTAGGCAGACCGTCAGTGTCTTTCTTGCAAAGGGAGCGGAATGCCACTCAGCAGAGGCCGTTGGAACCAAAATTATCGCCGATGCTGAGGTTTCTTTTGGAACTGAACCCAACATTGTCAAAGCGGGTGTCTATACCTTCTTTGCCGGTGCGCGCAGCGATGCTTTCTTTTTTGACTTTGACGGCATCAAGAATCTGTTTGATACCTCAGGTGGTCGAAACTTTACTGCGCCCCATCTGGGCGGACAATCTCCCTGGACTGGCGTCGATTCTAATACGGAAGCCAATGTATTTTCGATGGTGATTGAGATGCCAACCAGCGAGCTGGGCGCACACTCGGAAATCCGAATCTGGGGACGATGCAGTGTGCGCCAGGATGGCCATCTTGTTCATGTCGATCGCGCCGGCCACCCCAGTGTCAGCAGCTTTCTCAATACTGACGAAACCAAATTGGAATACAACGCCAGTGAGCCGGTCAATGATCTCAACCGTTGGACTGATCAGTTTGTTCACTTGATGGGGCACACAGGTGGCTACACTCGAGAAGAAGCGCTAACGGCCATCGCAACCGACCGTATTCTGCCCGACATGCTGTGCTTTGATCCGACAAAACCTGCCCAATATCCCAATGGTCGAGTGTTCACTGACGATGTGATCAATTACCGCCTTGCCTTCCTTTCCAAAGGCGATATTCCCCCCACTGGCCTGAGTCCTCACACCGACACTCTCCAAGAGTTTCCGTATCTTGGCCCACCCCATCCATCCCAGCGCTAGCAACTGGGGAGAGCGCAACTTCCAGGGGACAGCAACCCTTCCTTGGTGCCTATTGATAATGTTAGGGACATACTGGATAGCGACTCTCGGTAGAGACCCCCTAGCGTCGTAGCCGACGGGTGACTAAGCCCACCAATTCCTGAGCCTCAGGGAGTTTTAGGGTCATGACGCCCCCGCTAAATACTCCCAGGCCGGCCGCACTGGCCAGGGATAATCCGAGGGTCAGCCCGACAAAGGAGTGCGTCAGGGACACAGGCAAGGCTGCCCAAACCCCCCAACTCACCACCCCAGCCACGGCACTGATCCCAGTCAGCACCGCAATCACCTGCCCCCACGCCTGCCAGGGCAGCCCGCCAATCCGCCGTTCCAGGATAACCAGCAATAGCAGCAGAGCCACCGCATTGACAGCCGCCGTCGCCAGAGCGATCCCCCCTGCTCCCAATGGCCCTACCAGCAGGGCATCCCCCAAAGCATTCAACCCAATCCCAACCATGCTCACCCGAAAGGGGGTTTGCCCATCCCCTAAGGCATAGAAAACCCGCACCAGCACATCCCTCGCCAGGTACACAAACATCCCCACCCCGTAGGCCGCTAGCACTTCCGCCACCAGCAGCGAAGCCTGGCGGTCAAAAGCATAGCGTTCATAGATGAGGCGGACTATGGGCAACCCCAGGGTGCAGGTCAGGGTGCCTAAGGGCAGCATCACCAGGGCCACATAGACCAAACTCTGGCGAATCCGCTGGCGCAACTCCGGCCAGTGCTCTGGGGCCGCTAAGCGGGCAAACACAGGCAGGAACGGCACCAAAATCATGTTGGAGAGGATGCCGAGGGGGGCCTGGATCAGCAGTTGGGCATAGCCGAGGGCTGCCGCCGCCTGGGGAATATACGAAGCGAAGAACAAGTCTACATAGACATTGATGTGAAGCATCCCGGAGGAGAGGGTGGCTGGAATCAGCAACCGCACCACATCTTGCACCCCTGGATCTCCCCAAGCCCAGCGCAGCCGCAGTCGCCCCAGACCCACGGACGCTTGGGCCGGCAACTGGATCAACCACTGACCAACAGCCCCCGCCAAGGTGCTCCAGGCCAGGACTTGCCCCCCTAGAACAACATAGGCAGGCTCCAAGACGGCCGGCCCCAGGCTGATCGCCAAACCGCCAATCCCCATCAGCACCGTCAGGCTGGAAATAATTGGACTGATGGACGGCAACCAATACTGATCCGTGGCATTCAACACCCCAAAACCAATGCCAATCAATCCGGCGAACACGGCCATTGGAGCCATGATCCGCAGTTGATCGACAGCAATCCGGTGAACTTCTGCTCCCTGGGGAGTACTGCCCAATCCTGGAGCGACGAAGTGGATCAGGGGATCGGCGAACCCAATCAACAGCAGGGTGACGGCAACAAACACGACCGTCACTAGGGTGGTAATGGTTTCCACGACCTCGGCCGCATCCTTAGCTTGGCGCTTGGCTAGGACGCTGACGATAGCACTGTGGAATGGCCCGTTAATCCCGCCCAACAGAATCAGCAAAAAGCCGGGAACCACGTAGGCATAGCTGTAGGCATCTACGGCCGGCCCCACGCCAAAGACAGCAGCTAAGACCTGTTGCCGCAGCAGGCCCGAAACCTTGCTGAATAGGGTGGCCACCGCCACAAGGACGGCAATCTGGGCCAGAGAACGATTGGACTTTGACGGGGACACATCACCTCCAGACCGCTGGCCTGGCCCAGTCTAGGGGTGACGGGGGGCCAGGGTCAACGCACCGGCCCCGTACACATAACAGGAACTTATAACTAGGCAACACTTAAAATGTAAAGTTTTATGTATGAGCGGGACGTATCCAATGTTACCTAAGATGAAGGGAGAAGAGTTTTCTGGCCGGTGCTGCCCCCTGTCCTCTGGGCAACTAGGAACCGGGTGGTAGTCGTGGGCGCGTCGGTCGCCGGATTTCCTCTTCTAGAGAAATAACACGTTCGGTGAGGCCGGCCGGCATTTGCCAAGGCTGGCTCTTTTTTGCCCTTCTACAATGGGGGGAACTTTGGCGGTCTGGGGCTGCCCCTATGGATGCTAACCTCCTGCCAGCGGAAGTGCTGCTGTCGTCTTCTCAAGAAGTTTTGGGGCATGTCTATTTGGAACGGTTGCCCCAACCGGGGGGGCGCGTTGACCTAGGCCAGCAATCCTACCTGGTGCTGGAACGCCATCACTATTACCAGTTCCGGGCCGGCCGATACCGGTTGCAGCGCGTGGCGTTACATGTCCAGTCAGCGCCCCATCTCCAGGAAAAATCTTGGGTGCAAAACCGTTGGGTGATCGGGGATGCCGCCTGTCGCTTCAATGCCTGTTCGGAGTTGCTGCGCTGTGCGGTCAATCCAGCGGGGCCGTGTCAGGGCTGCCGGTTTTTTGAGGCCCATCCCCCCGACTAAAACCCCGCTAGGGCCGGCCGGCCGGCTATACTGGTGCCAGTCCGGGGTCGGCAGGATCACTGATGATATGGCAGGTTGGCCTTCTGGGGTTGGGTACGGTGGGGGCGGGTACCGCCGCGATTCTCGGTGATCCGGCCGGCCGCCATCCTCTCCTAGAGAAACTGCATTTACGGGCCGTGGGGGTGCGTCACCTGCACAAGCCGCGCCATCTATCTCTGGAACCCGGTGTTCTCACGACTCACCTGGAGTCCATCGCCACTGACCCGGAGATTCACATTGTGGTGGAACTGCTGGGGGGACTGGAACCAGCCCGCACCTTGATCCTGGCAGCGCTGCAACACGGAAAGCATGTGGTCACTGCCAACAAAGCCGTGATTGCCCACCACGGGGCCGAGATCTTCACCGCAGCCACGGCGGCCGGCCGCTACGTCCTGATGGAGGGGGCGGTGGGCGGAGGCATCCCGATCGTTCAGCCCCTGAAGCAAGCCCTGGGGGCCAATCGCCTTCACACGGTGATGGGGATCGTCAACGGCACGACCAACTATATCCTTACCCGCATGGCCCAAGAGGGTGCCGACTTCGCAGCGGTGCTCCAGGATGCCCAGCGATTGGGCTACGCCGAAGCCGACCCCACGGCCGATGTGGATGGTTGGGATGCGGCGGACAAGATCGCCATCCTGGCGTCTCTGGCCTTCGGGGAGCGGGTGAAGCGGGAATCTGTCGTCTGTGAGGGCATTCGGGCCGTCACCGCCACAGACATCGCCTACGCCGAACGCCTAGGATACGTGATTAAGCTTCTCGCCTTGGCCTACCAGCGGCCGGCCGGCCTGGATATCCGCGTGCATCCCACCCTGGTGCCCCAAGCTCATCCCCTAGCCAGTGTCAACGGGGTCAACAACGCCATTCTGGTAGGGGGCGATCCTCTGGGCGAAGTCATGTTAGAGGGACCGGGGGCCGGGGCCGGGCCAACGGCCAGTGCCGTGGTGGGGGACATTCTCACAGCGGCCGCAGCCCTAGAGGCCGGCTTGGGCTTCCATCCCCTGCTCAGTTGCAACCATGAGGGCTTTGCCGAAACTCTTCCCCTGGCCCAGATTGCTAGTCGTTTTTATGTGCGGCTCCTCAGCCAAGACCAGCCTGGCGTGATTGGCCAGTTAGGCACCTGTTTCGGCCGGCACGCCGTTAGCCTGGAATCCATCGTACAAATAGGACATCAGGAGGGGTTGGCGGAGATCGTGGTGATCACCCACGAGGTCAACCACGGTCAACTTCAGGCTGCCCTAGAGGACATTCGTGCCCTTGCCGCCCTCCAGTCTGTCCCCAGTCTGTTCCGGGTACTATGACCCTAGAATCGCCTGCCCCGCTCGACCCCGATTTGGACGCCATTGCCGCAGCGGTGCAGGTGGCGCTTGCCAAGCGCCAAGGGGATTCGCTGCGCCTGCTTCATCTCCTACGCCTGTTGGAACAGTTACACCGGGCCATTCAGGAAGGCCCCTTTGCTGACACTCTGCCTACCACCCGCCACGACCTCTACGCCCTGCTCCAGGACATCGAAACCCAGGGGGGCTGGCCCTACATCTACCGCCGCAGTCTCCATAGTCTGATGGCCAATCTGCTAGAACCAGAAGCCTGAGATAGCCGCTGCGCTACTATCTGGGAGCGTCCATCGTCGTTTCCGGGCCACCATGACTCCAGTCGATTCTGCACCAGCCCTGCCCCCCGCGCCACGCTTTAACTTCAATCGGGAATTGTGGCAGCGCTTCATCACCATTGCCCAGCCCTACTTCTACCCCACCGGGCCGGCCGCCAGTGTCTGGGTGTTTTTCGGGTTGCTGGTGGTGCAGTTGGTGATGGTGATCTGCCTGGCCTTCTTTGCGGCGACTGGCGGCACCCTGTTGGGCAAGGCCCTTTTCCCTGACTTTTTCGCCAAGGTAGCTGCCGGATTAGTCAAACAGGTAGACGGACTGCTGGCTTCACCGGCACTGCCCCTCGCTACGGCCGGCCTAGCCGTAGGCGGTATCCTGTTCTGGCTCGTGCGGCGGCAATTGCAACAACGGTGGCTTCAGTGGGGGCTGTTGGGACTTCTCCTGTTCCTCTCCTTTGCCGTGAATGGGGCCAATGTCTCCATTAGTTTTATTTTCCGGTTTATTGACACTGCCCTCAATGAGCGCCAGGAACCCACCTTCTGGCGGTTTTTGTTTATCTATGGGGGGTTAATCGTCGCTGCCATTCCAATCCTGGTTCTCTACCGCTACGTGCGGCTGAAATTAGGGCTGCTCTGGCGAGAATGGCTGACCCATAAACTGGTCGGTCGCTACTTTCAGGAGCGTTCCTATTACACCCTCAACTCCAACGCCGATACGACTGCCATTGACAATCCAGATCAGCGGATTACCGAAGATGTGAAGTCTTTCACGGCGACGACCCTGTCCTTTCTGTTGGATGTCCTGGACTCCATTCTGACCCTGATTTCCTTCACAGCAATCCTGTATAGTATTTCCAAGGCCCTGACAGTGGGTCTCCTCGTCTATGCAACCCTCGGTACAGGATTGGCTGTCCTAGCCGGCCGGCGGCTGATTTCAATCAACTTTAATCAGTTGCGCTTGGAGGCCAACTTTCGCTACAGCATGGTGCATGTACGGGACAACGCCGAGTCGATTGCGTTCTATCGGGGGGAACCCCAGGAAATTCGCCATATCTTGGAGCGCTTTCGCCAGGCTCTCCGCAACTTCGATCTCTTGATTATCTGGCAGGCCCTAATTGACTTGTTCCAGTACGGCTACAACTACTTCACTCGAATTGTGCCCTACGTGATCGTGGCCCCCCTCTATTTCGCCGGCAAAACCGATCTGGGAACCATTACCCAAGCCTACATCGCCTTTTCCCAGGTTCTGGGTGCCCTCTCTCTGGTGGCTAATCAAATCCAAAGTATTTCCAGCTTCGCTGCGGGCGTGGAACGGCTGGGCGCGTTCAGTGAGGTGCTCCAAGACGGCCGGCCGGCCGGCCCCCAAATCACCACCCAAGTAGATGGCCGCATTGCCCTTGAACACCTCACCTTGGTGACCCCCAATCAGGAGCGCACCCTGGTGGAGGATCTGTCCCTGGCCTTGGGGCGCGGTGAGCGGTTGGTGATCGTCGGCGCGAGCGGCAGTGGCAAGAGTTCCCTGTTGCGGGCCATTGCTGGCTTGTGGACACGGGGTACTGGCACCATCGTCCGCCCCGAAATCGACCAAACCCTGTTCCTGCCTCAGAAACCCTACATGACTCTGGGCACCCTCCGGGATCAGTTGCTCTACCCCCAGAATCAAACTTCGCAAGCCGACCCTGAGCTCAAAGAAATCCTGAATCAGGTCAATTTACAAACCCTTCTCGTGCGCTACCCCGATCTTTCGGCGGTGGAGGACTGGTCGCGAGTCCTTTCCCTCGGAGAACAGCAGCGCCTGGCCTTTGCCCGCGTCCTGCTCACCCAACCCCGCTACGCCATCCTGGACGAAGCTAGCAGTGCCCTAGATGTCGCCAACGAACGCCATCTCTACGGCTTACTCCAGCAATTGGGGATCGTTTACGTCAGCGTCGGACACCGCAACACCCTGCTGGCCTACCACGACCAGGTGCTTGAATTGGACGGGATGGGGGGGTGGCAGGTGTGCTCCGTCAGTCAGTATGGTGAGCAACTGGCGGCAGGGGCCTGATCCCATCTCCTTAACCCATGTTTTGTGAGCCTGTTCCCAGAATCAGCTACCGGATCTCCCCATGAAACTGACCCCTAAGCTGACGGTTTCCCTTGGTCTGCTTGTCTTCCTCCCCCTGTCTGTGGCAGCCCACACAGCCGGCTGGGGCGAACTTACGGTTTTCGCCACTTCGGCCCTGAGTATTGTGCCCCTGGCGATCTGGCTGAGCACCGCCACCGAGGAGATTGCGGTGGTCACTGGCCCCACGGTCGGGGGACTCCTCAACGCCCTATTTGGCAACGCCACCGAGTTAATCATTGCCCTTGTGGCCCTACGGGCGGGGCTGGTGGATATTGTCAAGGCCAGTATCACAGGCTCGATTCTGGCCAACCTCCTGTTGGTGTTGGGGCTAGCTATGTTTCTGGGTGGCGTGCGCTACCGAGAGCAAACCTTCAAAACCATCGTTCCCCAGGTGAATGGGCCATCCCTAGTCTTGGCGGTGGTGGCGATTCTGTTGCCGACCCTGCTCGCCAGCACGACCCCCAACCTGGCCCAAGCGCGAGTGGAGCATCTCTCAGTTCTTGTAGCGGGGGTTCTGATTCTGGTCTACGGCCTCACGCTGGTGTTTTCCCTGAAGACCCATAGCTATCTCTACGACGTGGGCATCGCCGAACACAGTGCTCCGGAAACCAAGCCTAATATTGCCCTCTGGTTGGGGGTCTTGGTGGTGGCAACCCTGGGGGTCGCCTACGAGTCGGAGTTGTTTGTGGATGTGGTGGAGGAAGTGACGGCTCGCTGGGGACTGACGCCCCTATTCACAGGGGTGATTCTGCTGCCTCTGCTGGGGGGAGCAGCGGAGTATGTGACGGCAGTAACCGTTGCCCTGAAGAACAATATGGATCTGTCGATTTCCGTCGCCATGGGATCGAGCCTGCTGGTTGCCTTGCTGGTTGGCCCCCTGCTGGTGCTGGCGGGACTGGTGCTCGGGCAACCGATGGATCTCAATTTCACCCTATTTGAAGCCGTTGCCGTGGCGATTGCGGTAACGGTAGCCAATTTGATCAGCATGGATGGCCGCTCTAACTGGCTGGAGGGGACGCTGCTCTTAGCAACCTATGTCATTCTGGGAGCCGCCTTTTACTTCCAGCCTGCTTAGGCGAGACTCCAGGAATCAAGTGTCTGGCCGGCCGGGTGGGTACACTCAAGGTGGCTGCCCAGTGTGGGGTGGTGTGGGGAGCAGGAGGTATGGGCATGTATAGCCGCCTGGGTGGTTCATTACGGGTTGAGCAGGTCACAGTGCCGGTGCGAGGACTCAGCCCCGATTTAGCTGGGCTACGGTTGGTGCAACTATCGGATTTCCACTTCGACGGCCTGCGTCTTAGTGAGCAGCTTTTGGGGGAGGCCATCCAAGCCAGTAATGCGGCCGAACCCGATCTGGTGCTGTTGACCGGGGATTACATTACCGATGAGCCGGAACCCATCTTCGGCTTGATTGAGCCACTCAAAACCCTTCAGAGTCGGGCTGGTATCCTGGCTGTCCTAGGCAATCACGACTTGGTTTACGACCACTCCCGCACCACCGTGACTCAGGCCCTTGAAAAGGCTGGTGTTCAGGTGCTGTGGAACCAGGTGGCCTATCCCCTGGGGGGCGGGTTGCCAGTAGCAGGGCTGGCAGACTTCTGGTCACCGGCATTTCGGGAGGCACTGCCCGTGGTTCAGCATCTGCCGCCGGAGGTGCCTCGGTTGGTGCTCTCCCACAATCCAGATAGTGCAGCGGTACTGCGGCGGTGGCGCGTCGATTTGCAGGTCTCGGGCCACACCCACGGTGGCCAGGTGGTAGTTCCGGGGTTAGGGCCTTTGCCAGCCCGCACGAAGGACTGGTTGAAGCAGATTCCCCGTGGGATCCGCCGCCGCATTCCGTCCCCACTTTTCAACCAGAATTGCGATCATGTCACCCACCACTGGGAGTGGGCTTCAGGGCTACACGCCGTAGGGGATAACTGGCTCTACGTTAACCGCGGTCTGGGCACCTACTTCCCGGGACGACTTTTTTGTCCGCCGGAGGTTACGGTGATCACCCTCCGGCCGGCCGGCTAGGGAACTGGCGTTGACTGTAGTCTATGCGTTCGTTCTACAAGGGTTTAGGTATGGGCAGTGGAAGAGCGTTTGCTCAGCCATGAGCCTTGAGCCACTGCGTCAGGTCATCCAACACTGAGCCATGGGGGTGACCGGTTCCCGACGCATTCGATCCTAGCGTTGGAAATCGGGCCTCAAGCAAAACAAGTGGTGAGTGGTTACCCCAGTGACAAGGTAGGAGCAACTCGTCTAGAAAGACGCTAAGCCCTTTAGGCTCAACTGATTGCAACCGCTAGGGGACGTTCGGGACTGGCCAAGCATCCTAGGATAGGAGCCGAAACCTGGAGCCTCGATCATGCGTTGGTGGCCGAGTCTACGCCGAAATACCTTAGCCCGTTGGGGTGCCTTGCTGCTGTTCATCCTTTATTTGGGTGCCCTGGGATCGGATTTCCTGTCCCCCTCCGACCCGTTGGTTGGTCAGGTCAACGGTGCTCTGCTCCCTCCGACCCGGATCTACTGGCGGGATGCGGCCGGCCGCTGGCTTGGCCCCCATGTCTACCCCACCACCCAAGGCCCCCTCAATTTAGAAACGGGGGAGCAGGCCCTGATCGTTGACCGCAGTGATCCAGTAGCCATCCAGTTCCTGGCCCGCGGCTATGCCTACCGCTGGCTGGCCCTCTCCTTGCCCCTGCCGGTGTGGACAGCCCAGGGGGTAGAAATCAAAGATCTACCCGTGATTCCCGGCATTGCCAGTGATCGCCATCTGTTCACCACGGCCGGCCGGGGTTACCTCAACCTGCTGGGAACGGATGATCAGGGGCGGGATCAGTGGAGTCGGCTGTTGCTGGGCAGTCGGATCAGCCTCAGCATTGGTCTAGTCGGTATTGTCATCACTTTTCCCCTAGGTGTGTTCCTCGGCGGTCTTTCCGGCTACCTGGGGGGCTGGGTGGATAGCCTGTTGATGCGCCTGGTGGAAGTCCTGATGACCATTCCCAGTGTGTACTTGCTGGTGGCGTTAGCGGCGGTGTTGCCACCGGGGTTGACCAGCCCCCAGCGTTTTCTGTTGATTGTCCTGATCACCTCCCTGGTGAATTGGGCCGGATTGGCTCGGGTGATCCGCGGCCAAGTGCTGTCCATTAAGGAGCAAACCTTTGTCCAGGCCGCCCAGGCGATGGGTGCCAGCCCCCTGGCCATTTTGCGGCGACATGTCCTGCCCCAAACCGCCACCTACGTGGTGATTGCCGCCACCCTGACCGTGCCTAGTTTCATCGTCGCCGAGTCGGTGCTCAGCCTAATTGGTCTGGGCATTGAACAGCCGGATGCATCCTGGGGCAATATGCTTTCCCTGGCCACCAATGCTTCAATTTTGATTCTCCAGCCCTGGCTGGTCTGGCCACCGGCCCTGTTGATTGTCTTGGCAGTGCTGGCTTTTAACTTGGTCGGGGATGGCCTGCGGGATGCCTTGGATCCTCGCCATTCCCCCTGAAGCTTGGGCCACGGCCGGCCGATTGTGGGCCGCGGCCCTGCTGGATTACGGGCTGGGTGACCCCTGGGGTTGGCCCCATCCGGTGCGGGTTATGGGTTGGATGATCACTCAGTACAGCCGATTTGCCCTGGCGGCTGCGGCGAGCGCGCCCACCCAGCGACGGCTGGGCATCATCCTAGCGGTAGGGATGATCAGCGGCTGGGGTCTAGGCAGTTGGGCGTTTTTAGTGTTGCTCCACTGGGTCAACCCGGTGCTGGGAGAGAGTGTCGGGGTGATTCTGTTGGCCAGTTGCTGGGCCGGCCGAAGTCTGCGGCAGGCAGCCACCGAGGTTTTGCGCCCTCTCCAAGCGGGCGATTTGGCCGAGGCCCGCCAAGCCCTGAGTCGCTACGTGGGTCGGGATACGGATGGGCTAGAGTCCCCAGAAATCCTCCGGGCAGTGCTGGAAACGGTCTGCGAAAACGGCGTGGATGGGGTATTAGCACCTCTGTTCTACGCTCTACTGGGGGCTGTCATCCCCGGGGTGGGCAGCGTCCCCTTGGCGATGGCGTACAAAGCGGCTAGCACCTTGGACTCCATGGTCGGCTACCGGGAAGCGCCCTACACCAACCTGGGTTGGGCCAGTGCTCGCCTAGAGGATGGTCTGACTTGGTTACCTTGTCGCCTCGCAGTGCTCACCCTCGGCCTGATCGCCGGCCGGCCGCGGGTGGTCTGGCGGATTGCCCGACGGGATGGGCCGGCCGACCCCAGTCCCAACAGTGGCTGGAGTGAAGCTGCCTATGCTGCCGTGTTGGGGGTGCGCCTAGGGGGCATCAACGCCTATCGCGGCCTAGTCAAGGTGAAACCCTACGTGGGGGACGATGACGTTCCCATCACGGCCGGCCGGGTTGAGCAAGCCCTCAGGCTGACTCGCAAGTGCTTCCTAATTTGGCTAGGTACGGGATCGCTGGTCATTCTGGGACTACACACAAGGTTACAGTCCTACCCTGGATTGCCCTTTCTAACTGGCCTATACTAGACGCCACAATGGCCAACCTAGCGGCCGGCCGTTTGGTCATTCGCAGCATCTGTGGCCGGTGGCAAGTGCTGTTCGGAGAGGATTGGAACGAGCTGCGCGCCCGGGCCGGGGATCATTCTCCTCGGGTAGACGTCTGTTTTGTAAACCTCCTCAACGATCTCCAGGTGTGTCAATCATGACCTTCTTCCTGATACTGGTCTGCGCTGGACTAGGATTTGCACTGTACCGCACTCGTCGTCAATTACAGATTGCAAGAGGGAGAGTAGGCGTCAGGGGCTTAGGGGTTAGCGCAGCAGAATCCTGGTCTAAGGTGGCTGAAGATTTATCCGGTTTGCGCTTCCGGCAGCGGATTTCTGCCCTAGAGGAGCAACTCCAGCAGGCCCGATCTGCCCAGGAAGTCGCCCAGCGTCGAATCACAGCCCTACAGCAAGAAAATGAGAATCTCAACGGAAGGGTGGGCCAAAAAGACAGCCGTATCCAGGAGATTGCTGATGAAAAAGGCAGCCTCCTCAATGAGAATCAACGACTCCGCGCCAGGCTTCAGGAACTTGATCAGCATCGTCCTCTTACCGTTCAAGATAGTCAAGAATCTGAGGTAATTGCCCAGTTACAGGCCCAGGTTGGGGACTATCGCATCCAACATGAGCAATACAGACGGAACCTTAGCCAACTCGAAATCGAGAAGGAAGAACTCAAAGCGGAATTGCGAGCATTGCAAGCTGATTGGAGGAGTGCCCAGCTTAGCTATGAGGAACAGAAAAGGGATTTAGAGCACCAACTGGCCAATGCTAATCAGCAAGTGGGCGAACTCAATCGATACATTGCAGAAGTTACACAAAAGTTGGCCACCCAAGAACAGGATTACTTGGTTCAGATTTCTGTACTGAAGGAACAGGTAAGTCAAACTGAGGCCCAGCTCAGAGATACTGACAAGTCCCGATCACTAGAAACCAGAACAGAGGGCTTGATTGAAAAAGATCATAGAATCCAAGAGCTAGAGGTATATATTGAAAAACTGCAAGGTCAAGTATCTGAATTGCAGCGACACCAGTCTGTCGAGTCGGCTGAGCTTGAGACAAGTCTTACTCTTCTACGAGACCACCTTGCACTCATCAATGATGGAGACCAGACAGGAGTTGAAGAAGGTGACCGCACAGAGAATAACCATGCTGCTCTTCGAGAACTTGCGAGTCATCTGCTAGATGCGCATGCACAGCAGGAGTTTTTTTTTAGGCAACGAATCCAAGCACTAGAGTCCGAAAGAGAGTCTTTAAATGAACTTGAAATTATCAATCATGATCTTGAGTCTGAATTAGCTGTAGCACGAAGTGATCTAATGAATGCAGTAGCACTTCTTGATGAGATTATTGAAGAGAATGAAGGGCTGCGTGAAGATAACAACTCTCTTCAGAGAAACTTAGCGGAACTTAATCAGCTTTCAAATGATAGTGAAGAATTTCTGGATGAACCCAAGGATGAGTCATATGGTTTTACATCAGTGTCTGATGCATTAAATGCAGCCAAGGAAGCTTGCCTTACTCTTGAGATATGGGACTGTGCAATAGACTCTGCTCACACACTCAATGATTACTTGCCCAACAGGGTCTATAAGAGCCTTTTGATATTGAATGAAGTTGGACAAATGTATTTTGAAGGCAAGGTGGGAACTGATCTCGATGAGGTTTTCAGAAATAAAGGAGTCACGTACAGCCCAAGAGAATCTGAGATGACAATGAGCAGATATGGTTACCTTAGAAGATTCCGAAACCAAGGAGATTCCAAGTATATGTACAGGCATTTAAAGATGGGAAGATTGAGAATTCATTTTGAGTTCGATAAAGAATCAAAAAAGGTTCAAGTTGCCTACTGTGGCAAACATTTGCCGATTGCAACAGGATGAGTTGAGACTATTTATCGTCTATTGCATCTTACTTAGGACATCCTAGCAAGGTCAGCAGGTTCAGCCACCCGGCCGGCCGGGGAGGAAATCATCCGGGAGGACTTGAACAATAGCGAATTTCAGGTAATGGGTTTCGGGCATTTGTTCCAGAACCGGATGATCCGGAGGATGGTAGCCCCGGTGCAACCACCGCAGCCGCACATTAGCCTTGCGGGCGCAGTAGCGCAGTAGGCGATAGAACTCGGCCTCCTCCACCGCTTGGGAGCAGGAACCCGTCGCCAGGATGCCGCCCGGAGCCAGCAGTTGCAGGGCAGAAATATTGATCCGCTGGTAGGCACGCAGGGCATCTTCGACATGCATCCGGCTTTTGGCAAAGGCAGGTGGATCGAGAATAATCAGGTCATAACGCTGGTGTTCCGTCACCAGATCACCCAGATACTCCAGGGCGTCGGCGCGCTCAAAGTGGAGGTGATCGCCCGCCAATCCGGAGAGGGTGGCGTTGTGGGCAGCCCGTTCCAGTACCGCCGCCGAGCTATCCACAAAATGGACACTCTTGGCCCGGCCGGCCGCCGCCTGCAACCCAAAACCGCCATCGGCACAGAACACATCAAGCACCCGTTTATCCCAAGCCAGCCGTCGTACCCACTGACGATGCTCCCGCTGATCCAGAAAAAAGCCGGTTTTCAGGCCGTGGAGCACATCGACCTCATACAGGACACCTGCTTCCTGGATTTGCACTGATCCCGCGTAGGTGCCGCGCAGCAAACCCTGGCGTTCCGGTAGTTCGTCCCGCGCCCGCAGGGGATGGTCGTTACGCTCCACCACGGCGGCCGGCCGTACTAAGCTGTCCAGAGCATCGAGAATCTCATCCCGCCGCTGATCCATCCCGGCACAGAGGGTCGTGAAGGTATACACCTGGTCATAGCGGTCGATTAACGTGCCCGGGAAACCATCACTCTCGCTGTAGACCAGACGATAGTGGGTTTGGGGATCAAACAGGTGGGCGCGGAGGGCAAGGGCCTGAGCTAAGCGCCCCTGCCAAAAAGCCCCATCAATCGAAACGTCTAGGTCACGGGTCAAAAAGCGAAAGGCAATGCGCGACGTGGCATGGTAAAACCCACGCCCGAGGGCCGCCCCACTATGGGTAGCCAGGGTGACCACATCCCCCGTTTGGGGTTCTCCCTCCGTCGCGGCAATCTGGTTGGCGAACACCCAGGGGTAGCCGTGGAATAGATCCTTGTCCTTACCCGGACGGAGGGTGAGATGGGCCACAGCGGTAAGTCTGATGACCTAGGCTGTCATCTGTTGGATCATGGCCAGCACCTGGGGTTGGGCGTCCGGGGTGGTGGCGACAATGCCATTCACAAGGGTGTTGGCCTGGTTGAGGACGAACGGCCGGCCAGTCTGATCCGCCACGTATCCCCCCGCTTCCTGCACCAGCAGAATGCCCGCCGCAATATCCCACTCATTCTTGGGGCCTAGGCTGAAGGTGGCATCGGCCCGGCCGGCCGCAATCAGGCCCAACTTGTAGGCAATCGACCCCATCGGCTTCACCTCTGCCACGGCCTCAAAGGGGGCAAACTCCCCCCGCTTGATTTCCGAGCGACTGGCCAACAGCACCGGTTTCTCCCCCAGAGGATAGTTGGCAAAGGCCGGCCGGCCGTTGTAGAAGGTGCCCAGGCCCTGCGCCCCAATCACCAACTCATCCGTCGCTGGGTTGTAAATCGCCCCCACCACCGGCCGGCCGTGCTCAACCAGCGCCACCGAGACGGCGTACTCGGGAATACCTGTCACCAACTCCTTGGTACCGTCCACCGGATCCACAATCCAAACCCGGGCCTTTTGCAGGCGACTGGGGTTGTCCCGCGTCTCTTCAGATAACCAACCATAGTCCGGGAAATGGGTTTCAAAAGCCGTCTGCAGAATCTGGTTGGCCTCCAGATCTGCCGTGGTCACCGGATCCTGGTTGGCTTTGTGGGCCGTCGCAAATCCTTCGGCGACCAGGGTTTGGATCGCCTGACCCGCCTGGCGGATGGCCCTTTCCAAAACATCCAGTTCCGCATTCCACGCCATAGCCACCGACTCCCAGATAAGGCTTATGTAGCTTATCAGGTTCCCTTGTGCCGGCGCTCTAAAGGTCGTCCTCGGTCAGGGCCTCGACGCGCCCGGTTGCCACTGCTTCTACCAGAGCTGCATGGTCGCGCTCCACCTGATCAGCATAGGCCACGGCGAACTCAGCCACAGCCTCATCAAAGGCATCACCCTTACCCAAATAGCCGCTGATCGTGGCCGCATCCCCCCCTTTGGCGTGGGCACGAGCGAGAGTCCAGCCACAGAGTTCAGCGTACCGCTGGAGCCGCACCTCCGAGATGCCCTCCACTGGAAAGGACATTTTCATATCTCGAAGTTGGCGGACGTAAAAGTCAAGCCCCTGGCGGCCCTTCAGCCAGCCCAAAAAGATGTCACTGGAAGACTGCATCAGGCGCTGGCCAGCCACCACTCGCTCTCCCTGGTGCTCGTAGGAACTGGGCCCCGCGTAGGGTTCCAGTACCGAACGTCGAGCCTCTTTGATTTGGAGAATGAGGGGATGGTTATCTTCAGAGAAAAATAGGGCGATGTAGCAGCGCGTCCCCACACTGCCGATGCCCACAACCTTGACGGCCACGTCCTCCAGTTGAAAGCGATCCAGGAGGCGACAGCGATCGTCGCTGAGGGACTGGCGGTAATCCTCTAGGGCCTCTCGGATACGGGCATCCCAGTCCGGTTCAGCCGGATGGTAGAGCAGCGGTGGCTGGTCGGCAAAGCGGTGGCGGCCGCCTACCAAGGTGGTAATTTTAGGAAAGATGTGCTCAATCACCCGGCGGCGGGCCTTTTCGGCAACCTGCCGGCGAAACTTCCTGGCCTCCTCATTGGGGGCGAGGCCAATGATCGTTTCGGCATCGAGGCGGGTATACCAGACCTCCAGGGGATTCATATGGGAATACTGGCGTAGGTGTTCCCGGTAGGCCCGCACACAGGTTTGGGCAGCCACTTGGGACTCGGCGTCGGCGTGGTTGTTGTCCCGGCCGGCCGTTACAAAGCTCACCGCCAGCCGTTTGATGTCCCATTCCCAGGGGGCGGGCAGGGTTTCGTCAAAGTCATTCAGGTCAAAAGCCAAGTTCCGTTCGGGGGTGGCGAACAGACCAAAGTTGAGCAGATGGCAGTCACCACAAGCCTGGACGCGGATACCGGTGCTGGGCAGGGCGGCCAGATCGTAGGCCATCAGCGCCGCCGACCCCCGCAAAAAGGCGAAGGGGCTGCGGAGCATCCGGCCGTAGCGGAGGGGGGTTAATTCTGGGAGGCGCCCCTGGTTTGATTCCTCCAGGATGTCGATCGGGTCGCGCCGGCCGGCCGAGGGTTGCCAGTGAGCATGGTCACTGCGGGGGATCTGGGTGCGAAGGCGTTTGCCCACCTCTAGGCGTTCTTGCCGCGGTCGAAAAGGCACTACAGCTCGACGGTCGGGCCAGGGGGCAACATCTCCAGGGATGGGGTCAACAGGAAGCGGATCGAGGCTGTAGCTCATGGTCGGAAAATCAAGCGATGCGTGAGGGCGATCTGCTGGAGATTGGGCTGGAGTCTCACATCATTTAGGTTCATGACCTGATTGGAGTTTACAGCTAATCTGGGTTGCGCCCGTTCGTAAAGCGCCAAAGCATCCTCGTCGTTGTGGGCGTTGGTGTAGATCAAGCCATCGATACAGGTGAACCAGTCTCCCCGTTCGTAAAAGTGGCGCGACCACGCTTGGCTTAAGGGACGATCGGCGACCTTGGCCAACGCTGCAACAGAACCGACACGCATAGCCCCTTCCCCCCTTAGATCCAAGAGTTTCAGGGGCTGTGTCAGGGTGATCTAGGCGACCTGCTCAGCGGTAATGTCGATGACTTGGGTGTCGCCGACGACCTCCACGACACAACTGGAGAGCGTGAGCGCCGCGTGGTATATGCCCCGATCCAAGTCATCGCATGGTTTTGTGCCGCGATGGTGGTCGAAGCGAGCGAGTGGCCCATAGTGACGGAAAGTGAGAGGGCCGGTTTGATATCGCGAGGGGTCAAAGATGCGGACGATTTGCGTACCTGTTGGGAATGTCTTGAGGAGCGGCTGAGGGGGAGGATTGAGGTGAGGATCGGGCAGGGCGATGCGAACCACTAGACTACTCCCACTGCCCTAGCCTCCTGTACAACTCGATCCACATCTCCTGCCTTGAGACGTTCGATCGGCGTTTGCCCCTCAAAAACCGGCTGCGGGTGTGTTAGCCAACTCAGCTTGGCAAAGTCAGAAACTTGCAGAGCTTTGAGGACATCGGGCAAGCCGGGAATCACGCCCTCACTGCTCGCGGGGTCGAACTGCCAGCTTGGGAACTTAACTACGCCGTTGTCGAGTACGCCCAGAAGGGTTCTAGCCTTCACCCGGTCGTGGGGCGTTTGCCGGGATGTGCCGAGCCGTTTTGCCACCTGGGACGCTGTCAAGGCACAGGCCAGTAAGTGGCGACGATAGTGGAAGTACTGGGTGAGGGTCTCAATCTCCAGTTTGACTTTTTCGGCAGGGGCGAGCGGCTGACCGATCAGAGCATCGAGAGCGGAATCCCGAGGTGCCGGTTGTTCGCTTAGTGCCTTCAGCCGGTCAATCAGAAGGTTCTGCTCCTCAGTACGGAGAGTTCGGAGTACCTCCAGATAGGTTTCTTCTTGGGGGTTACGGGCAATAACCACAAGTCAAACTGCACTTCAGAACATTCTGACTGCACTTCAGAAAATTCTGATCCTACGGATAACTTGTAAGAGATGTCAAGTTATTAGGGGAGTTGGGGTGGCAAGGGCCAGTGGTTATAGGCCGCGGTGGATGTCTGCACTGCGACAGAGCGCGCAGACCCGCCACAGATCCAGTTCTTCTAGGGGCGTGGGGGCCTGGCAACGGGGACAGGGGGTGGCCAAAGGAGCGCGATGGGGGCAGGGCAGTTTAGGAATGCCGGGCTGCTCTGGGGCGCGACCCTTGACTGGGGAAACCCGCCGCGAGGGAAGCTGTTGATCGGGGGAGAGGGCCGGCCGAAACCGCAGATCCTTGAGGGTAAAGCTGAGGTGCTGATTGAGGCGCTCCAAGAGTTCAAGGCGCTCGAAGGCGAGTTGCTGTGCCCAGACAGCGTTGGTGGTGCCTAGATGCAATACACCCCGTTGGACATAAAGGGGCTGGGCGTGGTGTTGCCGTTCCCGGCCGGCCGCTTCGGGCCAGGCTTTCAGGACTTCCTGCCATTCCAGCCAACGCTGCCAAGCCGGTTCGGCCGCTAGGTGCCGCAGTATACCGTGCAGGGTTTGCATCGGGCCACAGTGCTAGGCTGATGAGTGTGTTGGGTATTGAGGGTTGTGATGCACCCCCGCCCCAAATTTATCCTAATGGGCCTGGTGACGCTGGGGCTGAGCCTCACCGGGGTCGGGGCGTGGTGGCTCAACCGCCAACCCGTCGGCCGGCCGGCGCAGGTTCCCACCCAACCCCTGGGGCCGGTTGCGCCCCTCGTGCCCAAGGAAGCCCCCAAGCGCCAAGCAGCCCTAGAACACTTGGCCACCACCGGCCAGGGCCTGGATAAGGCGCGGGCGCGCTTTTTGTTGGCCAGCGACCTGCTCAAACAGGGGCAGAATCAGGTGGCACTGACCTGGCTGAATAACTTGGATCGGGAGTTTCCCCTGCTAGCGCCCCAAGTTCTGGTGCAGAAGGCCCAAGCGCACGAGAGCCAAGGCAACACGGAGGCAGCCAATCAACTCTGGCAGCAGATCCTGCGACACTATGCCCAGGACGGGGCAGCCGCCGAAGCCCTCTATGCCCTCGGTCGGCAGAACTCGCGCTACTGGCAGCAAGCCCTGCGACAATTTCCGGCCCACCCCCGCACCGTGGCCCTCGCCCAAGAGCAACTGCGGCAAGACCCCAATAACCGCGATCTGTTACTGCTACTGGCGCGCCACGGCACCCATCTCCCAGACCTAATTCCCTACCTAGATCGCCTGGTTCAGCACCACGATTCCCGCCTCAGTCCCACCGACTGGGAAGCTATCGGATTTGCCTACTGGGAAAAACAGGACTACGGGCCGGCCGGCCGGGCCTATGCCCAAGCCACCCCCACCCCGGAAACCTTGTACCGTGCCGCCCGCGGCCACCAACTGGGGAATGACCCAGCCACGGCGCTGCGCTTCTACCAGGCCCTCGTGCACCAATTCCCCGACAGCCCTCAGGCTACCCTGGGACGCTACCGCCTCGCCCTGCTGCCCCAGGGCGATCCCGACCGCAGCCACCTAGAGGCCCTCGCTGAAAGTGACCCCCAGCGGGCGGCCCAAGTTCTGGCTCAACGTCTAGAAGACGCCCAAAAGGCGGGTCGGTCAGCCGAGGTCGCCCAACTGCGTAACACCCTCCTCAGCACCTACCGTCAGACCGACAGTGCAGCAGAACTGCGCTGGCAATTGGCCCAACAGGCGGCCGGCCGGCGGGAGTGGCGGCGGGCCCTTTATTTAGCCCAGGCGATTTTAGACACCAACCCCCGCAGTCCCTGGGCACCCGCCGCGGGCTTCTGGCTGGGGGAATGGGCACAGCGCCTGAACCTAACCCAGCGGGCGCGGGCGAGTTACCAGCAGGTGCTGGCCAGCTACCCGGAGTCCTACTACGCCTGGCGCGCGGCCGGCCGACTGGGATGGCCTGTTGGGGATTTCACCGCCCTAGTCAACGCCCAGCCCGTGCCCTCCCTCCCTCCGGTTTCCCTGGGACTGCCCAGTGGTTCCCCGACCCTACGCGAACTCTATCGCCTGGGGCAATACCAACTGGCCTGGCAGCAGTGGCAACTCGACTTCACCCAGCGCCAGACTCCCAGCTTGGCGGATCAGGCCACGGATGGCTTTGTCCGGGTGCGGGTGGGTGAAACCCTAGATGGCCTTTTCATGCTGAGCAGTTTGGCGGATCGGATCCAGACGCCCGCCGATGAGGCTCTCTACCGCCAGCTCCAGCAAGCTCCTGGGTACTGGCAGACGCTCTATCCCTTGGCCTACTGGCCTGAAACCCAAGCTGCGGCCGGCCGGGCGGGGGTCAACCCACTGCTTACCCTGGCCCTCATGCGCCAAGAATCCCGGTTTCAACCCGCGATCCGCTCCAGTGCTGGTGCCGTGGGCCTAATGCAGGTGCTCCCCGAAACCGGCGACTGGATTGCGGGCAAGCTGGGGATTCCCAGTTTTCGCCTGGACTTCCCCCCGGATAACCTGCGGGCCGGCACCTGGTACCTGGACTACACCCACAGTCTGCACGCCAACAACTCAGCCCTCGCCTTGGCCAGTTATAACGCCGGCCCTGGCAACGTCGAGGCCTGGCTCCGGCAGCGCACCTGGACAAACTGGGACGAATTTGTCGAGCAAATTCCCTTCCCCGAAACCCAGCATTACGTCCGAGCCGTGTTGGGCAACTACTGGAACTACCTGCGTCTCTACCGGGCAGATATCTGTGAACGGGCCAATCCCCACCTCTGCGCCGCGGCCCATGGAGGTACCCCCGTGATCGACACCCTCCCACCTTCTCGATTCAGTAGCTAGCGTTCGCGAATGAGCGGCGTGGCCTAGAACCGGTGTAACCCAACTCAGCCGCAGATCCTCCAGGCTGTTCCGTTTAGGCGCCACAGGGGGAGATTGGAAAGCCCACTGCCTCAGGCTTCAGGTTCCTTGAGTAAGGTTGCGCGAGCCTCCCCAAGGATCTGCTGCTGGTCGGACGAGAGGGTGGGGTAGTGCAACTGGAGGGATTCTAGTTTTTCGTAGATGAATGCAGCGACTGCCAGGCGGGTAAACCATTTGTGATCCGCCGGGATAATGTGCCACGGTGCCCAGGGGGTGCTGGTGTGACTTAAGACACCTTCATAAGCTGTTTGGTAGTCATCCCAATGGGCGCGTTCTTGCACATCCCCTAAGGAGAACTTCCAGTTTTTGGCTGGGTCGTCGATCCGTTCTAGAAAACGTTTTTTCTGCACGGCTTTGGACACGTGGAGAAAGAACTTGAGGATCACAATGCCGTTCTGGGAGAGGTACTGCTCAAAATGGTTGATCTCTGCAAAGCGCTGCGACCAGATATCCCCTGTCCGGCATTCAGGGGGCAATTGCTGGTGCTCAAGCAGTTCTGGATGGACCCTGACCACCAGCACCTCCTCGTAGTAGGAGCGGTTGAAAATCCCGATGCGACCCCGTTCAGGCAGTGACTTGGCATAGCGCCAAAGGTAGTCGTGATCCAGTTCTTCGGCGGAAGGGACTTTGAAACTGAAAACCTGGCAACCCTGGGGGTTAATCCCCGACATCACATGTTTAATGGTGCCATCTTTGCCCGCCGCATCCAGGGCCTGAAAAATAATCAGCAGGGCATAGCGATTTTGGGCGTAGAGTCTGTCCTGGTACAGGGCGAGACGCTCAATACCCATCGATAGAATCTCAGCAGCTTCCTTCTTGGCAAAGTCACCCGTGTAATCTGTGGCATAGTCGGATAGCCGCACGGGTGTGTGGGGGGCAACGCGCATCACCTCCGGACGCCACCGCTGCCGTAGTTCTGCTGAGGTGTAGGGAGGCATGGGGATACTCCAGGATGAAGGCGGTCTACCCGAATCTCAAGGACGGCCGAGACCAATTTCCTGGAGTCGTTGGCTCAGATAGCCCTGGGCGGTGATCGGCGGGAAGACCGGCCGGCCGGCCGTGCGGGCCACGCAAGAGACCAGGGGGGTCAGGTCAACCTCCGGGCGAGGATGAACAAAGAAGGGCATCGAGTAGCGGGCCTCCCGGCTGTTGTCGGGGTTCACAACCCGGTGGGTGGTGCTTTTGAACAACCCGTTGGTCACCCACTGGAGCATATCGCCACTATCGACAATGATTTGGCCCTCTAGCGCGTGAATCGGTAGCCACGTGCCATCGCGCTGGAGCAATTCCAGGCCCCCGTGGGTGGCTTCACACAGCAGGGTAATCAGGTTGATGTCCTCGTGGGGGGCGGCCCGCAAACTGGCGGGGGCGGCATCCTCAGGCACCGGGGGGTAGTGAATGATCCGCAGAATGCTGTTACCGTCGCGGGCCATGCCGCGGAAGGTGTCGGCTGGCTCGTCCAAGTAGAGGGCACAGGCTTCGAGTAGGTAGGCGGCGCACCGATCCAACTGCTCAAACAGGGCCAACAGCGTGGGGCGAAAGGCGGGAACTTCGGCCGGCCACAGGTTGGGCCTGTAGGTGGGGTAGCCTTCGCGACCCACATGCCAAAACTCCTTCAGATCAGGGGCGGCATGGTCACGGGCGTGTTCTTTGCCAAAGGAGGTAAATCCCCGCTGACCCTGGAGGTCGGGGTTTTCGTACTGCTGCTTGACAGATTCAGGCAGACCAAAAAACTGTTGGGCAGTCTGGTAGGTGGCGCGGATCAAGGCGGGATCGACACCGTGGTGGGTGAGGGCAAAGAACCCCGTCTCCTCTAGGGCACGACCCACCTGCTCGGCAAAGGCAGCCCGGCCGGCCGCGTCACCGTGGGTAAAGGTGCGTAAATCGACAACGGGGATTGTCTGCTGGCTCATGGTGACCACAAGACCCTAGATGATGAGGCCCTAGAGACAGGATAAAGGGGGAGGGGACAGCCCAGCCGTGGCTGGGGTATGTACGACCTAAATCAGGAGCGGTCGATAACCTTGAACTCAGCACCAGCGGCTTTCGTCTGTCCACTGCATTTGGGTTACTTGACGGCTGGCGTCATCTTAAGGGTACCTCTATTAATTGACCGATCACTCTGCTTGTTGAGAATACGATGACTAAGAATGTCCATTTTCTCCGCCTCTATTGTCAACAGGCATCTTTTCGCCTGAATAAATAGAGATACCTTTTATAGCCGTTTTGGATGGGAATGAGACATTTTTTGGTTTTCTCGACCCTCCCTGCCTGCCTTAAAAGTCTTCTGTGGACAGTGTCTAGCGGACATGGAGAGGTGAGGCCGAGTGTCTCAAGCTAGATTGAATCGGCTTATAGCCATTCATGCTTAGGTTGACACATTAGGTTCAAAGCTGTAGGCTCAACAGCTCTCAGGTTAGTTCAGAGGCTTATGTAATGGACGTGTGTCAAGCTAAGGCAATCCGGCTATAAAAAGGCAAGGTTTGGTAATGAGGCAAGGTTTGGTAATGAAACCTTTACCCCCCCCTTTTTTCTTGTCAAGAACTAGAATCTGTCGAACGGCGTCAAGCGGGTGGGGATGGATTTAGTCCGCCCCCCAAGGTCAGAGTAACCTAGGCAGCCTCGCGGGTCAAGAAGCGCTGGAACTGTCGCCGTAGCCAGACGACAAAATTGCCCGTTTCGCTTTCGGGGGGCAGCAGGCCGGCCGCCTCCAGTTGCTCCCGGAGATCCAGGACTTTTTCCTGTCGGCTGGTGAGGGTTTGGTTCACAGCTTCCTGGAGGCGGGTGTGGCTGCGTAGAAAATGACAGGCGTGCTGTTGAGGCACCACAAACAGTGTCGTCTCCACACCTGCTTGAAAGGTTACAAAGGAACGGGTAATGTTGAGGATCAACCCCACCTCACCGCAGTATTGTCCCGGCCCAATCGATTCGATGCAGCGACTGACCTGGCTATTGAAAATATTCAGCCGACCACTCAGCACAATGTAAAAGTTAGCGATCCGGTCGCCTTCTGCCAATAAAATCTCCCCCTCTTTAAGGTTGAGGCGATAACCAATCTCCACCATCTCGCGCAGTTGCCAGTCGCTGTAATCGGCAAAATAGGACAACTGACGGAGTTGCTCAGCAAGGGCCGGCCGGCCGGCCTTCGTTGGGATGCCAGTCGGGCCGGAGCACTTCGGGATTGCGCAGAGCGAGGTCGAGGTGGGGGTAGGGGATAGCGATCCCCCGCTGCCGCAGTTCAGCCTCAACCAAGAAATAGAGGCGGCTGCGAATCACGACGAGCTTGTCGATGCAGTCGATCCAGGCCCACAGTTCAAAGTCCAGAGAACTCTCGCCAAACCCCTTGAAGACGACCTTCGGGGGGGGGCTGGGTGAGAACCGCCGATTCCCGACGGGCACAGGCTAGCAGGGCCTCTACCACAACCAGGGGATCGCTGCGGTAGTCCACCCCGACAGTCAGGCGAATCTGGCCCGTGAGATTGGTGTAAGTCCAGTTGAGGATTTTATTCTCCACCAGGTAGCTGTTGGGCACGATGATGTCCCCGCCATCCAGCGTTTGAATGACGGTGGAGCGGATGGCGATTTCCTTGATGTATCCAGTGGCACCCTCTAGGTCAATAAAATCACCGACCTTGAGTTTGCGCTCCAGCAACAGGGTCAGCCCACTGATCAGATTCTTGGCCCCGTCCTGGAGACCAAACCCCACCCCGACCCCGAGTCCTCCAGCAACAATCGCGAGGGAAGCTAGGTCAACACCACTCGCCTGAACCACCAGGATCAGCCCCAGCGTGCCCAAACTGTAACTGACCAAAGTGGAGAGGGCCTCCCGATTGCCCTGATCAATCCCCAGCTTGGCCAGGAGAACGCCCTTGAGCAGACGCTTCACGCCCACGGTTACCATCAGGACGCAGATGAAGAGCAGCAATAGTTCCAGCAACCACCCCAGGGTGAGGGTGATGCTGCCGACCCGGAATAGGGGCACGGTCAACACTGCGTTAAGCACATCCAGGAGGGGCATCGACGGCTATGTCTGAATTGGGGGTTTCCAGGGAGAAAACGGCCGGCCGGCCTGTGGGATGATCCTCAACGGTATCTAGCACCGCGCCCAATCCATTGCCCCATGCCTGCTACGGAACCGCCCCTCACCCTCGTTATTCTAGGCACTGGTTTGTGGGGCACTGCCCTGGGACATTTGGCGGCCGGCCGGGGCCATCGGGTGTTGTGCTGGTCGCGCCGCAGTGGCTCTCCTCTAGCTGAGCTTCTGCCCCAAGCCCAGGTGGTGGTTTCGGCAGTGGCCATGGCAGGTGTTACCGCTGTAGCCGAACAAGTTGCCGCCGTGGGTCTTCCCCCATCAAGCATCCTCGTGAGTGTCACCAAGGGCCTAGAGATCACCCACGGCCTTACCCCCTCCCAAATCTGGCGGGCATGGTTACCCCAACAGCCCCTAGCCGTCCTTTCCGGCCCCAACCTCTCCCAGGAA
>JACYLR010000237.1 GCA_015272465.1 Gloeomargaritaceae cyanobacterium C42_A2020_066
TGCCAGTCGGGATAAGCTGCCAACCGGGCGTAGGGAACTCCCTGTAACCCCAGGCCGCCAAAGGCTAGCAATACGGTGCGTGCTGGCTCGACGGTCAGTCCCCACGTCTCTCGAATCTCCCTCAGACTGTGGCGCGGCCGGCCGGCCGTCAGACCCACATCTTCAATCCGAGGAAAGTGGGTCATCTCCTCATGAAACGGCAGGCGAAACAGCCGGTTGCACTGGCCATAGTCCATTCGCATCTGGGCCGTGACCGCCTCAAACTCTGGCCCCCAGTCCTTATAGATAAAGTCCCAGCCAAAATTACTGGCCATCCAGCAGGGCCGGCCGGCCGCCTGAGCAATCGCCACTGCCAGAGCCGGTACATCCCCAAACACCAGTTGCACCTCCTCCTGCCGAATCAAGGCCGCCTCTTGGGTGATCAAGGTGTCTCGCTGGGCCTGGAGGTTCGCCAGGGCCGTGCGTGTCTGGGCCAAGTCCTGGGTGATGCCATCGGTCTGCACCACCCCCACATCCAAGGCTACGGGCCGGTGGGTGAACTCGCCCGGCAGATTGGCCGCCAGTAGCCATTGGGGCGTTGTGGTCGCCAGAATCAGACGCACTTCCGGCCAGCGCTGGCGCAGGATTGTCAGGATTGCCAGGGTGCGTGCCGCATGACCAAAGCCGTGGGGCGTCAGGGCCACATAGACGGCCGGCCGAGTCCGGGGCATGGTCAGCGGTGACTGTAAACCTGGAGGGGTTCGCGGATCAGGCGGATGTAGAGGTGCTTGACGGTGGAGCGCACCACCCGCGGCAGGGCGAAATCAATGGGCATCATCTGATCCGGCAGTCGCCAATCCGCGACCTGGAGTTCGGCCGGTGTGCACAGTGGAAAAGTGATCTCGGAAACCGGCACATCCAGCCCCAGTCGCTGAGCCGCCCGCAGCGTCGGTACAGCCTGGTCGTCGATACCCAACAGCGTTACCCAAGCCCGATCCAGAGCAAACAGGTGATCCGAAGCGCCCAGGATGCCCAGAAACCGGGGTTCGCCACCACTGGGGCCGTTGCCTTCGTGTCCCCAAATGCCATCCACAATCGTCAATTCCGGGGCAATGGCGCGGGCTGTCTCCACCAACATTTCGCCGAACCGATCCGCATCCTTGCCCGCTTCCAGGTGCCACCACGCCTTCATCTTGCCGGGCACGCAGCCAAACAGGTTTTTCACCCCCAAGGTGACCGTCAACTGCACATGGGACTTGACCTTGGGCAGGTTGATCACCACATCCGCCTCTAGGGCTTCCCGGCTGAGACGCAAATGGCGAAAGTTCTCCGCCCCCGTGGCATAGCGCCGGCTGCGAAATTCGAGGATGGGCATCCCTAGCCGCTCCGCCACCTCCCCTAGGCCATTGGCGCGGGCCACCCCTGCTGCCGTGCCAAAGGCCGGACTATCCCCCAAAAACGGCCGGCCGCCGCAGTCCAGCACCAGCCGGGCCACCTGCTCCACCAGTTCAGGACGGGTCGTACATTCCTTCGTCGGCCGGCTACCGGTCAGTAAATTGGGCTTGAGCAACACCCGGTCTCCCAGCTTGACCCAGTGCCCCATGCCCCCCCAGGGTGCGAGGAGCGTCTCCAAGGCCGGCCGTAGGATCTCAGCCTCGTAGGTGGGGCAGCGATGCAAGCTGACATGGGGATCTTCCATAGTGATCGGCATAAACTCACCCATTGCCGCCAGTCTAACCGACGGCCGGCCGGCCTCTCAGGGATGGCTTTTTCCTTTACATCGCGACCCCCCAGGGATCACGCTTACCCATGTGATTCTCGGTGCTTGGGTGGGTGCGCGTCTGTGCCAAGATTTAGATCAGCTTTTGCAGACCCTAGAGCAGGATTTTCGTCTATGACTATTGGCTACTTGGCGCTTGTCCTGCACGCCCACCTCCCCTTTGTGCGTCATCCAGAGAGTGATTACGTCCTCGAAGAGGAATGGCTCTATGAGGCGATTACCGAAACCTACATTCCCCTGCTGCTGGTCTTTGAGGGGCTGAAGCGAGACGGCATCGACTTCAAGCTGACCATGAGCATGACCCCACCCCTGGTGTCCATGCTCCAAGATCCCCTGCTTCAGGAACGCTACGACGAGCACTTGGCCAAGCTAGAGGAACTGGCGGAACTAGAAATTGACCACAACCGCCACAACGGCCACATTCGCTACCTGGCGGAGCACTACGCCGCTGAATTTAACCGTGCCCGCGACCTGTGGGAACGCTACGACCGGGATCTGATCACCGCCTTCAAACAATTCCAGGACAGCAACAACCTGGAGATCATCACCTGCGGGGCCACCCACGGCTACTTGCCCCTGATGAAAATGTATCCCCAGGCGGTTTGGGCACAATTACAGGTTGCCTGTGAGCACTACGAAGCCACCTTCGGCCGGCCGGCCAAGGGTATCT
>JACYLR010000047.1 GCA_015272465.1 Gloeomargaritaceae cyanobacterium C42_A2020_066
CAGCAAGCAGATGGCCATACCCAGGAATCCCAGGCGATAGAGACTGCCACCCTGAGGTTCCCGGTGGTTTTGGCTGAGAATGGCGGCCCCCACCCCCATGCCTAAGCCGGCCACCGCCAGCAGATAGCCAAATTGGGCGGTGTTTAATTCCGGCATGACTTCCGCAAGGCGAACTGCGAGGAAGGCGAGCGCTGCAAACACAGAGAAGAGAATCACCAACAGCACCACCGCTACCCGGAGCCGTGGTTGCTTTTGGAGGAGGCTGAAACCCTCGCGCAAGTCCTGCCAGAGATGGAGCGGTTCGTCATGGCGGGGGTGGGGCTTCTCGCCGGTGCGTACCCCAAGAATCGTAAATCCCGCCAGCAGGTAAGCGGTCGCCACGACCCATTCCGGCCCATTTTGACCTGGGAGCAGGTGATTGGCGAGGGCCAGTAGCGGCTCGCCTACAGCAAAGCCGATGATCAGTGCCCCCATCATGCTGGTGGTGTAGAGGGAGTTGGCGGGAATGAGCTGGCCGGCCGGGATGATGAGCGGGATCGCAGCCTGTTCGGCTGGTGCAAAAAATTGGGTCAGGGTGGAAATGGCAAAGGTGGTGATCAGGAGGGCTATAAACCCCCCGGCCGGCCCGAGGAGCGCTTGACCAACCCACAGGCCGGCCGGCAGGGCCAGGATCAGAAGGCCGCGCAATAGGTTAGTCGCCATGAGGACGGTGCGCTTCTGCCAGCGATCGACGTAGACCCCGGCCACAGACCCCAAAAACACTGCTGGGATGGTGAACACAACCATCACCGCGCCAACCCAGCCATTAATCGACTCACCCGGACGCTGGAAGTAGTCGGTAATGATGGCAATGGTCAGGACGAGATAGATTTTGTCGGCCAGTTGAGAAAGTACCTGGCTGAGCCAGAGGGCCAGGAAATCCCGGTTGCGCAAAACGGTCAGCAGGCCAGGCTTGGGGGGCATGGGGCCAAGGTTAGGGTGTTGGGGCGGCGCTGCCGTCATAGGCGGGAAAGGTGTGGCTAGGCAGGCAGGGATAGGAGGGTGGGGTCTGGGGGCTGCGAGAACTCCTGGCTGAGGAGGCGAGCCGACCGGAGGGGGCGCTCGAAATGGTACTCAGCATAGCGGCGCAGGATGGATTCCACACCATGCCAGGTCTGCAAGGATGCCGCGCAGGGTTGACTGGCGACAAGGGCTTGGAGCAGATGAACCTGGGAACGACTTAGGGGATAGAGGTGGGGGTCGGGGGCAGGCAACGGAGGTGCAACAACCCCCCCCAGGGCGGGGCTGAATCCGGCCGGCCCGCAGTTTGTCCAGTCTAACCTGTCTAGGGAAATCCCCCGCAGACAGCAGGATTCCACCTGGGGAACTAGGCCGGCCGCACGTAGGAGACTCACGACACTGTCCACTAACACAGGCAGGGTTTGGGAGACGGGAACGCGCTCCAGTTGGCGAAGCTGGCTGAGGAAAAGGTGGAGCAGTTCAGTTTGATCCTGGTCTTCGAGGGCTTGCCAGAGGGCTAACTCCCCCAGGTATTGGGCAGCACTTAGGCGGGCAAGATCCTGGATCAGCCCTGGGAAAGTTCCGAGGGTATCCGCCTGAAGAATGCGGTCTAAGCTGCGGCCGGGCCGAACCTGGAGGGTGTTGAGAACAAATAAGTCCGTGCGGCCGGCCAGGGGAGATTGGGTTTTACGGGCAGAAGGGGCCACGAGGCGACGGAGACCCCGTTCTTGGGTGAGGACGGTCAACAGCCGATCCGCTTCCCCCAGCGGCCGCCAGTGGAGCACAAGGCCAGTGACTTGGTAGCTAGAGGCCATCGACCGGGGAAGACACGGTCACCGTGCCCAGGGGATAGCTGGCCAGGGGGAGGGCTTCGAGACAGGCTTGGGCCGCAGGGAGGTCGGCCGCTGGCAGAATCACCACGAAGCCAATGCCCATGTTGAAGGTCTGGCGCATCTCGTCAGCTTCAACCCGGCCGGCCGCCGCCAGCCACTGGAAGATCGGGGGCACCGGCCAGGCTTCCCAGTCAATAACCACGGTTTGCTGGGATCCCAGGCAGCGGGGCAGGTTTTCGGGCAGGCCACCGCCCGTGATGTGGGCCATACCGTGGATCGTCACACCGGCTTGGCGCAGAGCCGTAACCGCCGGGACATAGATTTGGGTTGGTGTCAAGAGAGCCTCGGCTAGGGTGACTCCCCCCAATGCGGCTGGCTGCGCTCCCCAGTCCCAGTTGCCATCCGCCACAATCCGCCGCACAAGGCTGTAGCCATTGCTGTGCACCCCCTGGCTGGCCAAACCCAGGGCCACGTCCCCCAGTTGGACTTGGGAACCGGCTAACAAAGCCGACCGCTCCACCGCACCGACGCAGAAGCCAGCTAGGTCGTACTCCCCAGGGCCATAGAATCCCGGCATCTCCGCCGTTTCC
>JACYLR010000184.1 GCA_015272465.1 Gloeomargaritaceae cyanobacterium C42_A2020_066
AGATGGCGCTGGATCTGGGAGAGCACCAACCGATTGGCATCGAGCAAGTCCTCGGCGCGACCCGTATCCTTCCACCAGCCCCGCACCTGATGGGCCACCACCGGCCGGCCGAGATCCACCAAGCCCTGAATGGCATCGGTGATTTCGTATTCGCCGCGACGGGAGGGTTGGAGGTGCTCAATCACCCCATGAATCGCCGGACTGAACAGATACACCCCCACAAGGGCCAGATTGGAGGTCGGGGCGGCGGGTTTTTCCACCAGATGGGTGATGTGGCCGGTGTCGTCGAGGCTGACCACCCCAAACTGCCGCGGATTTTCCACGGGCGTCACCAGCACCACTGCATCCGGCCGGCCGACCTGGTAGGCGTCCACCAGAAACCGGATACCGCCGGAGAGCAGGTTATCCCCCAGATACATGACGAAAGGATCGTCCCCCAGAAAGGGTTGGGCCGTACGCACGGCGTGGGCTAGGCCGAGGGGTTGGGGTTGGAGGATGTAGGTCAGGCTGCCCCCCCAGGGGTGACCATCCCCCAACGCGGCTTGTACTTCATCGCCGGTCTCAGGACTGATGATCACGCCAATTTCCCGCAGGCTGGCCGCCACCAGATCTTCAATCACGTAGAAGAGGTTGGGCTTGTTGGCGATGGGAATAAGCTGCTTGGCACGGGTGAAGGTGAGGGGCCGTAGGCGGGTTCCCTGGCCACCGGCAAGAATCAGGCCCTTCATGAATCTAGTTCAGTAGAGAGAACAGCCATTGGGCCGGCCGAGCGTGGTTTAGGTGGGAGACAGCCTCAAATGGCTGAGGCTTGAGCCTGGAGATCCCGATAGGCCACGGCAATCGCACAAAACGTCACGGGCACTGTCAGCAGCAACCCCAAGCCACAGAGCATAGCTCCCAAGAGATTGACTAAGAACAAGACCAGTCCAAACCCAAACAGGGCGAACCACTGCTTGGTCACCACCTTGCGGCTGGTTTCTAGGGCCGGCCAGGCTTCTGTACTGGGGGCATCCACCAGAATGGGAAGGACGAAGAAGTAACCCACAGCCAGGTAGATCCCCGGCAGAATGCAGAGCAAAGCACCCAAAAAAGTAAAGACTGAAACCAAAAGGCCCGCCACGAGTAAAGGCACAAAGTTCTCGAAACCCTTGAAGAAATCCCCAAATTCCGTGGATTCTCCTTGGAGAAGCTTAAAGGCAACGATGTAGTACCCAGCAATGAGAGGGTTGTTGATCAAAATCGAGATCACTGGGCCAGCAATGGGTATAAATCCTAAGGCCAGGTTAATGGCGAAAACAATTAGGACAAAACCGATGAATGGGCCGATATTCCGCTGACACAGCTCCCATCCCTGGGACAGCCAAGCACCCATTTTGACCTGGTAGCCGCGCTCGGCTAGGGTCTCAAAACCACTCCCCCCACTGCTTGTCATTGCCCATGCCCTCCCAACACTCCAGTACCGGCCGGCCGCCACCCTAGTTACTCCCACGCTCGGCCCCAATTGTCAAGCACCCGGCCGGCCGCCACCCCGCATCCACTTATTGATGATTATTGTCAGTTGATGCTAGAGTATATTCAGATGAGGCTTGGTGAAGGCCACCTCCAACGCCCTGTAACACAGGGACTTCAGCTTCTGAGAGGACGACACGTTTACCCTGTCACTGCAAGTAACTCCCATCGAATCCATGCAGCAGCCCCTCCCCACCGTTGCCCCCGTCCTAGCTACCCTGACGCTGACCGGTCCCGAACGCTGGCAAGTCCACCACCGCCTTCAAGAACTCGATATTCCCTGCACCTGCGCCCCCGGCCGGCCGTTGCGGATGCAGATTGCCACCCCCCAAGCGGCCCTTCTTGCCTGGAGTGCCATTCGGGCTGCCACCCAGAACCGCAGTGACCACCTGGGTTGGCTCAACCGGTGTTGGAACGCCTCAAACCCGTAGTAACTCCTCAGAACTACGGCCAAGTGCTCAGCAAATCCGCGGCAACTGCTCGCCGCTGAGCAAATCCAACACCCGCAGCGTGCCCACTTGGGTGACCAGGGTCAGAGGAAACTCTTCGGCCGGCCGCACTTCGCCAATCAAAGCTGCATCCTGCCCCCGGGGGTGACCTTGCATCTGGGCTAGCACCTCGGCCACGGCCGGCCGCGGCACAAACGCCACAAATCGACCCTCACAGGCCACGTAGAGGGGGTCTAGCCCCAGGATTTCACAGGCACTCTGCACTGGTTCAGCCACCGGAATCGCCGTCTCTTCCAGTTGGATCGACAGCCCCGCCGTGGTGGCAATCTCGTGGATCGCCGTGGCTAGGCCCCCACGGGTCAAGTCCCGCAGGCAGTGGATCGGCCGGCCGGCCGCCAGCATAGCCGATTAGATTAGGAATGCGACACTCTATTTCCACAGTAAGCACGGACAA
>JACYLR010000061.1 GCA_015272465.1 Gloeomargaritaceae cyanobacterium C42_A2020_066
GCATGGCCGTCAGCCGTAATGGCACCCAGTTGGTGTTACCCCAGGGCAGTGTGCTGATCAATGCCTCCTGCTCAAGTCTTGGCCCCCTGATTTTCCTATTAAAAATGTGGGTGATTGTGGATTTGCTCTGGCCCTACCACCAGACTAAACGCTGGCTGACCCTGGTCATGGCCCTGGGTATTGGCTTGGCTGTGAATACGATCCGGATCGCCGGATTAGCCCTTCTCGTCAATGCGGGGCAACGGCCGGCCTTCAATTTCTGGCACGGTTCTACGGGTGCTCAGATTACAACCCTGGTCATGGTTGTTGTTTTCATTGCCCTCTACCGCCGCTTGGGAGGACAGTCATGGTCGGCCGGCCCAGCTTGAGGGTGCTGTGGCTGGCGCTCCTGTGTGGAACAGTCGGCGTGGTCACTGTGGGGCTGACATGGGCTACGCCACCGGAGCGAGTTCCCGATACTTGGCCCTCCCCGCCTCAACAGGTTGGAGCTTGGCGATTCCAGTCGGAGGATACCCTCAAACGTCCCTACCCTGGGCGGCGCTATCAGTACCAACTATCGGGACAGCCGAAACTCACCGTTGAGGTACGGTTTTTAGCCAAGCCAGATGTGGATATTCCCAGTCTATTGACCACTGTCCACGATGTTTCCGGGAAGCTGACTCGGCAAGCGGGGGTGGGGGGGGCGTTTGGTTTGGCTCAAGAACCCGGTGCTGAACTGTTGACCGGTTGTGTTTCTGCCCAAGGGCAGGTGACCTTGAGTGAGGCCGAGTTTCGCCGGGGGCGGCGGGAGGCGCTGGGTTCACCGGCCCACATGGTCGGTTGGCTGGCCGGCCGTAATTCTTTGCGGGATTGGCGGTGTCTCTGGGTGATCCTGAGTGTGGACACGAAGAACACGTCAACCCCTGCTGCTGAATCTATTCTGGAGCCCTTCTGGCCCCAGTGGCGCGCCTGGGCAACCGAGCAGTTGCAGTCATGATCCCCAAGGCTTCCCCAACGAGCCCAGTCCGGCTCGACCAGTACACCCTAGGGGACTACACCCCTGGTGCGCCCCTGTGGCAACAGTTGCTCTGGTATGGCTTGGGTGCGCCTCTATTCCGCAGCTACAGTCTCCCTTCCTCGTCTCTTAAGGTCTGGCTGCTGCGGCGGTTTGGGGCGCAAATTGGCCAGGGAGTGCGGATCAAGCCCGGTGTACAGGTGAAGTTTCCCTGGCGGCTACAGGTCGGAAATTATGTGTGGTTGGGGGAAGGGGCTTGGTTAGACAATGTAGCGCCGATCACTGTTGGGGATCATGTATGCATTTCCCAGGCGGTTTATCTCTGCACCGGTAACCACGATTGGAGCGACCCCCATTTCCAACTGCGGCCGGCCGCAATTACCCTGGAATCGGGCTGTTGGCTTGGGGCCAGGGCTGTGGTGGGGCCAGGGGTTACCGTGGGCACTGGAGCCGTGCTCACCCTAGGCAGTGTGGCCACACGGGATCTCGAACCCATGACTATTTATGCTGGCAATCCCGCCCAGCCCCTCAAAACCCGGCACATCAAAGGGGAATCCCCACGGCCGGCCGAGCCGTAAGCAGCACCCAGATCACACCGAGGAGGATCAGCGTGGCCCAGCCCAGTAGAGTCCTAGTCATCTTTCTCGGTATGAATTACGATCCGCGCCGTCACCTGGTTGCCTAGGGGGGTGGTAATGCTTGCATGGGCAAGGGGCGTCACGGCTTGCAGTAACCTCTGGAGGTGGGGCGTACTGGCACCGGTTTGGGTCTCCAACCGATCCGTCAGGTCTTTGATGCGCCGCCAGGCCAGTACCAACCGGCCGGCCGCTTGCTCCATCTGGGCCACTTGTTGAACCAAATCCGCCGTGGCCGACAGGCAATCGAGCCGTAAAGCCTCTGCTAGGGCTTGCTCTAGGTCCAGCGTGAGTTGCTGCCACACCTGCACTTGTCGGCCGGCCGCCAGATAGCGGCTGAGTTGGCGGGCTGTCGCTGTGGTTTGGCGCACGGTCTCCACATCCGGCTGCTCTGCCACCTCCTCCTGCAACCAGGTTTGGTGTGGTGTAGGTAACTTTTCCAACTCCCGCACGAGAGGAGCAAGATAACGGGGTGGCAGGGTCTGATTTGCAGCTTGCTCCCGCACGGCCTCTGGCAGGAGTTCCGAACCCAGCGCCAGCCATTCCGCCTGGAGTTGCTGAACCTCCCGGCGGGTTACCCGTTCCCCCTGTCGTGCCCGATCGACCACAACCTGCTGGACAGCTGGGTCAGCCTGTGCGGTTTCCACAAACGCCTGTTTACTGAAATGCCGCGTCGCTTCTAGGTCAAGACCGGCTGTGGTTTCTAAGGCATCGGCACTTTCGGCCAACTCCATCAATCGGTAGGCTTGGCTCTTACTGATGTCATGCTCCTGCAACCAACGGAGGAATCCGGCCCCGCGCCCTTCCACCTGCTCCTGAAAAGCCGCCTCCGGCAGATCCACATCCTCCAGTTGGGCCAAATGGGTATCCCAATCTGTGGTCACCGCCTGAAAATCTACCGCCACCAAGGAGGCCAGCGCTTCAACGCCCATAGGTCAAACCAAGCAGGTCAGGGGTCTCATTGTACCGGAGGTGTGGAAATTGCGACATTGCCCCCCTAGAAAACCTCGCTAGCATGGAAGGAGCCACCTAGCCCGCTACCTAACCTTGGGAGGAGTACCCGTGGGGTTCTTCGATTCTGAGATTGTCCAATCCGAAGCCAAGCACTTGTTCCAGGACTATCAGACCCTAGTTCAACTTGGTTCCCGCTACGGACGATTCGACCGAGAGGGTAAGCGCCTCTACATTGAAAAAATGGAAACGCTGATGGAGCGGTGGCGAATTTTTATGAAACGAGTTGAACTTTCGGAAGACTTTACGGCTCAAATGACTGTCAAGCAGTTAGAGACTTTTCTGGAGGGGGCTGGCATGACCCCCCAGCAGATGTTCGACCAGATGCACCGTACCCTGGAACGGATGAAAGCTGAAATTGGTTCCTGACTGCCGATTGCTTGTCCAGCGGCCCTCGATTCCCTCTAATCTGTGAGGCTCCTCAAATCCGTAGGGATAAGGTACCTGGTATAAAGCCGTTGTCTCTTGTCCATTGTGGATGCTAGAATCGTGCGAAGCTGCCACAGGGTAAGAGAACGATGATCATTTGCCATGACTATAAGTATATTTTCATTAAAACGGCAAAGACAGCAGGTTCGAGCATTGAGATAGCCCTTTCAAAGTTCTGCGGCCCACGGGATATCATCACACCGCTTGCCCCAGAAGATGAAGAGGTTAGGAAAACACTGGGCTTTAGAGGTAAACAAAATGTTCTGATTCCTTTTGACCGGCTGTCTAAGAGGGAGTTATTTCAGAATCTGTTTGCCAAGCACCGCAAAGGATTTTTTAAGCATGCTGATGCGTCTTACATAAAACGATATACCGACCCAGATGTTTGGGACTCATATTTTAAGTTCTGCTTTGAGAGAAACCCTTGGGACAAGGCGATCTCCTACTACTATTGGAAACATAAGGAGGAGCCAAGGCCAACGATCTCAGAGTTTGTACAGGTTGGTGGAATGAATTCCGTGAAGGGTTTCGAGTTATACACGATCAATTCAGAGATTGTAGTTGACCGAGTTTTCCTTTACGAATCTTTGGATGAAGCGATGAAAGAAATCGCTAAAATCGTGGGCCTACCAGAAGTCCCTAGTCTTCCACGTGTCAAAGGAGGGTTTAGAAGGGACAAGCGCCATTATCGAGATGTTCTGTCTGAAAAAGACAGGGAAAAGATCTCCAAGGTTTTCGCTAGGGAAATTGCCCATTTCGGTTATACCTGGTAAAGGGTACTTCGTCATTGATATACCTGGCTTACCGAAGACCCATTATCATCAAGGCTTACACATTGCTTCCTCTCTCTAGGGCTGGAAACAAGAACTTGGTGCGTCAAATTATCGGTGCTACTCAGTGTCTGGCTAGAGATGGTAGGGTCGCTGGGGCGCTTTCCGGCAGCATCAACAGCGAGCCAATCAGGAAGCCCACGGCACCCAATAACGTGAAGACGCTTGAAAGGGCAGCTATATCTAGCCTGGGCGTCCAGGGCGGAACAAAGGCAAAGAGTGACGAGATCATGAACCCAATACAGCCAAGTAGATTGATAAACGTCACCCACCAAGACAAGCTGGCTGGCTTCCAGGCCCAGTGAGCATGGCAGGTTTCGATAAAGGCCAGATAGCCGGAAAGCAGGAACAACAGAGAGCCAAGGGCATCAGGTGCCCAAATTTTTAAATCCTGACGTAGCCAGCCCAAGCTGGGGAGCATCGCGTTAAAGGTGTTGATATTGAACAGAAGCGTACCGGGGAACTGCAACGCGCAGCTTAACCAGCCAATATCCTGTGGAAACCAACCAATCAGAGGAACCGGTCGCTGCGGCCGGCCGTGGAGTACCTGACTGGCATTGGCAGCTTGGAACAGTTGTAGATAGGCGGCGAACGTGAAGGGAATAGAGCCAGCGAAAAAGATCAGGTTAATGCGACTTGCCGCTTGGGGCCAGGTGCTGGCGAGTGTTGGGACTAAACTCATGCAACTGCCTAGGATGAAGAGAAGCGAGCCGAGGGCAAAAATAAGGCCAATCCACCAGTTCAATTGCCGGGGCATCCATAAACTGAAGCACAGGAGTCCACGTAAGTTGCCCAGCCGGCTAGCCCGCTTGACCCCCAGGCTCTTACGGTGATCCCGGGATCGCCACACGAGTTGCGACTGGTCAGGGTTCTGATAAACCCGCCTTGTGGTGAAGGGCCAGGGGCCACTGGACTGAATCAACCGACCTAAGCGAAGGCGGTTTGCCTGGGGATCTTGACCGGGAATCACGGCAGGTACCTGTTGGTCAACAGCAGAGAAACAGTGATCATTGTTCTTGGCAGCAGCAGGTTAGCCAGAATAAGGGAGGAGAGGGTTAGCCCTCGGTGTTGCGGCGTTGACGACAGCGCTCGGAGCAATACTTGACCTCTGCCCAGCAGTCAGCCCATTTCTTCCGCCAGCTAAACGGCCGGCCGCAGACGGGGCAGAGCTTTTCCGGCAGATCGGCTTTGGTTTTCTGGCGAGGCATGGCGTCCGTGGAATTAGCGCAAGTCCGTATTGTCTTGGTGGAGCCGGCCGGCCCCCGCAATATTGGTTCCGTGGCTCGTGCCCTCAAGAATTTTGGCCTTGTCCACCTTGTCCTGGTCAACCCCCAAACCGACCCCCTCGGCCCCGAAGCTCGTCAGATGGCCGTACATGGTCTGGACGTGCTAGAGGCCCACCAGACGGTTCCCGACTTGGCGGTCGCCTTGGGGGCTTGTCGGCGCGCTGTGGCTACGGCCGGCCGGGTCGCGCCCCAGGCTCGTCCCTTGGAGGATCTCACGGGTCTGGTGCCTTGGTTGCTGGCCGATGACTATCCGGTGGCCCTCGTGTTTGGCCCAGAGGATCGGGGCCTCAGCAATGAGGAGCTACAAACCTGCCAGCGCTGGGCCTGTCTGCCCACCCATCCCGCCTACCCCTCCCTAAACCTAGCCCAGGCCGTGGGCATCTGCGCCTACGAACTGTATCGCTATGCGGCCGGCCGGCCGGCCCCCCCCCCAGCCCGTTCGCTAGCTCCCCTGTATGACCAAGAGGCGTATCTAGCGGATCTGACCCACCTCCTACTGCGGGTGGGCTACCTCTACCCCCACACCACCACCCGACGCCTGGAGAAACTGCGCGACCTGCTCCACCGGGCCAGCCCCAGCCCCGAAGAGCTTGCCCTGCTGCGGGGGATGATCCGCCAGGTCACCTGGGCCTTGGATCAACCCAATGTCCCTAAGCCATGACCATGCCGCCATCTACATTGAAGACCTGGCCAGTGATATAGGCGGCCGCCGGATCGAGGGCCAAAAACCGCACCAAGCCCGCCACCTCTGTGGCCTGGCCAAAACGGCCCAGGGGGATGTACTTGAGAATTTCCTCGGCCTTGAGCCCCTCGGTCATTTCCGTGGCAATGAATCCAGGGGCGACGGCATTGACAGTGATCCCCCGCGTCGCCAATTCCTTAGCCACGGTACGGGTCATGCCGATGACCCCCGCCTTGGCCGCACTGTAGTTCGTCTGGCCGGGATTGCCCATCTGACCGGCTACCGAGGCAATATTGACAATCCGGCCGGCCCGCTGCTTGAGCATCACCTTACTGGCGGCCCGGGTGCAGTAAAACACCCCCGACAGGTTGAGGTCGATCACCGCCTGCCAGTCGCTATCCTTCATCCGCAGCAGCAGCGTGTCCCGCGTGATCCCAGCGTTGTTGACCACAATGTCTAGCCGTCCCCAGGTGTGCAGCATCTGATCCACTAAGGCATCGGCTTGACTGGACTGGGACACATCCCCCTGCAAGGCCAGGGCTTCACCGCCTGCCGCTTGAATCGTGGCTACAACTTCTGCGGCGGCTGCCTCGGAACGGCTGTAGTTGACCCCGACCCGCACCCCTTGACGGGCGAGTTCGAGGGCAATCGCCCGGCCGATGCCCCGTGAGGCTCCCGTCACCAGCGCCACGGGTGTTACTGCTTCCGTCATGCCTGCTGCTCCAACCGCACCTAACCCAGCCTAGTGGAAAAGGGGGACAGACCGGCCAGGGTTAGGGTTACCGCCCAGTCCCTGAACTAGACTGGGAGGGATTACAAAAGGCAGCGGCCGGCCGGGCGTATTGACCGTACCAGGGTTGTGGCGGGACATGGGCATGAACTGGGCGAGGGTGCGGTGGGGCAATCCCAAGGTCAAGGCCAGCTTGCGCCTCAAGGTGCTGTTGGTGGTGGGGGGCGCCCTGGTGACCTTGAAGGCCGGCCTGGGGGTACTGGTGGATCAGGTGATCTTTGCCAGTGCTGAACAGTTGGAAGTGCGGAAGGTTGCCCTTAATCTGGAGCGGGTCACCGGTGCCCTAGAGGAAGAACTGGAGGGGTTAGTGCGCTCGGCCCGTGCCTACGCCTCCTGGGACGACACCTACCAGTTCATGCAGGATGGCAATCGCCGTTACCTGGCTCGGAACTACTTTGATGCGGACCTGGAAAACCTCAACCTCAAGGCAGTGGTGCTGATCAACCCGGCCGGCCGGGTCATTCTTGCCAAGGTGCTTGGGGGAAATGGGACACTCGTGCCGGCCCTGCTCGACACCTTTCGCGCGCCGGCGGCCCCGGATCGGGGTCTGGTGGTCAGCCAGAATCAGCCCTACCTGGTGGTCAATCTACCAATCCTTCCCAGCGACCGCCAGGGTACCCCCCGTGGTCAGTTGCTCATGGCCCGCCCCCTCAGCGAGAGTTTGGTGGAGCGCCTCGCCCAGCGGGCCCGCCTGCGCCTCAATGTCCAATCTCTAGGAAAACTCCCCCCAGACCTCCAGCCGATTTGGGAACAGTTGAGCGCCCAACTACACACGGCTCAGCCTTCTCCCCAAGCTGGGACTGACCTGATGACCGCCCCGGCAATTCTGGTAGAACCCGTGGGTCAGGATCAGGTGGCTGGGTATGGGATTCTGCGGGATGCTGGCGGCCGGCCGGCCTTTCTGTTGCAGATCATTGACACTCGCCCGATTCACCAGCAAGCCCAACTCAGCGCCTCCTACCTGGTGGCAGCCCTCTGTGTCAGTGGCCTAGGGCTGGGCGCCGTCATTTTGGTGTTGATGGAGCGCCTGGTGGTGGCCCGCGTCCTGCGCCTGAATGATTTTGTCGATCGGGTGAGCGCCTCTGGGGATATCAGCCAGCGGCTGCCGGTAAACAGCCGGGACGAATTAGGTCGTCTGGGGGAGGGGATCAACCACATGCTTGATACGCTGGCCCGCACCCAGGAAGCGCTGAAGACCACCTCCCAGGCGGCAGAAGCGGCCAGTGAAGCCAAGAGCGGCTTTGTCGCCACCCTCAGTCACGAAATCCGCACGCCCCTCAACGCGGTGATTGGCCTGACCCAGGTGCTTCTGGATACGGAACTGAACCCAGAACAGCAGGACTACGTGGAAACCCTGCGCTCCAGCGGTCAGGTACTCCTGAGCATCATCAACGACATCCTCGATTTCTCCAAGATCGAGGCCGGCCGGCTAGAGCTTGACCTGCGGGACTTTGACCTGCACCGCTGTGTTCAGGAGACCGTCAGCCTGTTTGAGCAGCAGGCCCTAGCCAAGGAACTGGATTTGATCTGCGAAATTAGTCCAGGGGTACCTCCCCAGGTCAAGGGTGACGAGGTACGCATTCGCCAGGTGTTGGTCAACCTGATTGGCAATGCCCTCAAGTTCACCGCGGCCGGCCGGGTACGGGTGAGTGTGACAGCTCGGCAGGTGACCAATGGAGCCTACGCGGTGCAATTCGCCGTGCAGGATACGGGGATTGGGATTCCCCAGGACAAGCTGGAGCGGATTTTTCAGCCCTTCAGCCAGGCTGATGCCTCCACCACCCGCAGGTTTGGGGGAACGGGCCTGGGACTGGCCATCTGTCAGCGGCTGTGCGAGGCCATGGGGGGCTGGTTACGGGTGGACAGCGAAGTGGGGCGCGGCTCGATCTTTAGCTTTACCCTGGTTCTGCCAGGGGTGCGGGAAGCGGACAGTTTGCTGATGGGCGGGGGGCCGCACCTCGACAGTAGCCTCAAGGCTACCCACAGCCTGCGGATTCTGCTGGCGGAGGACAATGCTGTCAACCAAAAGGTTGCCCTGCGGCTGCTACAAAAACTGGGGTTCGCGGCCGATGTGGCCAACAATGGCCAGGAGGTGCTGCGGGCGATGGAGTATCGCATTTACGACCTCATCTTGATGGACTTACAGATGCCGGAATTGGATGGGATTGCCACCACCGAGGCGATTCGCCGAGACTGGCCCCCCGGCCGGCCGCAAATCGTGGCGATGACCGCCAGTGCCCTGAGCACGGATCAGGCCCGCTGTCTGGAGGTGGGGATGGATGGGTTCCTCAGCAAGCCCATTCAGGTGGAGGAGTTGGGGCGAGTCCTGCACCAATGCTTGACTACCCTGGGGGAACGCTAGGGCCGGCCGGCCGCCAAGTTCCCTAGGCCGGATCCTTCGCCCTAGGATGGAATCGGGGCGAGTGCCCCATTGTCCTGTATCGCGGCGGCCAACCCCAATGCCCACCCTGACAACCTTTCCCCTCACCGCCGTTGTCGGCCAAGAGGCTATTAAGCTAGCCCTAATCCTCGCTGCTGTCGATCCGGGCGTGGGCGGTGTGGTGATTGCCGGCCGGCGGGGCACCGCCAAGTCTGTACTGGCCAGGGGAATCCATGCCCTGTTGCCCCCTATTGACGTGGTTCAGGATTCTCTCTTTAACTGCGATCCGGCGCGACCCGACGATTGGGACGACCTCCTTCTGGCTGAAGTGGCGGCCGGCCGGGTTCCTGAGCCGATCCCCGCGGCAGTGCGGCCGGCCGCCTTTGTCCAGATTCCCCTGGGGGTGACGGAGGATCGTTTGCTGGGGGCCGTGGATGTGGCTCAATCGGTGCAGCGGGGCGAGACCGTCTTCCAGCCGGGATTGCTGGCCGCCGCCCACCGGGGCGTGCTCTACATTGATGACATCAACCTCCTGGATGATCAGACCAGTAACCTGCTCCTGAGTGTGATCAGTGACGGCCGCAACCGAGTGGAGCGGGAGGGCATTAGCTTCAGCCACCCCTGCCGGCCGTTGCTAATCGCCACCTTCAACCCCGAAGAAGGAGAACTGCGCCAGCATCTTCTCGATCGGTTCGCTATTTTGCTCTCGGCCGATGGGGTTCTGGGGCTAGACGATCGCGTCCAAGCGGTTGCACAAGCAGTCGCCTACGCTAATGCCCCAGCCCCCTTTTTGGCGGAGCACGCCGCTGAACTGGAAGCCCTCCAAACCCAGATTCTGTTGGCCCGCACCTGGCTCCCGGATGTGGTTATCCAACCGGAGCAGGTGGCCTACCTGGTGGAAGAAGCCTGTCGCGGCGGACTTGAAGGCCATCGGGGCGAACTCTTTGCCCTGCGAGTTGCCAAGGCCCATGCGGCCCTGGCCGGCCGCAACCGGGTGGAAGCGGAGGATTTGCGCCGCGCCGTGGAACTGGTGATCCTGTCCCGCGCCACCACAATCCCCACGGATCAGCCGCCGGAACCCCTGCCGCCGCCGCCGCCCAATCCCCAAGCCGAAGACCCGGAACCCCCAGAAGAATCGGAACCCGAACCACCGGAGGATCAGCCGGAACCCCCTGCGCTACCCGAAGAGTTTGTGTTTGATCCAGAAGGCACGGTTCTCGATCCGGCCCTGCTGTACTTTACCCAGATGGCGCAGCGGCGGGGGAAATCCGGGGCGCGCAGCCTGATCTTCTCCCAGGATCGGGGCCGCTATATTAAGCCCGTGTTGCCCCAGGGCCAAGGTCAACGGATTGCAGTAGATGCCACTCTCCGCGCCGCTGCGCCCTACCAGAAAGCCCGGCGCGCCCGCACGCCTGACCGCCGGGTTGTCGTGGAAACCGGCGATATCCGGGTGAAGCGCCTGGCCCGTCGCGCCGGTGCCCTGATCATTTTTGTAGTCGATGCCTCCGGATCGATGGCCCTCAACCGGATGCAGGCTGCTAAGGGAGCTGTACTGCAATTATTGGCCGAAGCGTACCAGAGTCGGGATCAAGTGGCTCTGATTCCCTTTCGCGGTGAACAGGCTGAAGTATTATTGCCGCCCACCCGCTCGATCACCTCGGCGCGGCGTCGCCTGGAACTACTGCCCTGTGGTGGCGGTTCACCCCTGGCACATGGACTGACACAAGCTGTTCGTGTGGGTATCAATGCTCGGCAGTCGGGGGATGTGGGGCAGGTTGTGATTATCGCTATTACTGATGGTCGCGGGAACATTCCCCTGGGTCGCTCCCTGGGCGAACCAATTGACCCAGATCACAAACCGGACATCAAAGCTGAACTACTGGACATTGCCACCCGGCTCCAGAGTCTGGGGATGCAATTACTGGTGATTGATACGGAAAACAAGTACATCTCGACTGGCTTGGGCAAGGAACTGGCACACCGGGCGGCCGGCCGCTACTATCATTTGCCCAAAGCGACCGATGCGGCCCTCGCCCAAGTAACCCGCTCTGCCATTGCCGATATTCGCAACCGCTAGAACTGGCCTAGGATCTGGGTTCACAGCCTTGAGCCAAGGCGGTCACAAAAAAATGCAGTCCCCGGACTCGCCAGAGACTGCTAATCGGTTTGGATTGCCGGAGAGAACCTAAACCAATTCAATGATTGGGGGATCTACCGCATTGACCTAGTGGCGATAGGTTACGCCCCGATATTTCAGATCCGAGACTTGATGGGAGCCAAGATTCACAGACGTGCGATGAACCCGCCACCAAACTCCCCGATACTTACCACCCACTTCCCCCTCTTTCACATCGACAGCCGGGGCTTCATGGTCGTAGGTTTCACCCAGAAAGAGCAGTTTCATATCCGATACCCCTCAGAACGACGACTCCACAGGGAGAAGACCCACCGACGAACCCTCATCCCTTCTGTATCTAATTATACCGTTTGTCTTCGGACTGTCAAAGCTGGAGATGTATCGATTTGTACTGGGCATCTTACCCCGGTCGAAGCTGACGGCCCCCCGCCCGATGCCATTTCTGGGCGTCTTCACCTCGGAGTCTCAGTTCCTAGAAAATGGGGGTAGGTGGAGTGGGCAACTCCGAGTTTTGCTGAATGGGGATCGCCGAAAAGCTGCCGTGGGTTCACGTTACACCTTATTGCGCCAACCTCTACCATCCTATGTATTACAGGTACAGTAGAAGTGCAGGAAAGTTCATATCACTTTGGAGTCTCGCAACCTTACGCAACAGTCGGCAAGGTCTACTCAGAGATTTCGATTTTTATATTTCCTTAAGGATTCCGGGATACCAGTGACACAATGGAGATGAAATCCACGAGGGTTTTGCTCCTTCAAATCTCCCCCATCTGGAGGGTAACGAAGATGACTAGGATCTTAGTTAATTTGGCTCCTCACCTCGTGGCAGGCGAAATCGAGACCGTACTCGATGACTATCCCTACCATCCCCACCAGCAGGCCTTTGCTATTCCTGAAGTGCGCCAGGAATTAGCAGCCTACGTACTCAATCGTTTGCCTCGCAGCTATGTCCCCAATAGCTATGAGGTTCATGAGGGTGACAAGGCCACAGGCACAAATTGCATGGTGCGGATGATGGATATGGAGACGCTCATCCACGCTGGCATTCAAGATATTTTGCGCTCCCGGTGGGAATGGATCAGCCAGCATATTCCCGAACCTTCGGATGCGGGTCTTCAAGCCTCCCATTGGTTCGGTTAGAGACGTTAGGTAGCCTGTGGCCACCGTACTTCGGGATTGGAGTTACCGCTACCCCTGGCTCTACGAGGCGATCAGTCGCAGTGCGGCCTTGGCCGTGGGGGGCTACCAGCGATTTCATGAACTGCCGATGGTGGGGCTGACGCTACCGCCCCAGGCCGTGATTCTAGACTTATGCTGTGGCAGTGGGGCCGCAACCCGCATGTTGGTCGAACGAGGCCGGGTGACAGGACTGGATGCGTCACCCCGGTCACTGGCGGCGGCCCAGCAACGAGTACCTACGGCGACCTACGTTGAGGCATTCGCTGAGAATCTCCCCTTTCCAGATCACTCTTTTGATCTGGTGTACACCAGTGTTGCCCTCCATGAGATGACTCCTGACCAGCGACGGGCCATTCTGGGGGAGGTTGGCCGGGTGCTCAAACCGGGGGGCTGGTTCACCTTGATAGATTTCCACGCGCCGGCGCGGCCCGTGCCTTGGTTGCCCCTCGCCCTTTTTTTGTGGTTGTTTGAAACCCAAACCGCCTGGGGATGGCTGGCCGCAGACCTCGACCAAGAACTGGGGGATGCGGGGCTGGTTCTGGGGCATCGCCATCTCTACGCCGGGGACTTGCTGCAGGTGGTGCAGGCGCAGCGGCCGGCCGGGGTGGGCGACTGATAAGTGGCCTTGAGGGAGAACTATTAAAAAATTATTAGTCGTGTCCCTCTCCGTAAATCCAGGCAACCCAGTAGTCTGGTAGGGGAGTAGTACGCGATCTGTGTTCACGCGGCTGGGTTCGTGATCCCTGGGGGGCTACAACCCAGTTTTGCTCTTAGACTGAGTTCCAGCCTCAACCCCGACCTGGTGATGTCATGGCCCAGTTGCTGAGTCAAACCGTCTGGTTAATTCCGGTCTACGCCCTGGTGGGGGCCATCCTGACAGCCCTTTGGTTTCCAGGGATTACGCGCCGTACTGGCCCACGGCCGGCCGGCTACCTCAATGCCCTGATGAGTGCCCTGGCCTTGGGACATGGGTTGCTGGCGTGGCCAGCCCTATGGCAGCGGCCGGCCCTTCACCTTGATTTCACCTGGTTGCAGGTGGCCGGACTCGATCTGACCCTGCCGGTGGAAATCTCGGCCCTGAGCGTGGGTGCGATTATCCTCATCTGTGTCATCAACCTTCTGGCCCAGGTCTACGCCATTGGCTACATGGAAATGGACTGGGGTTGGGGGCGGCTGTTTTCCCTGCTGGCTTTTTTTGAAGCGGGGATGTGCGCCCTCGTGCTCTGCGACTCCCTGTTTTTCAGCTACATCATCCTGGAAATCCTTACCCTGGCCACCTACCTGTTGATTGGATTCTGGTTCTGCCAGTCTCTGGTGGTCACCGGGGCACGGGACGCCTTTTTGACCAAGCGGTTGGGGGATCTATTCTTGCTGATGGGGGTGTTGGCCCTTTGGCCGATTGCCGGCACTTGGGATTTTACGGAACTGGCCGCTTGGGCCACCTCGGCGGCCGGCCGGGAGTATGCCCTAGCTCATCCCACTACCTTGGCTTTAGTGGGTCTGGCGCTGATCGCTGGGCCAATGGGGAAATGCGCCCAGTTTCCTTTCCATCTGTGGCTGGATGAAGCCATGGAGGGGCCGATTCCCTCCTCGGTGCTGCGCAACTCTGTGGTCGTTGCAGTGGGAGCCTGGGTTCTGGTCAAGCTGGAGCCTGTGCTTGCCCTCTCGCCTCTGGCTATGCAGGCCACGGTGGCCATTGGCGCGATTACCGCCCTGGGAGGCACCCTCATCGCCCTTGCTCAGATTGATGTCAAGCGCACCCTCTCCTATCCGGTCAGTGCCTACATGGGCTTGGTGTTTGTGGCTGTGGGCACTGGCCAGACCCAGACCGCCCTGGTGTTGCTCCTCACCCATGCGTTGGCTGCCGCCTTGTTGATGCTGACAGTTGGCAATTTTGTCTGGAACAACATCACCCAGGATGTGCGGGCCTACGGCGGCCTCTGGGCACGGCGGCCGATCACAGGACTCTGCTTTCTTGTGGGCCTTGCGGGATTGGTTGCCCTACCGCCCTTAGGGGGGTTCTGGGCACTCCTCGATTTAATTGATGGCCTCTGGGCAACCCGACCCTGGCTGGTGGGCTTGATCCTGGTGATCAATGGTTTGGCCGCTTTTGGTCAAGTGCGAACCTTCTGCCTGGTGTTTTGCGGCCGGCCGAAGCCGATGACCGAGCGCTCCTGGGAACTGCACTGGCCTTTTGTCCTGCCCACGGTGGTGATGGCTGGGTTTACCCTCCACCTGCCTTTGGTACTGGGTTACCTGGGTGTCTTGCCCACGTGGGCGGAAGTCAACACTGACTTGGCGCTGCTGCTGGTCTTGTCAAGTATGTCAGGCATCAGTCTGGCGGCCCTGATTTACCTGAGTCCAGCCATCCCCAAACCGGTTGCTTTCCCCGTCCCCGCCCTCCAGAATCTAGTCGCCTACGATTTCTACACGCCCAAACTCTACCGGGTTACGGTCGTGGGGCTGGTGGATGTGATCTCCCGCCTGAACAACCTGGTGGATCAGTTCCTGGTGGATGGGGCCGTCAACCTGGTAGGGCTGGTGACCCTGTGGAGTGGTGAGAGCCTCAAGTACAGTTCTTCAGGCAAATTCCAGCTCTACATCCTCACCATGCTGCTGGGGTTGGCGGGCGTTGCCCTGGCCTCCTTCTTCCTAAGTCACTAACGGTTAGGAGTGTTCTGCCATGCTGAGTGTTTTGATTTGGGGCCCCATACTCGGGGCTGTCCTGCTGGCTTGCATTCCAGTGCGGCCGGCCGAACGAACCACCCGACCGTTGGCCATGGTGATCGCCGGCAGTCTTCTGGTCTGGTCTTTGTGGTTGCTGATCGGTCGTTTTGACCTGGCGAACGGGAGCGGCCAGTTCCAGGAATCTCTCGCTTGGATTAGTGCCTTGGGTCTCAACTACAGCCTGGGGGTGGATGGTCTGTCGCTGCCGTTGGTGGTTCTTAATACCTTGCTGACTTGGGTGGCAATCTACAGCACGCCCCAGTCTGTGTTGCGGCCTCGGCTATACCACGTGCTCATCCTGTTGACCAGTGCCGGGATGACCGGTGCCTTGGTGGCTCAAAACACCCTCCTGTTTGTCCTGTTCTACGAACTAGAACTGATCCCGCTCTATCTGCTTCTGGCTATTTGGGGCGGGCCGAGACGGGAATACGCCGCCATTAAGTTTTTGATTTACACCGCCCTTTCTGGGATTTTGATCCTGGGGGCCTTCCTGGCGACGACTTGGCTCAGCGGTGCCCCCAGCTTTGACCTAGCGGTAGTGTCTTCCTATATCAACCGTTTGGCGCCCGCTACCCAACTGACTCTGGTGGTAGTGTTGCTGCTGGGGTTCGGCATCAAGGCTCCCCTGGTGCCACTCCACACCTGGTTACCCGATGCCTACGGTGAAGCCTCGCCGCCCGTTGCCATGATGCTGGGAGGTGTGCTGGCCAAACTGGGCACCTATGGGCTTGTCCGATTTGGCCTGCAACTGTTTCCAGATGCCTGGACGACCCTGGCCCCAACCCTGGCCATCTGGGGAACCGTCTGTGTCCTATTTGGAGCGCTGACCGCCATTGCCCAAAAGGATATTAAGCGGATGGTGGCCTATAGTTCTGTGGGTCATATGGGCTATGTCCTCTTTGCCTGTGCAGTCGGTACCCCTCTGGCTCTGACCGGAGCAATGGGGCAGATGGTGGCCCACGGCCTCATTCTGGCCATCCTGTTCCATCTCGTAGGAGTTGTGGAACTGAAGGTGGGCACCCGCGAACTGGATGTCCTCAATGGCTTGCTCAACCCGTTGCGGGGCTTGCCTTCCATCAGTGCCCTGCTGGTGCTCGGCGGCATGGCCAGTGCCGGTATTCCCGGCATGGTGGGCTTTGTCGCTGAATTCCTCATCTTTCAGGGCAGCTATGCGACCTTCCCCCTGTTGACCCTGCTCTGTGTGGCAGGCACGGGGCTGACGGCAGTCTACTTCGTCATCCTGCTCAACCGCACCTGCTTCGGCAAACTGGACAATGCCACGGCCTACTATCCGCCGGTGGTCTGGGCGGAGAAGGCTCCGGCGCTGGTGTTGATGGGACTGATTCTGTTCCTGGGACTGCAACCTACTTGGCTGGTGCGCTGGAGTGAACCCACGGCCATTGCCCTCGGCCGGCCGTTGACCACCGCCACTCTACCGGCTCCATCATCTATCGCCACGCCTAGCTAACCCGTCCATCCCACCCTGGAGAACTTCCATGACTGCGACCCTCGGCCGGCCGGTTCTTCCCCCGTCTAAGCATGAATTAGCGGATGTGGTGCATCGCCTCGAAGCGGGGGGGGGCATGGTGCCGGACACACCGGAAAACCTGATGCAGATTATCGGTATTTGGTATGCCTATGCCGTACCGATGGACTTCTACTGGCGCGACCTGCTTTACATTGGCGAACGGGTGTTTGTTGCCCCCCTCCAGTTGGGCAAATACTACATCCCCCAGGAGTACCTGGATTTAGCCAACCACTACGCCGGCGATAATGCCGACTGCCGCTTTTGGCGGGGGCCAGCCACAGCCCATCCAGCCCTGTTGGAGTTTATGGAAAAGGGCGAACTGAAGCGGAAACTGCCCCGCTGGCTGCACCACCTCTGGCACGATCGGATCAACATGGAATTCGCCGAGGAATGTATGCGAGCCATGCTCTGGCACCGGGGCATGGGAGGCAAGTTCGACCCCTTCCTCGACTCCGACGAGTATCGAGCCAATGCTGACCGGGCGATCCGGGCCTATTTCCGGGGTAATCCGGCGATGCTGGGTCTCTACGCGCTGTTCCCAGACATGTTCATCGAACAGGCTAAGCAAGCCTCTTACTACGCCAACTTGGGTCTGTTTTGGGAGATCATGGCTCCGGTCTTTTTCGAGCTTTCGGATCGCTACGATGATGGCTCAGTTGCCTCAATCCCTGACGCGATCAACTTCCTCGTGACGGGCATCTTTGAGATTGCCGGCCGGCCGATCTACCACCACGTCTACATCGATGGAGAATGCTACGAAATCATTCCCAAGTCCAAGGGCTTCACTTGGCTCTACGAGGCGGCCCTACCCTACGTCGAAGCTGTGTTCTACCGCGCGTCTCCCTTTCGGGGCACCAAATCCTACAATGCCCAAGCCGGTCAAGTGCCCAATGAGCAAAAGGACTTCCACTACGGGGTTCTCTATGCAGACAAGTTTCCAGTGGGCACAGCCGGTATTCCACCGACCCTCCTAGGCCAGGATATGCTCCACTTTCTGCCCCCCTATCTGGAGCAGTTCTATCGCCAGCGCTGCCGCGGCGAGGGGGACATACTCAACCAACTGATGATTAGCTTCCAGCGGTCAATGTACACCGTCACCTCAGCCGTCTTCCAGGCCCTGCGGACTGCCCTGCTCTACCCCCTAGATGACCCCAATCCCCGCCACCTGATGGCCAACCGCCGTTTCTTTGAGGCTCAGTTGGATCGATTCTGTCGGCAAGACTACAACATGCGCGACGCGGCCCGGATTCGGCAGGTACAGACTGCGGACTACCGTTGAGCCTGAGCCAAGGTGGTCGTTCAGTGGGGGAACCTGAACCTGCTGTCGGCTTGGCGCGGTGAACCTTGGAGGATAATCTGCTGCGGACTGCTGGAACGACTCGGTTCCCGTGCGGCAACAGACTCTACGCACCTGCTGATCTGAGTCAATGGAGGGGCCTATTCCCCACCCCAGTGGCCTGAAATACCCCCTAACCCCAGGGTTCCTGTGGGCTAAGCTCAACAAGGCGTGTTGCTCATCGGAGCTATGACATCTCTAGCCAACCAGATTGTGCTGATTACCGGGGCCAGCAGCGGCATTGGGGAAGCCTGCGCCAGGGTTCTGGCCCCCATGGGCGCCAAACTCCTGCTGATCGCCCGCCGGCTCAACCGCCTGGAGGCCCTTGCTGCCGAACTGACTGCCCAACACCAAACCCCCTGTTTGACCCGCGCCCTGGACGTGCGCCACCGGCCGGCCGTCTTGGAAACCCTGAGCAGCCTGCCGGACGAGTGGGCCGCCATTGATGTGTTGATCAACAACGCTGGCCTGAGTCGGGGGCTGGATCGACTGCACGAAGCGGATGTTGAGGATTGGGAAGAGATGATCGACACCAACCTCAAGGGCCTGCTCTACCTGACGCGCCAAGTGGTACCGGGCATGGTGGCCCGTGGGCGCGGTCACGTGGTGAATATGGCCTCCATCGCGGGGTTGGCAGCCTATCCGGGTGGCAGTGTCTACTGTGCTTCCAAAGCTGCCGTGCGTATCCTCAGCGACGGCTTGCGCCAAGACCTGCTGGGTACGCCAGTGCGCGTCACCACCCTCAGTCCTGGCATGACCGAAACCGAGTTTTCCCAGGTGCGGTTTCACGGTGACCACACGCGGGCTGCCCAGGTTTATCAGGGCGTCATTCCCTTGACTGGTATGGATGTGGCCGAAGTCGTCCTTTTTTGCCTGACCCGGCCGGCCCACGTAGCAATCAGTGAAGTCGTGCTCATGCCCACGGCTCAGGCCAGTGCAACCCTCGTCCAGCGCTCACCCACCTGATAGTTACAAACACCCATCCCAAGGCTTCAAATCCAATTCTGCCGCGACTCCCCCGGCGGAACACTGCCCCCTACGATCCGTTGCCTCTATGAAACTGTGCAATTTTCAGGCAGCCAGCCTAGTGCACCTTGAAGCCGAGATCGGGCGGCTTGGCCAGGCAGCTTTGGCCGAACACTACAAGTTCCAGCAGATCCAAGGGCGTACCCGCCAGTTAGGCGCGTACCAACTGCCGCGCACCAACTCCCAAACAGCAGGTCGGCTCCCTTTCGCGGATTGCCAGTGCCGCCCAACGCTCCCAAAAGCACTAAAGATTGATCCTGAGGTAGTAGCCAGAGACGAGCGGGTCTGTTTCAGATAGTGGGTGACCGGGTAGTTTCCTAGAAGTGTTGAATTCCCTACATTGCCGTCAACCACATCCTCATAACTGGGGTTCTCTCTATGACTACTGCACGCAGGATTCACGATGGATTTTTGTCCTGAAGCCTTTCTAGCAAAGCTGAATACCTTTGGTGTTGACTTGGGCCTAGAACGGGTGGAGCGCTTGCTGGCAGCCCTCGGCCGGCCGCATCTCCAGGTGCCCATTCTTCACATCGCCGGGAGTAATGGCAAAGGCTCTGTATGTGCCTACCTGTCGTCGGTGCTGACGGCCTGTGGCTATCGGGTAGGGCGCTATACCTCGCCGCATCTGGTCGATTATCGGGAGCGGATTTGCCTCAACGAGGCCTGGATCACTGCTGCGGATTGGCAGCGGTGCCTAGAGCAGGTGGCGGTCGCGATTGACCAAGGCTGTCCTGCCACCCAGTTTGAAGCTATTACGGCGGCGGCGTGGCTCTATTTCGCCCAGGAACGGGTGGATCTAGCTGTCATTGAGGTAGGTCTGGGGGGACGCTTGGATGCCACGAATGTCTGTGCAGCCCCCCTGGTAACCGCCATCACCAGCTTGAGCCTGGAACATCAGGATCGTCTAGGCCCGACCCTGCAACACATTGCCTACGAGAAAGCAGGTATTCTCAAGCCCGGCCGGCCGCTGGTGCTGGCTCCTGTTCCTCCTGAAGCCGAAGCGGTGGTGCGGCAACGGGCCGACGCCTTGGACTGTCCTGTGATTCCTGTTATTCCAGCAGAGCCGGCCGGCCGGGGTCGGGGCACATGGGGTGGCTTGACCTTCGACCTGGGCCTCACAGGTCCCCACCAACTTGTGAATGCAGCCACGGCCCTGACTATCCTCCGCCAACTGGAGACCCAGGGATGGGTGATACCCATGCAGGCCATTGTCCAGGGGCTAAGCCAGGTGAATTGGCCCGGTCGGTTGCAGTGGGTCACCTGGCACGGCCGGCCGCTGCTGGTGGATGGTGCCCACAATCCCGAAGCGGCCCTTGCCCTCCGGCAGGCCCTGACCGAAAGCCATCCCGGCCCCGTGCATTGGGTAATTGGGATGCTGGCCACCAAAAATCATCGGGAGGTGCTAGCGGCGTTGTTGTGCCCCGGCGATGCCCTCAGTGTTGTACCCGTACCCGACCACGCCAGTGCTGATCCGGAAGCCCTCGGCGCTCTAGTCGAAAACCTGGGTGTGGCGCTCAGCCAGTGCCAGCCCTATCCGACCCTAGAAGCTGCTTTGGCAGAACCACCCCGATGCGATCTCCAAGTGCTCTGCGGCTCCCTATACCTGATCGGCTATGCCCTGGGCCAGATGGGCAGTGCGCCAGGGTCGGTTCTGCATCCATTGGCTTCAGGAGGATAAATCTATGGGCCTGCTATCACCGGGTTCGATTGTTGATCACAGCAATCGGGAACTTTACCTGGTCACCGCCGCGGCGGCCGGCCGCCGCAGTGGTTGTATCGCCACTTGGGTCATGCCCTACAGCCTTGTCCCTCAGCCGCGGCGGATTCTCATCTCCCTTTCCCGGCTCAATTTCACCCAAGAACTGGTGGCTGCCAGGGGTCAGTTAGCCCTGCACCTGTTGGATCAAGCGCAATTGCCGTGGGTGGCGCGGTTTGGCTTGTCTTCGGGACGCGACCAGGATAAGTTTGCAGACCTGGCCGTCACTGAAAGCCCCACGGGCCTGCCCCTCCTAGGAGACACCTGCGGCTGGCTGATCTGCCAGGTTCTCCAGACGGTGGATACGGGAGATCGGGTTTTGTATCTCACTGAAGCGGTGGCCGAGCACTTTAACCCGGCCGGCCGGCCGTTGCGGGAAGCCGATCTGGGCCGACTCCCCCCAGATATCCAGGCTGCCCTTGGGGAAAAGTATCAGCGAGATGTGGCCCAATCAGCGCTGTACGTGAGGCGAGATCGCGTGTAGGGTAGGGCCAGCGTGCCAGGAAACCCACCATGACCGAGGCCGGCCGGCCGCACCCCAGTCCCCCTAGGACAAGTCGCGTCAATCCCGACCTGGAAACTGTTCCCATCCCAACGCTGGACGGGGCTACTGTCCCTGCGACAGATGAGGATGCTGCGGCTTACCCCAATCCCAGCGTGCCCTACCTGCCCGGGACGTCCTTGGCGGATTTTGTGATCCTGCGCCGGTTGGGTGGGGGTGGGTTTGGCCATGTCTATATGGCCCGCCAAGTTTCCCTGGATCGTCTTGTTGCCCTCAAAGTGTCGGCCGACCGGGGTCACGAAGGCCGGACACTCGCGCAACTGGAACATCCCAACATTGTCCAGGTCTACAGCGAGACGGTTATCCCCGCCGCCCAGCAACGCCTGCTGTGTATGCAGTTGGTCTCCGGGATGCCCCTGAATGACCTGATCCAGAGACTGCATCACCACGCTCAGACGACCGCCGGCCGGCCGACCTGGACAGGTGCTGACCTGTTGGCGATTCTCGACCGGGCACCCCTCCCACCCGCCCTCCTCAACCCCACAGCCCTGCAAGGTCGGGAAGCCCTGGCCCGTATGGATGCTTTAGAGGCCACGGCCTACCTGGGGGTGCAACTGGCCCAAGCCCTCCAGTTTGCCCATCAGCGGGGCGTGTTGCACCGGGATATCAAACCGGCCAACATCCTGGTCAATGCCTACGGCCGGCCGCTGCTGGCGGACTTCAACATCGCCACCCACCCCACCGATAGCCCCATTCACCATGAGGACATGGTCGGCGGCACCCTGGCCTACATGGCCCCCGAACACCTGGATGCCCTCAACCCCGGCCGGCCGGATGTGGACTGGGATGCGGTGACCGCCCAATCCGATGTCTTTTCCCTGGGCCTTGTCCTCCTGGAACTGTGGACAGGGCAGACCCCCGCCGCTCACCTGAGCCGATCCGAACCGACCGTTTCCCTGCTGCTCAAACTGGCCCAAGCGCGCCGCCGGTTTCAGCAGTTAGCCTGTCCCAAGGAACTGGGCGCCGACGCCGCTATGGCCTACGCACTCCAGGGGTGTCTCGCCGCCGACCCCCAGGAACGCTGGCCCCAGGCGATGGATCTGGCTGCCCAGTTGGAGGGCTGTCGTCAGTTGCGCCGGGCCGAGGTCGCTTTGCCTCCCCTCCCCCCGCTCGTGGGATTGCTTCAGACTCGCCCCTTCTGGGGGCTGGTGGTCATCGCCGTTTTGCCCCAGATCTTGGCTAGTCTGGTCAACATCACCTACAACGCCACCCAGATCGTTGCTGACCTGACGCCAGCCCAACAACAGCGCTTTCTGACGCTACTCCTGGTCTACAATGCCTGGGTCTATCCCTTGGCGGTGGGAGCCTTTGTCCTGTCAGTGCGGCCGGTGTGGCAGGTGTGGGTGGCCCTCCAGCGCGGCCGCACCCTAGCCCCAGCAAAAGTAGACGCGGCGCGCCGTCTGATCCTCAAGCTTCCAGTGCGGTTGGCCTGGCTGACGATCTTGGGTTGGTTTCCGGGAGGGCTGATATTTCCCTGGCAACTACGGGGAGTCGGGCCACAACTCTCCTCCGAGGTCAGCCTGCATTTCCTCACCTCCTTTACCCTATCGGGACTGGTAGCCCTCGCGTACTCCCTGGCCGTGACCCAGTTTTGGGTATTGCGGGTGCTCTACCCTGGCCTCTGGCAACACCTGGGTGCCTTTGAATCGGTGGTGCGCCGGGAGTTGAAAACGGTGTTTCGCCGGTTTTCTATCATCCAGGGCCTGGCGGGGGCCATTCCCCTGACCGCCGCCATCCTGGTTTTGGTCACTGTCGATGGCACGGACGCCACTCTCTACCGGGAACTGACGGTGGGCCTCATCCTGCTGGGGGGCGTGGGTTATCAGGTGGCCAGTAGCATGGTGCGTACCCTCACCCAGGTGGTCAACTGCTTCGGCGTGACACGGGCCTAACGGCCGGCCGCAGGCGCTAGTCTGGAGGGGTTGCTTGCCCAGTTGCCATGCCCCAATGGACGGTCAGTGAACTCACCTGGACGATTGCCGATCTCCTAGAAACCGAAGTCGGACAAGTCCAAGTGGTGGGGGAAATTTCCGGATACCGGCCGGCCGCATCGGGGCACCGCTACTTTCAACTCAAGGATGCCTCAGCCCAGATCAGTTGTGTCCTCTGGCGCGACCGCAAACTGAACTTTCCGCCCGAGGACGGCATGCAAGTGCTGGTGGAGGGTACCCTCAAGGTCTATGCTCCGCGCGGACAATACCAACTGGACTGCCAGCGCCTCACCCCTCGCGGCCAAGGGGATCTGTACCTAGCCTTTGAAATCCTCAAGCAGAAACTGGCGGCGGCCGGCCTGTTTGCCCCGGAGCGGAAGCGTCCCTTGCCCCAGATGCCCCTCCAGATTGGGGTGGTGACCTCGGCCGGTGGAGCAGTGATCCGGGATATTCTCACCACCTTAGAACGCCGGTTGCCGGCCTGTCAGGTGCACTTTTGCCCGGCAGCAGTACAGGGCGACGCGGCCCCAGACGAGATTGCCCAAGCGATCGCCACCCTCAATGCCCAAGGCCAGGCCGAGGTGCTGATCGTCGGGCGGGGTGGGGGTTCCCTGGAAGATCTGTGGGCCTTCAACACCGCAACAGTCGTTCAGGCGATAGTCGGGTCGCAGCGGCCGGTGATTTCCGCCGTCGGGCACGAAACCGATGTCACCCTAGCGGACTTTGCGGCGGATGTCCGAGCTGCCACGCCCACTGCCGCGGCGGAGTTGGTGACCCCCCAGACCCAGGCCGATCTGCTGGATGACCTGACCCAGACATCCCAACGGCTCGGCCGGCACACCCAGAACCTTCTGCGCGCCCAGCACCAGCAGGTGGAACGATTGGCCACTAGCCCCGGTTTGCGCTGGTTTCCCGATCGGTTACGGCAGCATAGCCAACAGGTGGATGACTGGGCCGTTGCCGTAGAGCGGGGCCTACAGCGGGCACTGACCACGGCCGGCCGGGAGGTCAGCCAGCGGGGGGATCACCTGCGCGCCCTTCATCCCCTGCGGCCTCTAGATCAAGGATTCACCCTGCTGCGGCGGGATGGGCAACGGCTGACCCCGGCGGAAGTTCTCAGTCCAGGCCAAGTGATTGAAATCCAGCGGCGCAACGATACAATCCTGGCCACTGTCCAGAACACGACCCTACTACCATGACATTTGCCGAACAACTGGCCCGTCTAGAGGAAATCACCGCCCTGCTGGAGGAGGGAACCCTCCCCCTGGAAACCTTGCTGGAACTCTACGAAGAGGGCATGGGCCTCACCGAGGCGTGTCGGGAGTTTCTTCAGAATGCGGAACAGCGAGTGGCAACCATTCAGGCTCAACGGCAGGGTAGGCCCTAACTGCATATCGAACGAACCCTTGGGGGCCGGATGGATGACCCTTATTGCTAGCCTCGCAGCTTTTGGGTATGGGTGACTAGGCTTTCAGCCCAGCGGTCGAGCCGCTCCCCCAGCTTGTCGTCCAACAGTTTCTCCTCAGAATCAAAGGCTTTCCAGGCTTGGCCAATGGCCACCTGTTCTGGAATCACCCAAGCATGCACCCAGCGGAGAGTTACCCGCAGGTCATTAAGGGCGTTGCTATTACTCTGACCCCCCAACACACTGATCAACCCCGCCACTTTGCCCGTCAGTTCCTCAAACCCTAGAAGGTCAAGGGCATTCTTGCGAACACCACTGACGCTGCCGTGGTACTCCGGCGTCACCAGGATCAGGCCATCCGCATCCCGCACTGCCGCTTGCCAACAGGCCACACTCGGATAGTTACCGTAGTCATCGCCTCCATGACAAAAAGGCAAGTCCAGGGCCAGGATATAGCCGATTTAATTTGCCATGCGGCGCTATCTATAATGATGGGCTAAGATTGACGACGTGTCGATTGAGGAGTAGCCTTCCATGCCCTACAGCCTT
>JACYLR010000128.1 GCA_015272465.1 Gloeomargaritaceae cyanobacterium C42_A2020_066
GCCAGGCGCAATTGTCGGAGACTCAGAAACCCCGATTCCAAAGTCTGGGTTGGGTTTTCGTGAAAACTCGGAAGATGGGCTTGAAGATTTGTAAACTAGAGGGCGGGATGGAACAGGGTTCGTCAGCCATCCTCCCCCCACGCCCCTGCATGAGCGCCATGAAGTCATCTGCTCCCCTACTGATAGAACGGTCGATCCTGATCGGCCACGTCCTGTCCATGTTGTTTGGATTGGCGGGTCTGCTGGTTGTGTTGCCCCACCCGGACTGGATTCTGGCCCTGCCGCCGGCCGGCCGTACCCTGTTTAGCTGGAGTATGGCGGGCGGCGGGGTGGTTTACATTCTCTTGGGCACCTTGGGGATGATGGGCTATGGGGTACGTGTCCTGGGGTGGGGGCGGCTGCTCATGTTCTTGCTACCGGCCGCCGGGCTGTCCCTGGGGAGCGAGTTGCTGGGCACCAGTACGGGGTTTCCCTTTGGGCACTATGCCTACCTGGAGGGGCTGGGCTACAAGATTGCGGGCCTGGTGCCCTTTACGATTCCCCTGTCTTGGTTTTACATGGGCCTTGCCTGTTTCCTGTTAGTCTATGGCAGCCTGGGGGCGCGCCTAACCCGGCCCTGGCTGCGGAGTCTATTGGCTGTGGGGCTGGGGGCAGTTTTGCTGATGGCCTGGGATTTGGCCCTTGATCCGGCCATGAGTCAGTCACCAGTGCCTTTCTGGACGTTCCAGGAACTGGGGGCTTTCTTTGGCATGCCCTACCGCAACTTGGCGGGCTGGGTGGGAACAGGTGCCGTATTCATGGGGGTGGCGGCGCTCCTCTGGCGGGGCCAAGGGCTGGTGCTGCACCGGGGGGCGCTGACGACGCCCCTGATCGTTTACTTGGTCAACTTTGGCTTTGGGGCCGCGATCACATTGACCACCCTGGATAGCCGCTACTGGATTCCGATTGGTCTGGGTCTGGGGTTGGGGGTTCTGCCTGCCTTTGTCCTGTGGTGGACGGCCGGCCGGCCGGTGGCAACGGCTTCCGCGCCGACGACCCAAGTGAGTTTGGCGACGGTGCAGGCCACAGTCAAGCCATGACCGAGGGCGCGGTGCTAGCCAGTGGGCTAGCCCTTGGGTTGCTTCTGATCCAGGGGCCGGCCGTGGCCATCCTCTGGAGCCGTTTATTCCGAGCCCTCCGCACCCAAACACCCCTTCAGGCTGAGGCTGCCCGGCCGGCCGACTTGGGGCAAGTGAGCGTGGTGGTGCCCACCCTGAATGAGGCAGCTCGGATTGACCCCTGTTTGGCGGGTCTCAGTCGTCAGGGCTATGAGGTACGAGAAATTCTGGTGGTGGACAGCCGTTCCCAGGATGGCACCCCCGACCAAGTCAAGACAGTGGCCGGCCGGGATCCCCGCTTTCGGTTGCTGACGGATGACCCCCTCCCCCAGGGCTGGGTCGGCCGGCCGTGGGCGCTGCACACCGGGTTCACCCAGATGTCCGCGGCGAGTGACTGGTTCCTAGGCATTGATGCTGATACCCGGCCCCAACCCGGCTTGGTGGCGGCCCTGCTGCATCGGGCTGAAGTGGGTGCCTACGACCTGATTTCCCTGTCCCCAAGGTTTATCCTCGCAGGCTGGGGCGAATGGGGGCTACAACCGGCGCTCCTGATGACGCTTATCTATCGCTTTGGGCCGACGGGCACCGATCCGGGTGCAGTGGATCGGGTGATGGCCAATGGCCAGTGTTTTTTGGTACGGCGGCCGGCCCTGGAAGCGGTGGGGGGCTATACAACAGCCCGCAGTTCCTTTTGCGATGACGTCACCTTGGCCCGCGCTGTGGCGGCCGCTGGCTTTCGGGTCGGGTTTCTGGATGGACGCCACCTGCTCCAGGTTCGAATGTACGAGGGTGTCCGGGAGTTGTGGCGAGAATGGGGTCGCTCCCTGGATCTCAAGGATGCCGGCCGGCCGGCCCAACTCTGGGGAGATTGGATTTTTCTGGTTCTGGTGCAAGGGTTACCGCTCCCGATCCTTGGGGCACTGGTTACGACTCATCTGAACACCTGGCCCCTCCAAGTGGCTTTGGCCCTCAACCTGATCCTGGTGGTGTCTCGCTGGGCATTACTCTTGGCGATCCGGTCGGTCTACACCTGGCAGGGCAGTCGCGGCACCTGGGCGTTTTGGCTGTCGCCCCTGGCCGATCCCCTGGCGGTGGTGCGGATTGGCCTCTCCAGCCTCCAACGCCCCCGGCAGTGGCGCGGGCGGGTTTATGCTTGAGTGTTGCATACCATCTGTACTGTGAGCGCCCAGCCCATGTCCCCCGGTTTCCGCCTGCCCGCCGAGTGGGAACCCCACCAGGCCACCTGGCTGTCCTGGCCCCATAACCCAGAG
>JACYLR010000111.1 GCA_015272465.1 Gloeomargaritaceae cyanobacterium C42_A2020_066
CTCCTAGGCCCATCAGGATCGGGCAAATCCACACTAATGCGGATGATGGCGGGTTTGATCGTCCCGACTACCGGTCAGGTGCTCTACCACGGCCGGCCGCTGCGGGGCCTCAACCCAGGTGTGGCGATTGTCTTCCAGAGTTTTGCCCTCTATCCCTGGCTGACGGTGCTAGAGAACGTGGAACTGGGCCTCAAGGCCAAGGGGGTTGATCCGGAGTTGGGGCGGGAAAAGGCCCTGCAAATGATTGACGTGATCGGTCTCGACGGGTTTGAGAACGCCTACCCCAAGGAACTCTCTGGAGGCATGCGCCAGCGGGTCGGTTTTGCCCGCGCCCTGGCGGTAGAGCCAGAGTTGCTCTGTATGGACGAACCCTTCTCGGCCTTGGATGTGCTGACCGCCGAAAACCTGCGGATTGAACTCCTGGATCTGTGGCTGGAGCGGCGGATCCCCACCCGTGCCATTCTGATCGTCACCCACGGCATTGAGGAGGCGGTGATTCTGGCCGATCGGATCATCGTGTTGGGTCGTAACCCCGGCCGCATTCGGGCAGACCTACCCGTCAGCCTCAGCCACTACCGTGACCGCAAAAGTCCCCAATTCCAAGCGCTGGTGGATCAGGTCTACAAGATTCTCACCAACCCCGATCTGGAAACCGTCGAACCCCAAACTGCGCCCAGCACCACTACAGCAACCCCAATGCCCAAATACCAGGCCCTGCCCTCAGTGCGGGTGGGCTCGATCGCGGGTCTGCTGGAATTACTGGAGGGTCGGCAGGATCGAGACCTATACCGTTTGGGACAGGAATTGCAGTTGGAGGTGGATGACATCCTGCCCATTGTGGATGCGGCCAAATTGATGGACTTAGTGCAGGTACAGGAGGGCGACATTGACCTGAAACCCATTGCCTTGGCCTTCATCCAGGGGGACATTGACCAGCGCAAGCGCCTAGTCCGCCAGCAGTTACTGTCCCATGTTCGGCTGGTGCAGCAAATCCACAACCTGCTCCAAGCTAAACATAACCACCGGGTGCCCGAGGAACTGGTGCTGGATATTCTGGAAAGTCACTTCAGTCGAGATGAAGCCTTCCGCCAATTAAGTACCGCCATTGATTGGGGCCGCTACGCAGAGCTTTATGGCTACGATGAACCCGCGGGCGAGATATTTTTGGAGGAACCTGACCCCCCCGAGCTGGCCCGGGTTGAAGTGGGTGTGGGTGCTGAGGAGGACGGCCGGCCGTGACCCGTCCCCTAACGCGAGAGAATGAGACGCTGGATCGGACGACCTGGACGTGGCAGGATGGCCTATTTCTTTTGGCCTTGATCGCCCTGCTGCTGGTCATTGTTCGTACCGCCACCAACTTCACCGGGGCCTACGATCCCAAACTGACCATTCATACCCACCTGTCTGTTCTACCCAGTTACACTGCCCAGACCTTGCTACGCATGGCTGCAGCCTATGTGCTCTCCCTGGTCTTTAGCCTCATCTATGCCTATACCGCCTACCGCTCCCGGCCGGCCGCCCAAATCCTGATCCCCCTCCTGGATATTCTGCAATCGATTCCAGTACTCTCATTTCTGCCAGGGGTGGTGCTCGCCCTGATCACCCTGTTTCCTGGCCAACGACTTGGCGTAGAAATCGCGGCGATTATCCTGATTTTCACCGGCATGACCTGGAACATGACCTTCAGTTTTTATCAATCTCTGACCAGCATCCCCAGGGAATTGCAGGAAGCTGCCCAGGTCTATCGCCTCAATCTCTGGCAGCGCTTCTGGACCCTAGAACTGCCTGCGGGGGCCATTGGCCTAGTGTGGAATAGTGTGATGTCGGTGGCGGGTGGTTGGTTTTTCCTGATGGCTATTGAGTCTTTCACGGTAGGTCGGGAAAACTTCCGGTTGCCCGGGTTGGGGTCTTTCCTGGCCACCGCGGCGGATCAGGGCCAATTTGGGGCGATCCTGGGGGGTTTGGCTGTGCTGATTGGGGTGATCATTGTCCTGGACTTTTTCCTCTGGCGTCCCCTAATTGCTTGGGCCGAAAAGTTTAAGTTTGAAACCGTAGAGTCGGCTCAAGTCCCTCAGTCCGCCGTCCTCGACTTCCTGCGCCGCTCCCCTACCCTGCGCGCCCTCACCGAACGGGCCTGGCTCCCCCTGCTCCGCTGGCTGGACACGGGCGTCAATCGCACCCTGGCCACGGCCGGCCGCTGGGAAGAACCCACGTCACCTGGCTGGACACGCCTGTTGGGCCGGGGGGTGATGATTAGCTTCGCCGGTATTGTACTCTGGGGCACCTGGGAGGCCGTCCTCCTCCTCCAGACCCTGGATTTGGGAGACTGGCAACAGGTCATGGTCGGCTCCCTACTTACAGCCGTG
>JACYLR010000079.1 GCA_015272465.1 Gloeomargaritaceae cyanobacterium C42_A2020_066
CAGCTATTACATTCTCTCATGAAACGAGTTCGTCTCAATAAATAGAGGTGCCCTTTACTGACGGCACTTTGCACGGAATTCGCGAGCTTCATAGGACTCCTTACACGTTATGACCTTGGGGCTGCTTAGAAAGCACAGTCTGACCGATTATTACCCCGGCAAACCCTTTTGGCAATAGGGAAACCCCACAAAATGTCGGCATTGGCGTGTTACATGGCCTACTTAACAACTCACAAACCCCTTACCAAAGATGATTGGTTTGTTAATGGCATTCCAGCTCGTCAACGAGTTATGAAAGCACTGGATTGGCAGTGTATTTTTATCTAAAATGTTGATTGCACCTCCACTTGTTAGTCAAGAGAAAATCTCAAGCCACACTCCCAGACCCAGGGTCGCTCTGGCACACAAAAACTTCGCCTAGCCTGAAGCGGGGCGAAGTTATTACTCAGGAATGAGTAGGCTCTTGCGTCATTAAGGTGTTGCTGCCGCCGCCACACCAGTCAAGGCACGTCCCGCCTCAACCGGTGCCAGCAGAGACCGGCCAGTCATCTCAGCCGGTTGGGGCAGTTTCAAGATTTGCAGAATGGTGGGGGCAATGTCGGCCAAGCGTCCCCCGGAGCGCAGTCGCACATCCCCGCCGTGGCCACCGATTTTGGCACCCTCGCCCTCAACCACAATAAAGGGCACAGGATTGGTGGTGTGGGCTGTCCAGGGATTGCCAGCTTCGTCGGACATGTATTCCGCATTCCCATGATCTGCGGTGATCAGGGCCGTGCCCCCCACGCGACTGATGGCCTCTAGGAGCTGTCCCAGACAGTGATCCACCGCTTCAATCGCTTCCACTGCGGGCGAAAGACGACCCGTGTGGCCGACCATATCGGGATTGGCGTAGTTGACGACCACTAACCCGTAGCCCCCAGCCTCCAGCGCAGCAATCAAGGCTTCAGTGACCGCTTGGGCCGACATGGCTGGGGCTTGATCGTAGGTGGCCACTTGAGGGCTGGGAATCAGGCAGCGCTCCTCGCCCGCAAAGGGGGTTTCGACGCCGCCATTGAAAAAGTAGGTGACGTGGGCGTATTTTTCTGTCTCAGCGATCCGGAATTGGCGGACACCGTGCTGGGCAATCACTTGTCCCAGGATGTTGTTCAGGTTCTGGGGCTGGAAGACTACAGAGACCGGTAGAGAGGGATCGTACTCGGTAAAGGTGGTGATCACTAGGGGCGTGATCCACTCTCGTTCAAATCCCTGGAAGTTGGGGTCGACTAAGGCCCGCACCAGTTGCCGCATCCGATCCGGACGGAAGTTGTAGAAAATGATTCCATCCCCCGGTTCAATGGCGCCGGGTTGGAGCCGCGTCGGAGGAATGAACTCGTCGGTGATGTTTTCGGCGTAGCAGGCGGCGACTACATCCAGCGCCGACCGTCCGTCCCCCTCGCCGTCCTGGGTCAAGACTCGATAGGCTTGCTCGGTGCGCGGCCAGCGTTTGTCCCGATCCATGGCGTAGTAGCGGCCACTGACGGTGACAATCCGCCCTATACCTGCCCGATCCAGGTAGGTCTGCATCTGATGCAGGTAGCCTTTGGCGGACATGGGTGGGGTATCGCGACCATCCGTGATCGCATGGATGCAGAGATCCGGGAGTCCCTCGGCTCTGGCTAAATCCACAAGGGCATAGAGGTGGTCGAGGTGGGCATGGACACCCCCATCGGAACAAAGGCCAATCAAGTGGAGCTTACCGCCCGCCGCCCGCACTTTTTGACAGGTGCTGACTAACGCCGAGTCACTGAGGAAACTGCCATCGGCGGCCGCATCACTGATCCGGACAAACTCTTGCGGGACGACCCGGCCGGCCCCGATGTTCAGATGACCCACTTCAGAGTTGCCCATCTGGCCCTCCGGTAACCCCACATCCCGGCCCGATGCCCCGATCAGTGTGTGGGGATAGGCGGCCCAGAGGCTGTCCATGATGGGCGTGTGGGCGGTCGCAATAGCGTTGCCCTGGGTTGCTTCCCGATAGCCCCAGCCGTCCAGAATAATGAGGACTACAGGATGGACTGGCGTAGGAACCATAGAAATAATGGCACCTCTCAGAAGGATGGCGTTCAGTCGCCCTCATCATACCACCCCGCTTGAAGTTGACCTCCAGTAGGGGATAGGTGCAAGGGTTTTCACAGGTTGATCTCCAGCATTCCCTAAATCACTGGGAATCTGGCGGGGTTGCAACAGAATGCAGGAGCGTGGTGATCAAAATCTATCGGTTAATTCTGGTTCGGCATGGCGAGTCGGAGGGCAACGCGACCGACCGGTTACCAGAGGTGGATTGGGCCTTGACCCCCCAGGGGGAACGCCAGGTGGAGGCCCTGGCC
>JACYLR010000231.1 GCA_015272465.1 Gloeomargaritaceae cyanobacterium C42_A2020_066
TCCTAACAGCTCTTGATCATCTAATAGTCATTTCACTACATCTTTATTACTACCTATTCCTGAAACGCTCGGTGGTGCAGCGGTTGATGCGGGCTATTCCCCACGTGGATTTGCACATCATCGCCGCAGAGACTTAGTTTGCCCGGGAGCGCCATTGGTCTTACTGAGGAGACTGTAGCAGACGCAAGTTTAGCCCGTGCTGGAGTGTACAGGCTCAGGCATGAAAAAGTTGAACCCGGTGGGAGGAATGCCTAGGCTGGAGGACTTCTAGGGTTGAGCCTCTGCGTACCAGCGCTGGGTAAAGGCCCGATAGGAGGGTTTGGCTTTAACTGCCTGCCACCAATCCCAGTTAGCCTGATACCAGGCCACCGTCTGGGCCAGGCCGGCCGGGAAGGTCCACTGCCGTTGCCACCCCAAAGCCTCCGCCTGGCTGGGGTCAACACTGTAGCGATAGTCGTGGCCGGGCCGGTCAGGCACAAACCTGATCAGGTCGTGGGGTTTGCCCAAGAGATCCAGAATCCCCGTGGCCACCTCGACCCCTGAAACGGCGAGGCGCGCCCCTAGGTTGTAGACGCCCCCCGGCCGGCCGTGGTGCAGGACACGATCAATCCCGGCACAGTGATCCGTGACATGCAGATAATCCCGCACCGCTTGGCCCTCACCATAGAGCGGCAGGGGCTTGTCCTCTAGGGCATTGGTGATGAACAGGGGAATGATCTTTTCCGGGTACTGGTATGGCCCATAGGTATTGGAGCCGCGGGTGATCACCACATCTAAACCGTAGGAAATACCGTAGGCCAGTACCAAATGCTCGGCCCCAGCCTTGGTGGCGGCGTAGGGACTGCGAGGCCGGAGGGGGTCGGTTTCCAGGGAATGGTGGTCAGTACCCGCCAGATCGCCGTAGACCTCATCGGTGGAGACGTGCAGGAAGCGCCTGACCCCCAGTCGCCGGCCGGCCTCTAGGAGAATTCCCGTGCCCTCCACATTGGTGCGGAAGAAGGGGCGGGCATCCACCAGGGAGCGATCCACATGGCTTTCAGCGGCGAAGTTGAGCACCGCATCAGCACCTGTCAAAGCTTGGGTCACCGCATCGGGGTCAGCTATATCCCCTTCGATAAATGTGATCCGGCCCTCCAGATCGGCCAGGTTGGCCCGATTGCCGGCGTAGGTCAACTTATCAAAGACGGTGATGGCCCAGTCGGGATGGTGTTGGCAGGCATAGCGAACAAAATTGGCCCCGATGAAGCCCGCCCCGCCGGTCACAACTACTCGCTGAAAGGATTCAGGCATGGGCGAGGCTCCAAGCTTGCTTAAGGGTCTGCCAGCGTGTGCAATCGAGGGAACTGTCAGCCGGCAGGGGCACCCGCGCCTGGGAGCGGCTCCCCGGCTGCACGGTGGGGCAGCGCCGCTGGGCCAGTTCGTAGACCGACTTGCGCTCAGTGGCGATATGCAAGGTGTCGTCGGGGATGTCGGCCCAGTGCTGAATCGCCAGGGCAATGTCCGGGGCAATCACATCCACGTAGTCCTGGCTGGTGAAGACGTCGGTAAAGGCCACGGGATAAGGCCAGGTGCGGGGCCGAAAACTGGTGCGGATGATCAGAGGGTGGGGATGGACGCGCACGACCTCTTCGGCTACGAGCTTCGTGAGGGCGTAATAGTTGAGGGGCGGCCCCGGCATGTCACCTTCGCGGTAGTTGCCGCGCTCCCCGGCAAACACATAATCCGTTGAAATATGAATCAGGGGAATGCCGAGGTGCTGGGTGGCCTGTACCAGGTGGCGGGTGCCCTGGACATTCACCTGCCAGCACAGATCCCGATCCGTTTCCGCTTGGGCGACGTTTGTGTAGGCGGCCGCGTGGATCAGGCCGGCCGGCCGATAGCGTGCCAGACACGCGGTGAGGGTTTCGGGTTGGGTGATGTCCAATTCCTGACGTGGCGGTGCAATCAGATCGGGCATCAGTTGCCGTAGTTCTTGCCCCAGCCGGCCGCTGCCCCCCGTCAGTAGGATTGGCCCCGTCATAGGCACACTTGGCTGCGGTCGCCAAGCACCAGTTGCAGCGTATGCCGCCGTACCCCCTGTTTGCCCCCCTCCACCCGCACGTCTTGGCCAAGAACACTGCTGTCCAAACGATAGGGCAGGTCTTGCACCACCGCCCCCCGCAACAGGATGGAGTATTCCACTTCGCTGCGAAGCACCTGGCAACCGGCCCCCACGGAGGTGTATGGCCCGATGTAGCTGTCCTCCAGGTAGGCACCTTGGGCGATGTGGGCCGGCCCCCGTACCGTTGTGCGTACTAACTGCGCGCCGGGTTCAATCACCACCTCCCCGATCACCTGGGCATCCTGCAATTCGCCCTGA
>JACYLR010000214.1 GCA_015272465.1 Gloeomargaritaceae cyanobacterium C42_A2020_066
TGGGTAAGTTATTTAGCTTTTCAGGGACAGCATACCATTTTCTGTCCCTTTTTTGCAGCTTTAATCTCTCTTTCAACACTTCTGGTTTCCTAACAGCTCTTGATCATCTAATAGTCATTTCACTACATCTTTATTACTACCGCAGTTGGAAATAAGTCGTCGGTGCACAATCATCCATTGGAGCTATGATCTGCTACCAGAGACCCTTGTCGGATAAGATGCAAAGTTTTGTGTCTTTTTTCAATACTTCTGGAGGCTAGGGTCTCCCTGAATTATTAAGATGAGCCTACTACTGCTCCTTATCCACGTGCTGTACTCATCCCTATCCTAAGTCCACTCCCCCTTGGCTGTAGCGAGTACGATGTCTTAGGGTATAGCTCTTTCCGGGAGTCAACCGGGTGTGGTGATGGATAGCCAAACTGGGGTCTGGGTCAACCAACAGCTTTTCGCAGAGTTGACCTCCTCTGCCCTCCAAATCCCCCGCCTTCGGGCAGAACTAGCCGCTGCTCAAGAAGCCTGTCGCCAAGCTGAGGAACGCTATCGCAACCTATTTGAGAACGTTGGCGAGGGCATCTTCCAGACTACCCCCGATGGCCACTACCTGACCGCCAACACAGCCCTAGCCAAGATGTATGGCTACGACTCCCCCGAAGACCTGATTGCCACCCTAGGGGACATCAGCCGCCAGCTCTACGTCGATCCAGGCCGTCGCGATGAATTCATCCAACTGTTGTCCGAGAATGACCTTGTCCAAGACTTTGAGTCGCGTATCTATCGCCGCAACGGCCAGGTGATTTGGATTTCCGAAAGTGCGCGCGCCGTGCGAGACAACACGGGACGAGTGCAGTGTTACGTCGGCATTGTCAAAGACATTACCGCCCGCAAGCAAAACCAGGACGGACTCCGGCGCGCCAAGGAGGCTGCCGAACGGGCCAACCGGGCTAAGAGCGAGTTCCTTTCCCGCATGAGCCACGAACTGCGCACACCCCTCAATGCCGTCTTGGGCTTTACCCAGGTACTTCTCCGGGACACCACGCTCACCCCTGAGCAGCAGGAAAACCTAGAGATCATCCACCGTAGCGGCAGTCACCTCTTGGACTTGATCAACGATGTCTTGGAGATGTCCAAGATTGAGGCCGGCCGCCAGACCCTCCAGCCCAAGGACTTCGACATCTACGAACTCCTGCACAGTCTGGAGGATATGTTCCAACTGCGGGCCGAAACCAAGGGCCTGCAACTGCTGGTGGATCGCCGCCCGGATCTCCCCCAATTTCTCCAGGCCGATGAGCGTAAACTGCGCCAGGTTCTGATTAACCTGCTGGGCAATGCCCTCAAATTCACCACAGTGGGGGGCGTCTGCCTGCGGGTCGATCACCGGGCCGGCCGGCTGTACTGCGAAATCGAGGATACGGGGCCAGGCATTACCGAGGAAGATATCCCTCAACTGTTTGAGGCATTTATCCAGACGGATGTAGGCCAGAGTGTGGCCGACAGCACCGGCCTGGGTTTGCCGATCAGTCAACAGTTCGTGCGGCTGATGGGGGGTGAAATCAGTGTGCGGAGCCAAGTGGATGTGGGTACCGTATTCCTGTTTGGCATCCCCGCTCCCCTGGGGAAAGCCGTCCAGTCCTATACCGTACCTTCCCGGGAACGGATCACGGGTTTGGCCCCTAACCAACCCACTTGGCGGATTCTGGCCGTGGATGACCGCTTGGAAAACCGTAAGCTCTTGGTCAAGTTACTGACGCCCCTGGGCTTTGCAGTGCGGGAGGCCCACAATGGTCAGGAAGCTATCGAAGTCTGGAGTGAGTGGGAACCTCACCTGATTTGGATGGACATGCGGATGCCCGTGATGGATGGCTACGAGGCCACCCGCCGGATCAAGGCCCAACTCAAGGGCCAAGCCACGGTGATCATCGCTCTCACGGCCAGTGCCTTTGAGGAAGAGCGCTCGATTGTGATGGATGCGGGCTGCGACGACTTCCTCCGCAAACCCTTCCGGGAAGAGGTGCTGTTGAACAAAATGGCTGAGCACTTGGGGGTGCACTATACCTACGCCGCAAGCGGCCGGCCGGCCGCATCCCCGGCCAGTCCAGGGGGTCTCCACCTGGAGAGCCTTAACCAACAACCCCAACCCTGGCTCCAAGCTGTTCACCAATCCGCCCTCGAAGCTGACGGTGACCAGATCCTGCACCTCGCCACCCAACTAGAGGATGCGGCCCTAGCCAAAACCCTGCGGCAATTGGTGGATGACTTCCAGTTCCGTAAGATAGTGGACGCGACCCAACAGGCGCTGGAGTAACCCATGCAGGTCAACGACGGGAACCGGGGAAACATTCTGGCGGTGGAT
>JACYLR010000058.1 GCA_015272465.1 Gloeomargaritaceae cyanobacterium C42_A2020_066
ACTACGACCTCCAGAATGCGGATGCCCAGGTGACCATTGGCAAGTCTGCGGTTCTGAATGCCGAGGTGAGCTTGCGCGATGCCGTCGCCCAGGAGCGGGCCGGGGTCGGGACTCAGTTTGCCGTCCTCCAAGCTCGGGTGCAGTTGGCCAACGCCAAGCAGCAGTTGGTCAATGCCGAGCGAGACCAGAAAGTGGCCCAACGCAACCTGGTGGCCCTGCTCAACTTGGGGGAAAACGTCAACGTCACCGCCTCCGATCCCGTCTCCGTGGCCGGCCGTTGGGAGTCTTCCCTGAATGACAGTATTCTATTGAGTTTCAACCAGCGCACCGAACTCCAGACCCAACTCTCCCAGCGCCGTTTTGCCGAAGCCCAAAAGCAGCAGGCTCTTTCCGCTATTCGACCCACCATTGGTCTGTTTGCCCAGGTGGACTTCCTCCGCTACCTCGAAGATCCGGGTAACTTTAAGGAGCAAGGCTTCGGCCAGGGGGATCAGGTGGGGATTCAGTTCTCCGTCACCCTGTTCGATGGGGGGGCTGCCTTGGCCGGTGCCCGTCAGGCGGATGCCAATGTGGCGATTGCCGATCTGGGCTTTTCCAACCAGCGGGATCAGATTCGCTTCCAGGTGGAAACGGCTTTCGCAGACCTCATTTCCAATCAGGCCAACATCAGCACGGCCTCTCTAGCCCTAGAGCAGGCTAATGAAAGCTTGCGGTTGGCCCGGCTGCGCTTTCAGGCAGGGGTCGGCACCCAGACTGACGTGATCCAGCAGGAAAATGCCCTGACCCAGGCCCAAGGCAACCTGGTGGATGCGGTGCTGGGATACAACCGCGCCCTAGCCAGTTTGCAGCGTGCGGTGGGGAATCCGCCGTTCCAGGTACTCACCAGTGGCACCCAGGCGGGAACGGTTACACCCTAGGGTATCCCGGCAGTTTTCTGATGCAGTATGTCCGGCAGGAAGAGAGTCCTTAACCGCTAGGCCCGTCACTCGAACCTAGAGCAACAGGCGAGGTGGAGTCAGCCAGAAGAGTAGCGCCCGGCCGGCCGGGTCATTCTCGGTAAAACTCAGCCCTACCACCCCCGCTTTCTTGAGCACCAGCCGATCCTGGGCATGTCCCCACACCAGGGTTTCGGCCCAGCCTCCCAGTTCCGGTTGATGGCCCACCCAAGCCACGTCCCCACCACCCAAGCTCCGCCAGTTGTGCAACCAGGCACAGGCATCCCCGTAACTGCCCCCAGGAGCCAGAAAGTCTACCGTTTCCAGGCGCAGGCCGAGGTTTTCCTGCTTCAGAATCTCCGCTGTCTGGGCGGCGCGGGGCAGGGGGCTAGTGAGGATCGTTTGCACCTGGATGTTGAGGGCCACCAGCCGCTGGGCCACTCGGCGGGTTTTGCGCTGACCTTCGGGGGTGAGGGGCCGCGCCCGGTCAGCCTCAGGTTCCAAGTCCCCCTCTCCAGCAAGACCGTGGCGGATTAGGTACAGGTACATCGCAATGACTGGTTAATTCACAGAGACTTGGCCTTCAGGGCTGATCAGGCGCATCAGCTTTTGCTTGATTTGGGTGTCGTAGACTTCCCATTTCAGATTGGCGTAACTGGCGTTGTCATTGAGGCCCGCTAGAAAACCCATAGGAATCTCAAACCCCCCAGCCTGGGAGCGGCCACCGCCGAAAAACCGGCCCTGGCTGTCATGGCCAAAGGCTTCTTTCAAGAATTCATCCGGATCGAGGGTCAGCTTCGCCGTTCGCAAGGAGCCAATCACCACCTCCCGTTCTCGATCCTTGTCGTAGACGATGCCGTAAACCACCGCTGTGTGGACATTCTCCTCCGTCACCAGAAAGTCTGCGGCTTGGGGAATGGCATCTCGGGCGTCGTAGCGCAGGTAACCCACCCCCGCAATGGAGAAGTTATTTTGAAGAGTGCGGTTTTTCAGGGCACGCTCAATCACATCCATGGCCTGCTTGGAGCGGTTGGCCTGGAGAATGGAGCGCAGCATTTGGGGATCGTAGAACCGGCTCAGGTAGGCGACTGCATTGAGATCCTCCTCACCAGCCAACAGGAGGCCGTTGGTATCGGAGCGGATGCCATGGACGAGGGCAGTGGCACACTTGACATGTTCGGTGGAACCCCGATCCAGTTCCAGGAGGCCCCCCTGCAAATACTGGGTGAGGATGGTGGCGGTGGCCTTAATTTGAGGGCGAATATCGACAAACTCAGCGTGGGGTTCGCCCTGAATGGTGTGGTGATCGATGATGGCCACAAGGGGCAGGCCAGCGTGCTGAACCCAGGCGGTCAGTTGACTGGTGGTTCCCTGACTATCGACGAAAACACACCCCTGGTACAGACTGAGATCCCGATCCTTGAGGGTGGTGGGCGTCCAGTTTTGGATGGGCATGCCCGTCAGCCGCACCAGCGCCACATTTTCCTGGTGGCTGATGGCCCCCGCGTAAACGAGATCACACCGAATCTCCCATTTCTGGGCAATTAATTGGTAGGCCCAAGCGGAGGAGAGGGCATCCGGATCGGGAAAGTCTTGGAGGATGAGCAGTTGCCGTTCCCCCCGATGTTTCTCCAGTACCTGGGTGAGTTCCTCTGGGCGAGAGTCTCCGCTGCGGCGAAGGCGGCCATTGGGGGGCGGTTCAAGGCGGGCAACCTCAAGGGCATCCGCCACGGGCGTTAGACCCGATGCTTCCATACGGACGTGCTAGGAATGGGGTTTGGCGGCCTGTGTGGCTGCATAGAACAGGTAAATACCCAGGGGTACGGTGAGGGCCAAAATCAGGCTGGTCAGGGGCGTACCCAGTTGCGGATGACCGTAGGATAGCTCAAACACGGAGCCAACCGCGGCAATTGCCGATACACAACAGCCGGAGAGCAGCAGACCGCTTTTGGGTGTCATGGCGCGTTGGGAGCGAGGGGGTTAGGAGGAGGCGGGAATCCGCCGTACATCCGCCAGGGAAAAGCGGTTGCGGGCCAGTTCCTGGGCGAGTTTGAGGGGGCTTTCCACCCGATCCACAAACAGGATGCCGTGCAGGTGGTCGGTTTCGTGCTGGATGACGCGGGCGGTCAGGTCATCCACCCAGCGGCGTTGGGGCCGGCCGTGCTCATCCTTGTAGCTGACTTCCACCGCGGCCGGCCGGCGCACCTCCAGGTAGACACCGGGGATGCTGAGACAGCCTTCCTGCCCGGTCGCCAGGGTGGTGCCCAGGGTTTCAATCACGGGGTTAACCAGGATCAGCGGGGGATTGGCCGCATTCTCCGGGTCTACATCGACGACAATCACCTGCTTGGCGACGCCAACCTGGGGCGCAGCCAAACCAATGCCATCGGCGCTGTACATGGTCTGGAGCATCTCGCGCGCCAGTTGGCGAATCTCGGCATTCACTTGGGAGACCCGTTTGCTGGACTGGCGGAGGACGCGATCGCCTAGGCGATGAATGGCGAGGGGTGGAGCAGACAGTTTCTGTTTAGGGACAGCTAGGGTCTCGGCCATGGGGCGGAAAAGCAGGGTTTAAGGACAGACTCTACCTAGTCTACCCTGCGGGTTCAGGCGGGCTGACTCAGGACTGTGGACAAATGCTGGGCGGCCGCCTGAACAAGGGGAATGACCCGGTCGTAGCTCATGCGGGTCGGCCCCAACAGACCAATGCGGCCGGCCGGGGCACCGCTCTGGTGGTAGCGGGCCGAGACCAGGGAGCAGGCTTTCATAGCAGCCAGGGGGTTCTCGGTTCCGATCAGGACTTGCAGGGGTTGCTGGGCTGTAGAACCTTGGCAGAGAACCGACCGGACTTGGGAGGTTTCCCCTTCGAGGGCATCCATGATCACCTGCAACTTCTCCAGTTGGCTGAATTCGGGCTGGCGGCGCAGGACTTCGGCGAGGCCGCTGACTAGGAGGTCGACTCCTGAGTCCTCTTGCCCCCAGGCTTGTAGGTGTTGGATGACGCGACGTGCCAGGTCGGCGTAGCCCGCAAACTCCTGATTGAGGGTAGCCCAGTCCAGGTGCGCTAGGTCTTGGAGCGGCCGGCCGTGGAGGTGGTGGTTGAGAAAGTTGGACAGGAGTTGGGTGGCTTCCTCCAGCCAGGGTTCAGTCTCCTCCGTCGGGGATAGATCTAGCAGGGTCGATTCGGTACGTCCCCCATCGAGGACAGCAATCAGGGCAACGCGCTGGGGGTTTACAGGAATCAGTTGTAGGTGGCGGAGGTGACCGGTGGTGGGCTGGGACACCGTGACCAGGATGATGTAACCACTCAGGGTGGCCAGCAACCGTGCCGCCCCCCGCAGCACCGCTTCAACACTGGCCGCGACCGTGTAGGTTTGGCCAGCGAGCAGGGCTTGGGCCTGGGTGGTGAGGTCGGTGGAGGGCTGGAGGAGGTGGTTGACGTAGAGACGATAGCCCGAATCCGAGGGAATGCGGCCGGCCGAGGTGTGGGGTTGGTAGAGGAGGCCAGCCTTCTCCAGATAGCCCATGGCATGGCGAATCGTGGCCGGACTCACCTTCAATTGGTACTCCTCGACTAGGGTGCGAGAACCGACGGGTTCGGCCGTGGCCACGTAGTGATCGACGACGGCCCGGAGCACAGCCTGGTGACGCTCGGTAAGATCCATGGGTCAATGCCGTAAAGCGATTTGTTATCGGGGATGCAGAGAGCAGACCGCAGGGTCAAACCCTTTGGCTACCTACGGTAGAAGGAATCCGCGCTTAAAACTGTATCTGAGTTTATGCTAAGGCCCTGAGGCTAGGGGACAAACGTTAGTAGCAGGGGAGCGAGCGATCAACCCGCCGAGCATAGGCGTCGATGCCCCCCGTCACGTTGTGGACTTGGGTGTAGCCCTGGTGGCATAACCAGGCGCAAACTTGGGCCGAGCGGATGCCGTGGTGGCAGAGGAGGGCGGCCGGCCGGCCGGGGTCAATCCAAGCTTGGATGTTTTCAGACCAGGCGGGAAACTGGCTGAGGGGCAGATTCAGGCTGCTAGGCAGGGACACGGTAGCCACCTCCCAGGGTTCGCGGACATCAACGACCTGCCAGGCGTTCCCCGGTTGACTGAGATGGGCCGCCAGGTCTTCGACACTCAGCGTAGGCAGTTCATCCATAGGCATTTCCTGAACCCCCTGCATTGTAGAGAGCCACCCCGGTTCCTGCCAGTCAAGACCCCCGTCGGGAAACGGGGGCCGTAGGGGTGGCTATTCAGTTGCTTACTCCAGGGTGGCTTGGGGTGACCGCCGGAGTGTCAACCGTTGGCCTTAGGCATCCAGGTTCACCTTGAAGACCTGATTGCGGGCTTCGGGAGCCTTGGCCAGGGTGAGGGTGAGGATGCCGTCCTTGCGGGTGGCCTGGGTTTGATCCGGCACCACTGGCGCAGGCAGGCCAATCACCCGTTGGAAGCGCCCGTAGCGGAACTCACTCCGCAACCAGCCCTTGTCCTTATCTCCCTCCTTGCGCTCAAACCGGTGTTCACCGGAAATTTGCACGGCTTCACGACTGACCTGAACCTCCAAGTTTTCGCTCTCGACCCCCGGCAATTCTGCCCGCAGGGTGAGGTAGTCGCCGTCGTCGCGCAATTCCACAGCGGGAACCCACTGGCTTGCGGTTGGCTGGCCGGCCTCCGGAGCACTGGGGGTGAGCATTTCATCAAACAGTCGATCCATTTGCCGCCGCATCACATCCAACTCTTGAAGTGGACTCCAACGTACGATGGCCATGATCTACAGCCCTCCTGAGAAACGCAATGCAGTGTGCTGGGTTTAGGATGGGTCGGGGATTGTAGGATTGAGTGCCCCGACACCCTAATTGTCGCTCCGGGGCCGGCCGGCCGGCCTCGGGGAGAACCGAAATTCCCAGTCGTGTTTCCCGTCCCTGGAACCTGAGCCTAGCCCCAGTCATCTAAACCGGGCATAGGGTTGTGTTTTGACCGCCTAGAGGTGTTTGCCGTGATCCCGCTCCTTGCTCTGATCAGTGCCAGTACCCTGGCCCTCGACCCCGGCCGGCCGATCTCCCCGCCGCAACCTCCCCAGTCCCAGCTGGCCCAGAGCCTGAATGAACAGGTCTTTGGACCGCTGCGGGCGCGCAACCTGGCTCGGCAGGCCGGGGAAAAGGCCAATGGCGGATTAAGGGCCTATCGCGCTGAACCCTCCATGCACGGGGCCGCGGGGAAATCACCCTATGTGGACATGGGCAGCTACTGGCTCTTCACTTTTCGCGGCGGCCCCCCGGAACTCACGGCCCAAGGTATCTACACCGTCGAGACCCAGGTTCAGGTGGATAAGGGGAGCTTTGCCACCACCGTGCTGAGTAACCGCGCCCTTGGAACATCGCCCACCAGTACCGCGCCGCCGCCCAGCAGCCCGTCCGCCCCCGTTTCGGAAGCGACAAGTCCTCAGCCCAGCTTGGCCCAAGCCCCACCCTCCCCCGAAACCGAAAGCTTGAACGACCAGATCTTCGGCCTCCTGCGGGCGCGTAACCTGGCCCGACAGGCTGGGGAAAAGGCCAATGGCGGATTGAATGCCTATCGCGCTGAACCCTCTATGCACGGGGCCGCGAGTAAGTCTCCCTATCGGGAAGTGGAGGGCTATTGGCTCTTCACCTTTCGGGGCGGGCCGCCGGAATTGACGATCCAGGGCATTTATACGGTCGAGACTGAGGTTCAGGTGGATAAGGGGAGTTTCGCCACGACGGTGATCAGCAACCGTGCTCTATAGTCCGTCCTTGCGGCAGTTTAGTCACCCACCCGGCCATAGCGAGCCGCCGGCCGGCCGAGTTGCCAGGCCCACAGTTGATCCCCCAAAGAAAAGTGCCACCACTCCTCCGGATGCCGCACAAACCCCACCCCAGTCATCACCTGGTTGAGGAGAGAGCGGAGTTCATAGTAGCGGGCGTCAGGAACTGGCCCCGCAGGTGCAAAGTAGTCCGGCAGGGAACGGGGGGAAAGCTCGTCGATGGCCGACCCCATGTCCGCCGGCCGGCCGGCCCCATCCATCAGGGTTAGATCGACTGCCGCGCCCGTGCTGTGGGGCGGGGGGGTGCGGGGGTCATCGCTGGGGACAGCCCACACCTGGTACACCTCAGCCAAGAGGGCCTCGCACTGGTTCACCGTTAGGGCTGAAGCCACCAACTTACGGGTGGCGATCAGGGTTTGCAGGGTGTAGTCCACCATGTAGCGCTGCACCGTCACCGGGCGATAGGCATCGTAAACCAGGAGTCGCCAGCCGGGATGGTGTTTTTCAAGGTGGTCTTGGGCCGCCAGCAGGGCTGTGAGTACGCCTTGGCGCAGGTGGTAGGGGCCAAGCTGGGCATAGGGCGCGCCCAACGCTTGGTAAGGCGGCGGTTGCCACAGCCCTATACGGCCGGCCGGGATCGGCACCAACGGCTCGCCACAGTCCTCAATGGGTAGAAAACGATAGGGTTTCATGGCAGATTCTGGCCTCGCGGCCGGCTGGGGGCCTTGGGGGATCAGGGTATGATGGGGAAGAACAGCCCGTCTAGCCCAACCTAGCGGGTCTTGCAACCCGAAGTTACCGTGACCGGAACACCCTCTCCCCTTGAACTCCTGACCGCGGCTGACCCTGCTGTTGCCGAATTGGTGCGGCGGGAACTTCAGCGCCAGCGGGATCACCTAGAACTGATCGCCAGTGAGAACTTCACCTCTGCGGCTGTGATGGCTGCCCAGGGTTCTGTGCTCACCAACAAGTATGCCGAGGGGCTACCCGGCAAACGTTACTACGGTGGCTGCGAATTTGTGGACGGTGTCGAGCAACTGGCCATCGACCGAGCCAAGGAACTCTTTGGTGCCGCCCACGCCAACGTCCAACCCCACTCCGGTGCCCAGGCCAACTTTGCGGTTTTCCTAGCCCTGCTCCAGCCCGGAGACACGATTCTGAGTATGGATCTGGCCCACGGCGGCCACCTCACCCACGGCTCCCCGGTGAATGTGTCCGGCAAGTGGTTCAAGGCTGTGCACTACGGGGTTAGTCCCACCACAGAAACCCTGGACTACGACCAGATTCTGGCACTGGCCCAGCAGCATCGCCCCAAGCTGATCATCTGCGGCTACTCTGCCTATCCACGGGTGATCAATTTCGAGCGTTTTCGTGAAATCGCCGACGCCGTGGGTGCCTACCTCTTGGCGGATATGGCCCATATCGCAGGTCTCGTGGCCACCGGCTACCATCCCAATCCCATCCCCCACTGCGACGTGGTGACCACCACGACCCACAAAACCCTGCGAGGGCCTCGGGGGGGACTGATCCTGACTCGAAATGCTGAACTGGGTAAGCAACTCGACAAGGCGGTTTTCCCCGGAAATCAGGGCGGCCCTCTAGAGCATGTGATCGCTGCAAAAGCTGTTGCTTTTGGAGAGGCTCTCCAGCCCAGTTTCGCCTCCTACGCTAGCCAAGTGATTGCTAATGCCCAAGCCCTCGCCGGACGCCTGCAACAGCGGGGTTTCAAACTGGTGAGTGGCGGTACCGATAACCACCTGCTGCTGGTGGATTTGCGGGGAACGGGCTTGACGGGCAAGGTGGCCGATGCCCTGCTCAGTGAGACACACATCACCGCCAACAAAAACACGGTGCCCTTCGATCCCCAATCTCCCCTCGTAACCAGCGGTGTGCGCCTTGGTTCACCCGCCATGACCACCCGTGGCCTGCATGAGCACGACTTTGCAGCGATCGGGGACATCATCGCCGACCGGTGGCAGGCTCCAGAAGATGAGACTGTCGCTCAAGACTGCCGGGTGCGGGTGGCCAGCCTGTGCAGCCGCTATCCCCTCTATCCCCACCTCGAGGTACCGACCCCGGCCTTCACCTGAGGTATGCCCTACCATCTGGTCACGTTCCTGCTGGCAGTGGCAGTTGTTCTGTTTGCCACTCCCCTGGTGAAAACCCTGGGCCTCAAAAGTGGTGCGGTGGACATGCCTGGTGAGCGGAAGATGCACACCCAGCCGATGGTGCGGATTGGGGGGGTGTCCATTTTTGTGGCCAATCTGATTGCGCTGCTGATCATCTGGCAGGCGGGGGGGTTTGTAGATGCTACCGGCCGGCCGCTCAACTCAGTGTTGGAGTACGAAATTTGGGGAACGACCTTTGGGGGTCTGGGATTTTTTCTGATTGGCTTAGCAGACGACATTTTTAGCCTACCAGCCCTGACCCGACTGGTGATGCAAAGTATGGTGGCTGCGGGAGCCTGGGCGGTGGGGGTGCGGATTGATTTTCTGCAAATCCCCCTCTTAGGCAACGTGGATTTGGGCTGGTTGAGCTTGCCGATTACGCTCCTCTGGTTGGTGGGAATGACCAACGCCATCAATTGGATGGACGGTTTAGACGGTCTGGCAGCCGGCGTTTCAGGGATTGCGGCGGTGGCTCTCCTGGTAACTGGGATCTACATGCAGCAACCCGCCGCGGCTCTGGTTGCAGCAGCCTTGGCCGGAGCTTGCCTAGGCTTTCTGCGTTATAACTTCAAGCCTGCCCAGATTTTCATGGGAGATGGGGGAGCTTACTTCCTGGGGTTTACCCTGGCTGCTATTGGCGCGATTGGGGTGAGTAAACGGGTGACCACGGTGGCTGTGATCCTGCCCTTCGTGATTCTGGCCGTGCCAATTCTGGACATGACCACCGTTATTCTCAACCGACTCCACCGCGGCCAATCTCCCTTTGTGGCGGACAAGGGCCACCTGCACCATCGCCTCCTCAAGGTGGGTCTCTCCCAGCGGCTGACGGTGATCACGATCTACGCGCTCACCCTGTGGGTAGGCAGTTTTGCCCTAGCCCTAGCGGGGGTACCCGCCAGTGGCGTGTATATCGGCTTGGCCACCTGTCTCTTGGGGTATGTTTTGCTCCAGGCATGGCAGCACTGTCAGCAGCGGCCCCCCACGGCACCATGACGCGCAGCGCTGAAGTCATTGCGGTGGGCACGGAACTGCTGCTGGGAGAAATCACCAACAGCAATGGCCAATTCTTTGCCCAAGAGTTGGCCCAATTGGGCATTGCCCATCACTTTCAGTCGATTGTGGGAGACAACCCCCAGCGCATCCACCAAGTGCTGGAGGTGGCCTGCAATCGGTCTAACCTGTTGCTGATCACCGGCGGACTGGGGCCAACACCCGATGACCTGACCACGGCTGCCCTTGCCGACTTTTTCAACACCCCCCTGGTGGAACACCCAGATGTGTTGGCAAACATTGCGGCTAAACACGCCCACCGCGGCCGGCCGATGCCTCCTGGTAACGCCAAGCAGGCTCTTCTACCCGTCGGTGCCCAGGTACTCCCCAACCCTGTGGGCACAGCCCCTGGCCTGATCTGGTCGCCCCGCCCCAACCTGTTGATCCTGACCTTTCCTGGGGTGCCGGCGGAAATGAAGGCCATGTGGCGGGCAACAGCGGTGCCGTACCTGAGAGCCACAGGCTGGGTTGAGGGGGTGATCCACAGCCAGGTTTTGCGGTTTTGGGGTGTTCTAGAGGCAGCGCTGGCCGAAACCTTTGCAGCGGAATTGGCTTTGGCAAACCCCACCGTAGCTCCCTATGCCGGCCGTGGGGAAGTGCGGCTGCGGATCACGGCCCGGGCCGAAACGCTGGAGGCGGCCCAAACCCTCATCGATCCCGTGGTTCAACGAATTCGGGCCACGGCCGGCCGAGACTGCTACGGCTCTAATGACGAGACCCTGGCCTCTGTAGTGGGTGCGCTTCTGCGGGAGCGGCACGAGACCTTAGCGGTGGCTGAGTCCTGCACAGGCGGTGGCCTCGGAACGATGCTCACGGAAGTGCCGGGGAGTTCAGCTTATTTCCTGGGCGGCATTGTGGCCTACGACAACGCCCTCAAAACCAACCTGCTGGGGGTCTCCCCCCAAACCTTATCCGAGTTCGGAGCAGTGAGTGGACCGGTCGCGGAGGTGATGGCAGCCGGCATCCGAGCGGCAGTCAAGAGTACTTGGGCATTGGCGATTACAGGCATTGCGGGGCCGGCCGGCGGAACTCCAGATAAACCCGTGGGGCTGGTTTACGTGGGTATTGCTGGCCCTGGCGTCCTCGAGCACCAGGTTCTCCGTTTGGCTGGGGAGCGCGGCCGCACTTGGATTCGGGAGGTGAGTGCCTGCTCTGCCCTGGATCGACTCCGGCGGCATCTTCTGTCAAGCTCAAGTACCGTTCATCCCGGCAATATCTAGAAGGGCACTCAAATCCAGCGCAGCCGCTAACTCCCGAAACGACGGTAAGTCTGTGCAAACACCGAGCTAAAATCCGACCTGAGTCTAACCATCGGCTAACTGGCGTTTAGCAGCCTGCCAGAAAACCTCCAGCTCGGCCAGGGTGTAGTCCTGGAGGGGACGCTCTAGCTTGGCCTCCACTAGCCGCCAGCGCTCTGTAAACCGTTGGTTCGTACCCTGGAGGGCCAAGCTGGGGTCGAGGCCGTACCAGCGAGCCAGATTGACAAGGGTGAACAGCACATCCCCCAGTTCCGCTTCCTGGGCCTCCCGATCCGCCGAGGTGAGGGCCTCTTGAAACTCCTGCCACTCCTCGCCGTGTTTGGCCCAGACGCCATCCACATCGGGCCATTCAAACCCCGCCGCCGCCACCTTGGTTGAGAGTTTGAAAGCTGCCAGTAGGGGCGGGAAGGTCACGGTATAACGAGCTAGGGCTGCCGCTAACCCGGCCGGCCGGCCGCCCTCTTGAGCCTTAATGGCTTCCCAGTTTTGACGCACCTCGGCCACATCCTTGACCGTCACATCCTCAAACACGTGAGGATGACGGCGGATCAGTTTCTCGACAATGCCCGTGGCGACAGCGGCAAGGTCAAACTGCTCGGTTTCGGAAGCGATCTGCGCTTGGAGAACGACTTGCAGGAGGTAGTCCCCCAGTTCTTCAACCAGGCTGGCCACATCCCTCTGGCGTAGGGCATGGACAACTTCGTAGGCTTCCTCCAGCACGTAGGGGGCGAGGCTCTGGGGGGTTTGGGCCAAGTCCCAGGGGCAACCCGTTTGGGGATGACGTAACTGGGCCACCACCGCAATCAGACGCTCGACAGCAGCGGAGCGCGGGTCGGGGAGGTAGAGTTGGCAGGGTAACGGGGGGGGGGCCTGCGTTTGCAGATCTCCCAGCGGGTAGGTTGTATGCCTGCCCGACGCCGTAATAACCTCAATGGGGCGATCCGCAGCCCAGTGGGATTGACAGAATCCGCAGACCACAGTCCAGTCAGCAGCCTGGTTCAGGCCAGTGAACAGTACTGGGCCTACCCAGTCAGGGGCAATTGCGAGGGTTGCGGGTGTGCACACTGCCAATCCGTGAGCAAGGCTGGCCATCACTAAAAGGGAAACGCCACGGCTCCAGTGTAGGCGCGCGGCCGGGGGGCAGGGACTACAATCCAGGCAGAACCCCCACAGTCTCTCCAGCCATCAGGGGCATTACCCATGACCAAAAAAGTGCTGATTGTGGATGATGAACCCCACATCCGTCTGTTGCTGGAGCAAACGCTGGAGGATTTGGTGGATGAGGGCCTCATCGACCTCTTGATGGCGACCAATGGCCAAGAAGCCCTGGAGATGATTCAGGCGGAGCGGCCGGCCCTGGTGTTTTTGGATGTGATGATGCCCAAGATGAATGGCTTTGATGTCTGCCAGAAGGTCAAGCGCGACCTGGGTTTAGTCGAGGTCTTTATCATCCTGCTGACTGCCAAGGGACAAGAGTTTGACAAGGCCCAGGGTTTGAAGGCAGGTGCAGACATCTACATGACCAAACCCTTCGACCCCGATCAGGTGGTGGAGCGATCTATCCAGGTTCTGGGGTTGACGGTCTAGCCCTACCCATGATGTCTATTTCCTCCTATCGCTGCTGCCGTTCTCTCGATCTCTATGACGATGAAACGCTGGCCCGCCTCGCAACCCAGGCGACGGCCGGCCGCTATCTGACCCTGACGGAGGAAGTCACCGCAACGGCGCGCCGGGTGGTGCTCCAGGAAGATGCCTATCCCGGCTGGATCACACTGACAGACTTGGCCAATCTGAGACCCGTGGAGCAGCCCTATCAACCTGTGGCGCTCGGCCGGCCGGCTGTGGTCGAGCGCTGGCCCCAAGTCTTGGCATTTCTGAACCAAGCCCAAGCCCAGCCCAATGTCTACCTCTGGGGCGGCACCGTGGGGCCTAACTTTGACTGCTCCGGGTTAGTGCAGACCGCTTTTGCCCAAGCTGGCATCTGGTTGCCCCGCGATGCCTACCAGCAAGAAGCCTTTGCCATGCCCCTGGGGCCAGGCACCCCAGACACACTGCCCCTGGAACCGGGGGATCTCCTGTTCTTTGGGGCGGCCGGCCGGGCCACCCACGTCGGTATCTACCTAGGGGCCGGCCATTTTCTCCATAGTTCTGGGCCGGAGCGGGGGCACAACGGCATTGCCCTAGACAGCCTGGGATCGGGCTGTACGGACGTAGCGACGCGCTATCTCCAGGCATGGCGGGGGGCGGGCCGCATCATGGCCAGCTACGACGGCCGGCCGTTATTTCGGTCTTGAGTAATCGCCGATCTCTCTAGGGAGTGCCGAGCGATGGCTTGGGTTTCAACCAGCGCAGGGCATGGCGTAACCGTTTATAGAATCCAGCGTGTTCACGGGGCTGAGCGGGCCTTTCCACCCACTGGCCCGTCGTCTGCATGTTTGGTAGATGCTGCATGTCGTACACGGAATGTCATCGCGAGGCGGCTGCTGCCCGCCCAACATCTGGCGAGCATAGGTCATCCTCTCGCTATTAATTGCCATCGCTAGTCCATCCCGGAATGCGTTGCCGCCAAACTCACCCCAAAAGTTACGACAACAGCCCAGCACCTTACCATCCCAGTTAATCTGAGGTTTATCCCAGAGTTGATGACAGATAGTCTGCATATAGTCGCGGCCATGCTTTTCTCGATATTCCTCCCGATCGGCAACTCCAACTTCCTGCCGGAGTCCATCCCGGTCAACCACTGGAGAGAAGTCACCATCCCAGGATAATTTGAGTCTGAAGTTCATGCCCAAGTCTGTTGCCATTTGGCGAGCAGCGGGTATTTCATGCTGATTATGACCAAACACAACAAACTGCCAGTCCAAGATGGGGTAAGAGGATTGATAGAGCGCTTTAAAATGATTAATCTTCTGGATATTTCCAATGACTCGCTCAAAGTCACCCTTGACCCGGTATTGCTCATAAGTGGCCTGACTAGCTCCATCAATAGAGCAGGTAATGGAGTGCAACTGGTATTTGACCAACCCCTCTAAAACCTCTGACTTGACATGGTTCAAGTTGGCTCCATTGTGGGCTGAAAGTTGAATGCCTTTGGCATAGGCATAGGCCAGAATCTCAAGCAAATCAGGGTTCAGAAAAATTTCACCGTAGTTGGAAAGCTCAATCTTCTTCACCCAGGGGCTGCTATCTACCAGTGCCTGAAAGTCAGCGAGCTTGAGAACCCCACTGCCAATGGTAGGCTGAATTGCCCCACTGGCTGTCGGACACGCTGGGCAGGCGAGTTGACAACGAGATGATGCTTCTAAGCGTAAGGACTCTGGGTAAAGGGAGGCCATAGGGTTTCCTGAGACAGGCAGGCTATGGTTCTAGTCTACGTCACACGATACAACAAATCCTCTGCTGGGGAACAATGAACGGGAGTATCCTAAAAGGTGATAACCCTAGCTTTGCCGAGATAGATGTTCAAACTTTTGCATATTAAGTGGCCTGTATTGAGCTTTCCCTCTAGGATTGTCCCACGCCTCAAGACTGATCGATTATTGTAGTCAATGTCGCTCAGAGTAACATCTTGGTTGGATTACTCAAGGGCACCTCTATTTATTCAGTCTACTACGCACTTGTAGACGATTTAATTTGCCATGCGGCGCTATCTATAATGATGAGCTAAGATTGACGACGTGTCGATTGAGGAGTGGCCTTCCATGCCCTACAGCCTTGATTTAAGAGTGAAAGTCATCAGTTTTTAGAGAAGTGCTTTAGGGCCATCTAGGTGTTCTCACCTTTCACCCTATCCTCGTAGAACCACGTAGATCGTCACAGTTCTACAAGAAGTTTTCAGGGGTAATACTGGACTTTTTACGATCGTGATCACCATCACAACTTCATACTATCCAGAGTCACTACTGTGGGTGCAGTAGCTCAATGCGGGGTGTCGATATGGGCGAAACTCATTCCAAGAACACGTGGGATTCCCGCTTCAAGCTGCTGTGGTCTGCCAATCCTGCTGGGGCCAAGCCCGTAGAGAATGTGGCGCTGAGGGCTGAGGACTTCACGGAGCAGGCACTCAAGAAACTTGAGGTCAGTGACTACATTACGGCACTTCATCTTCTGACCCAAGCCCTGAAGATTGAGCCCCACTCCGCTGACATTCACTATCAGCGGGGCATGGCCTATTTCGGTTTGGGTGACTACGGGGCCGCCATCGAAGACTTCTCCGAGGCTCTCTGCCTCGCTCCTGCCCATAGCCCTAGTCTCTACCATCGCGGTCTCGCCCACTACCGTCTGGGTAATCGGCCGGCCGCCATTGATGACTATAGTGCCGCTATTGAGGCTAATCCCCGTTTCGCGGATGCTTACTACAACCGCAGCATCGCCCGCCGCCGCTCTGGGGACTACGAGGGCGCTAGCCGGGATCTCCAGCAGGCCCTCAGCCTCAACCCCAACTACATCCATATGCACGGCACCCTGGCTGCCACTACGCCCAACAGTGCCGAAGCTCTCTACCATAAGGGCCTGGGCCGGATGGAACTCCAGGATTGGCGCGGTGCCCTAGACGCTTTCAACCATTGTCTTCGTCTCAAACCCGACTGGGCAGAAGCCTATTTTCAGCGGGGACTGGTGCGTCACCGCAGCGGTGACCTACGCAGCGCGCTCACGGACTATAACCAGGCTCTTGAACTCGATCCCCAACTGGTCGAGGTTTACTATCATCGTGGGATGGCCCGTTCTGCCAATGGTGACAGTCAAGGCGCTACGGAAGACTTCAACCGGGTCTTGGTCTACCGCCACCACCAAGCCCGCCGCCGCCGGCCGGCCGCCAGTGCCGATCGCTCGGCCCAACTACACCAAGAAGGCATGGCCAAAGCCCAGAGTGGCGATTACGCTGGGGCCGTTTCAGCCTTTAGCCAAGCCCTCGACCTAGACCCCAACCTAGCCGTGGCCTACCATCAACGGGGTCTGGCTCGCCACAGCCTGGGGGATAGCCGGGGCGCTTTGGAGGACTTCAACCAAGCCCTCCGCCTGAAACTTGATCTTGCCGACACTTACTACCATCGAGGTCTGACCCGCTACCGTTTGGGTGACCGGCCGGGCGCCATTGACGACTACACCCAGGCCATTGCCCGCCGCCCCGACTTCGCCGACGCCTACCATAATCGGAGCGTTGCGCGCCGCCGCTCCGGAGACTACGAAGGTGCGCTAGAGGACTACCGGAGAGCGGTCGAACTCAACCCCAACTTCACCTACATTCACGGTACTGTTGTCGCCGGTGAGCAGGACGCTGAGGATTTTTACCAGATTGGCTACACCAAGGCCAGTAAGGGAGACTACCAAGGCGCTGTAGCTGCCTTTAACCAAGCCCTACGCCTCAAACCGGACTATGCTGCTGCCTACTACCAGCGGGGTCTCGCTCGTCAACAACTCAAGGATTGGCGTGGTGCTACCAGTGACCTTGAGCAGGCCCAGCAACTCGACCCCAGCTTGGACATCGACCTGTAGGTGTCATAAGGAATAGCCCAAACCTTAGAGAGGGAAGTCGGGTCGCGAGGGAGAGGCATCATCTTTATGAACCATATTTTCATTTCGCTCTTCTATCCAAAAAGATCGTTTGATATTCGAGGCTTCGTGCGGATTTGTCCTAGGAGCCAAGCCTTGGAATCCCTAGGTTGAGACCAGCTAGTTGCTAGAACTCACTTCGTCTACACCTAGCCCCTCATCCAGATGTTCGGCTACAGCTTGGTAGAGGGTCAACACATGATCATCCAATAGCCGGTAGAACACATGGCGGCCCTGCTTGTGGCGCTCCACCAACCGCATCGTTCGCAGCACCCGGAGTTGATGGGAGACCGCCGATTCACTCATCGCCACCAGGGTAGCCAAGTCCCCAACGCAATATTCACCCGCAGCCAGCACTGCGAGGAGCCGGAGACGGTTGGCATCCCCCAGCAAACTGAAAAACTCCGCCATTCGTTCCGCTTTGGCTAGGGGCAGGTGCTGGAGCGTCGGGGGGGCCGGCCGATAGAGTTGTCCCGGATGCACCGGCACACAACCCAGGGTTTCTGAAGAATCAGCAGGTATAGCCAAGGCCAGCCAACGGGGAGAAACTATTCCGACTCTATCACCCGCCGAACCGAGGGGCCGGCCGCCTTGCCCCGTACAATAACTAACGGCCTGAACCGGGGGGATCGTGAGGGACTACCTGCTCCAGCAAGTGCGCTGCCTGGATCCCGTGTCGGGACAGGACGCTGTACTCGATATCTGGGTAGCGGCCGGCCGGATCGAGGCGATGGCTCCCCAGCTATCCCCGCCCTCAGGGGTAACGGTGATCCCGGCGGCCGGCCGGATTTTGGGGCCGGGGCTGGTGGATCTCTACAGTCACAGCAGCGAACCGGGCTATGAGTCCCGTGAGACTATCGCTTCTCTGCTAGCAGCAGCCCAGGGCGGTGGCTTTACCCGAATTCACCTGCTGCCCGACATGGCCCCTCCCCTGGATCGGCCGGCCGGCCTCGCGGATTGGCCCCGGCGACTGGGCCACGAATGCCCCATTCAAGTGGGCTTTTGGGGGGCACTGACCCAGAACCTAGCGGGGGAGCAGATGGCCGAGCTGGCGGACTTGCGGCAAGCAGGGGTGGTTGGGTTCACCGACGGCCGGCCGCTGCCCCATCTGGGATTGGTGCGCCGCCTGCTGGAATACGTCAAACCCTGGGGGATACCCGTCGCCCTCTGGCCTTGGGAGTCGCGGTTAGCCGGGGTCGGCGTCGCCCGGGAAGGTGCCATAGCCCTGGCCCTTGGTCTACCTGAAGTTCCGGCCAGCACTGAAACCGCCGCCCTAGCCGCCCTGTTGGAGGTGATTGCCAGTGTGGATACAGCAGTTCATCTGCTGCGCATATCCACAGCTCGGTCGGTGGAACTACTGCGTCAGGCGCGCAACAGTGGCGTGCCCGTAACTGCCAGTACCCCCTGGTTTCATCTCCTGCTGAGTACGACAGATCTTGGGTCACTCCATCCCCATCTGCGGGTCACCCCTCCCTTGGGGACGCCGGAAGACCGGGAAGCCCTGATTGCTGGGATTACTGCGGGCTGGGTCGATGCCGTCGCCGTGGATCACACCCCCTACACCTACGAGGAAAAGACCGTACCCTTCGGCGTTGCGCCCTCTGGCATGGTGGGGTATGGTCTCGTGCTGCCCCTCCTCTGGGAACGCTTAGTCACCCCCGGCTCCTGGGAGGCGCGCACCCTCTGGAAAGCCCTCAGTACCCGGCCGGCCGCCTGTTTAGGCCAGGCACCACCCCAATTAATCCCTGGTTCGAGGGCCGAGTGGGTTCTGTTTGACCCCGATTTACCCTGGGATGTCACGCCACAAACCCTGTGCTCCCAGGCCATCAACACCCCCTGGCTCCACCAGTCCTGCCGGGGCCGCGTCGTGGCCTTGAGTTCAATAGATGGGAGCTACCGCAGTCTGGAGCAGCCAGGTGCCTCATGTTGAGCGACTCCGTAAGAATCAGGCTTTGCCCTCTAGCAGGTCATGTCCATAGGAATTGTCAATGGCACACAGCCAAGTTCCACCAGCTTCCCGCCGGAATACATAGGTTGCTTTGCGTTCCATTGCCGGGTGGTTGCCGGACGTAACCAAGGTTTTCGCCAACACCAACGCCGTATCTCCGGTCTCCAGAATCTCCATCTCGACTTGCTTGACCACTAACGTGTGCTCAAAGTAGGTTGCAATGCGCTGAAACGCTTCCCGAATCTGTACCTTGCCAATCGCATACACACCGGGCTTAATCACCAATAGCGCATCCTCGGTATACATGGCGAGGAGGGTGTCAAAGTCCTCCTGGTTGATTGCCTCATCCGCCTGCTCAATCAGTTGCTTGATCGGGTGTTGGCTCATGGGGCTATTGTGTCGTGACCAGCAGGGCAAACATTGTAGCCCACCCCTGTTCTCAAAAGCCGAGGAGGTCATTGGGCAACACGCCCACCGTGCCAATCCAGTTCAACAGAACCCCCTTTTGGGCGAGGAGGTAGCGGGCGTGCATCCGGCCGGCCGCTGCGATAGGGTGAGTGCTGAAGGATTGAGCAGGGTAAAGCATGGTGCGGGTGGGCATTGTCGGAACCGGGTTCGTCGCCAGCCGTCGTGCCGAAGTCTTTCAGGCCGATCCCCGTACCCAGGTGGTGGCCACGGCCGGCCGAACTTGGGAAAAAGTCACCCAGCTTGCCGCCTCCTGTGGAGCCAAACCCTACACCGCCTGGCAAGACTTGGTGACCGCCGATTTGGATCTCGTGGTGGTCGCCCACGCCAGCCAGTTCCACGGGGAGGTGGTGGAAGCAGCCCTCCAGGCGGGCAAGCACGTGGTTGTGGAGTACCCCCTGGCCGTTGACCTGACCCAGGCCCGACGGTTAGTGCACCTAGCCCGCCAGCAGAACCGTCTGCTGCACGTCGAACACATCGAACTGATCAGCCCTATCCATCTCGCCATTCGCCAAGCCTTTCCCGCCCTCGGCCGGCCGTTCCATGCCCACAATCGTACCTGCGTTCCCCAGCGGCCGGCCCCCCGCAAATGGACTTACCACCGCCATCAGTTTGGGTTTCCGTTCGTCGGTGCCCTAGCCCGCCTCAACCGCCTGATTGACCTACTGGGCCTCGTGCGCTCCGTCTACGGGGAATGGCAGGTAGCAGGTGAAGACCCGGAAGGTTACTACACCAGTTGCTACTGTCGCGCCCTGCTCACCTTTGCCGACGGCCCCACCGCCACCCTGGTCTATGCCAAGGGCGAACAGATTTGGCAGTCAGAACGCCGCTTCAAAATCCTGGGGGAGCAGGGAGCGGTTGTAATTGATGGCGACCGAGGGGAACTGATCCAGCCCGATAGCTCCGGCAAAGGTACCCAGAGCACTCCCCTTGATCTAGGAGACATGAAGGGCCTATTTTCCCAGGAAACCACCTGGGTCATTGACCACCTCACCGACGGCCGGCTGCTCTACACCAGTCCCGAAGCCAGTCTCTACGCCCTCCAGGTGGCCAAAGCCATCGAGACCAGCAGCCTTACGGGACAGTCGGTGTCGTTGTGGGAGCCGACTCCGGTTGAGCCGGGATGACCGGGGGAACGGGAGCCGTTTCAGGAGTTGGTGACCCCGGTAGGGCCTCTTCCGCAGGCGGGGCCACACTGCCCTGAGGTGCGCCCGGTAGCCAGCCTGCTGCCAGGATCACCGCCAAACCCATGAACAGGATGGCCAGCATCCAGGTCACCCGGTTCAGGGTTGTCTCAGCACTTTTGGCACTGCTGAAGAGTTGAGCCTGCCCTCCAATCCCTGCCAAACCATCACCCTTCGGACTATGGAGCAAAATCAAAATCACAAGACAGGCCCCAGCAAAGAGCCAGATGGCCTGGACAAGGGTGGTGAGAGTCATAGGGAAAGGGAAATCAAACCGTACTCCATCCTAGCCGATTACCCGAATCAGAGATACAAGGTCAAGGCCATAGCTAAGCGACCTTACTCCGCTACTGGCGGTTTTTGTTCCTTATCGACTTGGGAAGGGGGAACCTCCTCTAGCTCAACCGGGGAAGGCTCGACAGGAGGGGTTGGGCCTTTCGTCTCGGCTCGCACCTCCTGAACCGGGAGAACTTCCATAATCACCTCGTAGGTTTTACCGACCCGTTGCTGAAGAAACTGCTCAACCAGTTTGACTTGCCTCCCAGTCGGAATCTCACTGGCGCGCACCGCCAGGTAAATGCGGGGTGGGGTCGCACCCCAGTCCACCCGCAGTCGCGACAGACTGACTTGGCGACCTACGGTGATCGTTTCCTGGAGCAGAATGGTCTGTAACTCCCGCTGTAAGCGAGCCTGCTGCAACAGTTGGGAAAAGCTGAGGCCCAAGGGCACCACCAGCAACCCAGTCAGGGCCAGGGTAATCCGCCCCCGCATTGACCCAATCAGATTTAAGTTGGGGTCATAGCCCGCCGCCGCAAACACCAGCATGCAGGCCGTGGTAATGCCCAGGAGGTTGGTTAAATACAAGAGGAAAGCCCCGCCACTGTTGGCCCATTGCCCCTGAGAGAGGGTAAGGCCCACCACACACAAGGGGGGCATCAAGGCGACGGCGATGGCAGTTCCCGGCAGGGCGTCGCTGATCTGAGGCCGGACTTTAGCCACACCGCTGATCCCCCCCGCCGCAATGGCAATCCCCAAGTCAATCAGGTTGGGCTGGGTGCGGGCCAACACTTCGCTGCCGAACTCCGGAAAACTGACTAATCGCCCCGTCAGCCAGGAGAGCGCCAGGGCCGTCAGCGTCCCCCAGGCAAGGGACAGAAGACTGGAGCGAAATAGCGTGACATCCGCTTCCAGCGCTCCAAAGGCCATGGCTCGCAAAGGCAGCATTAAAGGCGCAATGATCATTGCCCCGATGATCACCGCTGCGCTGTTGGAGAGCAGGCCCAGGGTGGCAATCAGGCAGGAACTGACGATCAGCACCAGATAGTTGAAGTTCAGTCGGGCTTCTTCAGTCAGGGAAGTAGCCACCCGCTGAAAGTCCTCCGGCGTGGGACGGGCCATGACGCACAAACCTGAATAGTTTTGGAACGGCCGGCCGGGGGTACCCACAGGGCCTAGTTAGAATACTACAATCCCAAATAGCTAGGGGTGTCCGGGTTGGCCGGGCTGAGAACATACCCTTAGAACCTGAGTCCGGCTCATACCGGCGTAGGGAAGCTGTTATTCAGAGGTAAGCCATGCGTAGCGAATGGGTGGCCCGGCGTCGGGGTCAAGATAACGTGTCCCAGATGCACTATGCCCGGCAGGGGATAATCACCGAAGAGATGGCCTACGTGGCTCAGCGCGAGAACCTGTCGGCTGGGCTGATCCGAGAGGAAGTAGCCCGCGGCCGGCTGATCATCCCCGCCAACATCAACCACCCCAACCTGGAGCCGATGGCCATTGGCGTGGCTGCTCGCTGCAAAGTGAATGCCAACATCGGGGCCTCCCCCAACTCCTCCAACCTGGAGGAAGAGGTGGCCAAACTTCAGCTTGCCGTCAAATACGGAGCTGACACGGTGATGGATCTGTCTACCGGTGGCGGCAACCTAGACGCGATCCGCACAGCAATTATCCAAGCCTCCCCAGTGCCCATTGGCACGGTGCCCGTCTACCAGGCCCTAGAAAGCGTCCACGGGATGATCGAAAAGCTCACCCCTGAGGATTTTCTGGGCGTGATTGAAAAGCACGCCCAGCAAGGGGTGGACTACATGACCATCCACGCCGGAATTCTGATCGAACACCTGCCCCTAGTCCGCAACCGAATTACCGGGATTGTCTCCCGTGGCGGCGGCATTCTAGCCCGCTGGATGCTGCACCACCACAAGCAAAATCCCCTTTATACCCACTTCCGGGACATCATCGCCATTTTCCAAAAGTACGATGTCTCCTTCAGCCTGGGGGACTCCCTTCGGCCCGGCTGTCTGCATGATGCTACCGACGCGGCCCAGTTGGCGGAACTGAAGACCCTGGGCGACCTGACCCGGCGGGCTTGGGAATACGATGTCCAGGTGATGGTGGAAGGCCCCGGCCACGTACCGATGGATCAAATTGACTACAACGTCAAAAAACAGATGGAGGTCTGCTCCGAAGCGCCCTTCTATGTGTTGGGGCCGCTGGTGACGGACATCGCTCCTGGTTATGACCACATCACCTCAGCGATTGGAGCGGCCCTGGCGGGCTGGAGTGGGGCAGCGATGCTCTGCTATGTGACCCCCAAGGAACACCTAGGTCTACCTAACGCGGAAGATGTGCGCAATGGCCTGATTGCCTACAAAATTGCCGCCCATGCTGCGGACATTGCTCGCCACCGTCCAGGGGCACGGGATCGGGACGACGCCCTCTCCACGGCTCGCTACAACTTCGACTGGAACCGCCAGTTTGAGCTTGCCCTTGATCCGGAGCGGGCGCGGGAATACCACGACGAGACCCTGCCGGCGGATATCTACAAGACCGCTGAGTTTTGCTCCATGTGTGGGCCGAAGTTCTGCCCGATGCAAACCAAGGTAGATGCGGATGCCCTGACGGAACTGGAGAAGTTTTTGGAGCGAGAAGGAGTACCGGCTGGGGTGTAGAGCTACCTGTTATGCCGCCTCCAGTTAGCGCTGAGGCGGCACCCCTGCAATTGTATAGATTCGTAGAGCGTTCAGCTCACGATTCGATTCCATCAGTCCCAACGCAAATCCCTCTCGGCTTCCCACTGGCGCTCGCCCTCAGCCATCATCCGGAGAACGCGTGCTACATCGGTTGCCCAGCGCCACAACTTTGGCAACTTGGTGTGTTTGGTCGCTTCCTCGACTGATGTGGCCAATTTCTCCCAATGAGTCGATGCGGATCCCCACACAACTCCGGACATGTATTCGGAGCGTAACGCGCTTGCGACCTCAACGCGGTCTCCGTAGGCACCAACGATGCGCGAGGCAAGCGTCTCATCACTCGAGAAGTCATTGATGACCAGCTTGGCTACCAACGACGCACGCTCATCTGGATCGGCGTCAACCCACGCAATAACCTGGCTGGTCGGAATTCGGTCAACAATTCCCCGCGGGAAGCCGATGCCTAGCATATTCTCCCTGACTCTGGAAGAAAGATGCGGCTGGAGAGCGTGCCATACGTTCTCAGGGTTTTTTCCACACAAGCTTGTAGCACATGCGCTGCTGCGCTGTTTTCGGCAAACCAAGTACCGGACGAACGATCTCCCTGCTCTCGGATAATTGCGGCAGCGATCTCCCCAGGGTACTTGTCGACGTACCTCAGAGCGAGCTGCCCCCAGAAGTGTTCGGTCATATTGCTGCTGAGAATCAGGCTTAGAGCAGTAATTAGCTCAAGTGCTAGGGCCTGCCACCTACTGTAGGGCACCTCGGTAGTAATAAAGATGTAGTGAAATGACTATTAGATGATCAAGAGCTGTTAGG
>JACYLR010000230.1 GCA_015272465.1 Gloeomargaritaceae cyanobacterium C42_A2020_066
CCATGGGCAGGGCTAGGACATGGCGAAATAGATCGTTGCGAATATCCGCCGTGATCCGCTGGCCCACCTGTTGTACCAGCCAACTCTGCACCGCTTGTAGCGACAGACGCAGACTGATCGTGATCGTCAGCAGGAGGGCAATGATGTTGATCCCGGCGGATACCGGCCGGCCGGCCAGGAAACCCAGGGTGGCCTCACCCCGCAGCAACGACACGCCTTGCCCCACCAAAATCGGCTGGACAGCCCCCGCTGCCGACAGGGGAATCAGCAGGATCACCCCCAGCAACAGGGTGCGGGCGTAGGGCCGGCCGTAGGGAATCAGGGTTTTTAGCAGTCGCCAATCACTGACGCGGAAGCGGCCGGCCGGCCGGGGCATGGATGCAACACTCATAGCCCCATTCTGCCAGGTTGGGTGTTTTCCTCCGTTGACCTCCCCCTAGACCAGGCACTGGCGGAATCCAGCCTCCAGGGCTTGGGTATCCAGGTTGCGGCCAATAAACACCAACTGATTCTGGCGGGTTTCGTTGGGTTTCCAGGGCCGATCCGGCCGGCCGTCGAGGAGCATGTGTACGCCTTGGAAGACAAAGCGGCGGTTATCTCCGGCCACGTTGAGAATTCCCTTCAACCGGAAAATATCGGGGCCTTGGGTCTGTACCAGATTCCCCAGCCAGTCGGTCAGGCGCTTGCCGTGCACAGCCCCCGGTGCCACCAGACTAACAGAGATTACCGAAGCATCATGTTCGTGATCATGGCCATGCTCGTGATCATGGAGGAACTCTGGCTCCACCTCCAGGACACGGCTCAGATCAAAAGCGCCCACCCCTAGTACGGCATCCATGCTCAGGTCACACCCCTGGGTGCGATGGAGGCGGGCGAGGGGATTCATCGTGCGGATTTTCTGTTCCAGGTCTTGGAGGTCTGCCTCGGTCACAAGGTCGGTTTTATTAAGGAGCAACACATCGGCAAAGGCAATCTGCTCCTGCACCTCGTCCGAATCCCAGTGCTGATTGACATGGGCTGCATCCACTACGGTTACTACCGCATCCAGTTGGGTTTGGGCCTGAACATCCTCGTCCATGAAGAAGGTTTGAATCACGGGGGCTGGATCGGCGAGTCCGGTGGTCTCGATCACTAGGTGGTCGAACTTGTCCCGCCGCCGCATTAGGTTACTGATGATCCGAATCAGGTCGCCGCGCACGGTGCAGCAGATGCAGCCGTTGTTCATCTCAAAGACTTCTTCATCGACACCGACCACGAGTTGGTTGTCGATGCCCACTTCACCAAACTCGTTGACAATGACGGCCACCCGTTTGCCATGCTCATGGGTGAGGATACGGTTGAGCAGGGTGGTTTTGCCTGCGCCCAGGTAGCCGGTGAGGACGGTGACGGGTACGGCGGCGGTGGAGCTTGTCATGGGGAGTACGTTGAGCGTGGCTCCTAAATTATAGAAAGCCGTGGCTCTGGCTCTCAGTGCCGCCGGCGATCCAGGGATTCTCAGGAGAGGGCAGCTACTCGTCTATAAAGCCCAGTTTTAAGTCTTAAAATCGCAATTCGTATCAAGCGTTACTCAAACAGGAATAACCGGTAATCTCCATCACTTGACGTAACAGGGGGGGTGTTATAAACATCCGTAGATGCTTGAGTAAACGTAATCTTCAAGGAAAAGCCATGACATTTGCGATGAAACAAACGCTGCTGGCTGTGGCAGTAGGTGCTGGATGTGTGGGGATGGTGATGGATGTTCGCCCGGCAGTGGCTGCCACGCTCACTTGGACGCTGAGTGGCTTTAACTTTGCGGATGGCACCACGGCCGTCGGCAGCTTTGACTACGACGCCGATACCAACACCTACAGCAACATCAACATCACGGTAAGTAATCCCATCCCTGCCAATGGGGTGCCGGGCTATGTCTACGGGACGTTTACGGATAGCGATTTCATCGGTGGTAGTAGTACTGCTCTGCTTTTAGGGCCGAATGAGAATCTCTTCGACCAGTCGTTTGGTAGCCCTCTGACCAATGCCGGGGGCACGATAGGGGTTACTGCCTCTTATGGGAATTTGGATATTGTTGATATTCGCAACACCACTGGCACCATCTCAACCGTCGGGGCTACCCCTGTTCCCGCACCGCCGGGGGTGTTAGGTCTGCTGCTCTCCGGTGCCTTGGCGGCCCACAAGGCCCGCAAGTCTCGGAGCGATGCCGCTCTAGCGGGTAGTAATAAAGATGTAGTGAAATGACTATTAGATGATCAAGAGCTGTTAGGA
>JACYLR010000033.1 GCA_015272465.1 Gloeomargaritaceae cyanobacterium C42_A2020_066
CGGACATGGAGAGGTGAGGCTAAGTGTCTCAAACCTGAATGAAACGGCTATATGCAGTCATACCACCAAAAGTCGAGTATCGGCTCTCGGATTTTGGTCAGACACTTGCCCCAGTCATTGATTGCTTAGCCACCTGGAGTCGTACTCATGAAGCTGAAGTTCGTGCGATCTTGAATCGAAAGATTTCATCTAGCTCTTCATAGTTCTGGTCGGCATTGGTGGGCATCTCTATTCATGCAGTTCAGCAAGACCTTGTTGATGACTGCGACCTCTAAGCCAGGCACTTTGGACTCATCTATTCTCTGCAAGCTAGCAGTCAGCTAATTTCTGGAATCGCCCATTTTTGAATGCAGGGTCGCTGAGGATTTTGATGGTCAGACTTATAGTCTGACCCCTTTAGACTGACACATTTCGAGGACACAAGCCTTAAAGTTAGATCTGGGGCAGTCTACTCCCCGATGTTGAGCCTGGTGTGGATGGGTCAATCGAGTTCGGGGTAGCTTGATGACTACGCTCATGAGTTGATGGTGAACGGCTTGGAAAATTGAGTCTCGGCACCCTAAACGCTCAAGCTAACCCTTGCTATCAACTTGCAAAGACACCCCTGCTGACTGGTGAGGAAGTGGACTTGATTGGGGCACTGTCTCTTGCATAGGTGTAACTGTAGAAAGCGTCGGTGACCAACGCTCCGTCAGCCACTGCCGCTGATTAATGAGCGTAATGCTCAGCAGCGTCAGCGCCACGCCCCCCACCTGCCAGGGCGTCAGGGATTCACCCAGGCACACAAATCCAAACCCCAGGGCAAATACTGGCGTCAAGAAAGTCAGGGCACTCAAACTGGTCAGATTTCCCTGGGCTGCAAAGTAGAAGAACAGCCCATAGGACACTGCACTGCCCAGCACCGCCGCATAGCCCAGGGCCAACCAACCCCAGCTATTGAGGTGCTGCCACGGCTGCGGCTCTAGGCAAACGGATGCCGTCCACAGGGGCAGACTACCCAAAATCATGTGCCAGCCGGTAGCGACCAACGGGTCTGCCCAATCCTTGAGATAGCGCATCCACACGGTGCCCACAGCCATCGACAGGGCAGCCAACAACATCAGCCACTCACCATGCTCAAACAATGCCCCTAGCCCGGCCGGCCGGGTTCCCGTCACCAACCCCACCACCCATTCGCTGGGCAACCCTATCAGACTGATGCCCGCCAGCCCCAGCCCTAGGCCCAGCCAGCCCCAGGCACCAATCACTTCGCCAAATAGCCAGAGGGACAACAGGGCCACCACCAGTGGCTGGGAGTCGATCATTACCGAGCCAAGCCCTGCTTGGGTACGGACTAATCCCTCCGCCAAAAAGCCTTGAAATAAGGTGCCATCCACCAGGGCAAAGAAGCCAATCCCCGCCCACGCCCGCCATCCTTGGGGCTGCGGCCGGCCGGTAAGTGCCGCCACTATGAGCACCAGCAAGCCGGCTGGCAACAACCGAAACCCTGCCAAAAACAGGGGAGTTGTTTGGGAGAGCGCCGCCTTCATGGCTACCATAGCCGTACCCCAGAGGAAGAAGGGCAGGAGCAGCAGCCCCCATCGCCCCCACGTGCGGGCCAGTGCTGTCGGCTGGGTCATGGCGACAAGTGTTACAAAACTTGAACCATTCTAGCTAAGGGTTACGAAGCCCCCGGTTCTGCAACAGTCTCCTCAGGCCGGCCGGCCGAGTTAATGCAACTAGATAGCAATGTAGCTCCCATCACATCGAGGGAAAGCAGTCTCTATCAACCTCTTCACAGAAATCTATTGACAAATAGTTTCAATAACTCTAAGCTGTTCAGCATGTTCTCCTCTCAGATGGAAGACAGGCGGGCCGGGTCACCCTGGCCTTTTTTATTGGGGAGCGGATGTAGCATGGGGCTAGGAGGGGGAATAGGCCACACTATGGGCATCGCCAGCATTAATCCTGTTACCGGAGCAACCCTCCAGACCTTTGAGCCACTTTCGCCGGCCGGCCTGGAAGACAAGCTGGAGCAAGCCTGGCAGGCCTTTCACAACTACCGACATACCTCCCTTGCCCAGCGGGCCACCTGGCTCAATCAGGCGGCCGGTCTCTTAGAGGCAGATAAACAGGTTTGGGCACAGCTAATCACCCTGGAAATGGGCAAAACCCTGGCCTCAGCGGTGGCGGAGGTCGAGAAATCCGCGGTGGTCTGTCGCTACTATGCCACCCACGGCCCCGAATTCCTGGCACCGGCGGCCGGGCCGGCCGACCTTCTGCCTGACGGGCGCGTCGCCCTCACCCACACCCGCTACGACCCTCTTGGTCCCGTCTTAGCGGTGATGCCCTGGAACTTTCCCTTCTGGCAAGTCTTCCGGTTTGCGGCCCCGGTGCTGATGGTGGGCAATGTGGGCCTGCTGAAGCATGCCTCCAATGTGCCCCAGTGTGCCCTGGGTATTGCTGAGATCTTGCAAAAAGCGGGATTTCCAGAGGGGGTATTTCAGACCTTGCTGATCGAGGGGGCGCGGGTGCCCGACCTGTTGGCCGATCCCCGCATCGTAGCCGCCACCCTCACCGGCAGTGAACCCGCTGGCATCAGCTTGGCCACGGCGGCCGGCCGCCACCTCAAAAAAGTGGTCCTGGAGTTGGGGGGCAGCGATCCCTTCATCGTCCTGGAAAGTGCTGATCTAGAGGCCGCAATCGCCACCGCCGTTACCGCCCGTTTGATCAGCAATGGCCAATCCTGCATTGCCGCCAAGCGCTTCATTGTGGCCGAAGCTATCGCCGACGCCTTTGAAGCAGGGTTTTTAGCCCGGTTCCAGCGCCTCCGCTTAGGTGATCCCTGCGATCCAGCCACCGAAGTAGGGCCACTGGCCACCGCCAGCATTCGGGCCGAACTCCACGAGCAGGTGCAAACTGTCATTCGCCAGGGAGCCGCCTGTCGCTGCGGTGGGGAACTGCCCCCGGGGCCTGGATACTTCTATCCCCCCACCCTGATCACCCAGATTCCACCAGGCACCATCGCCGACTCCGACGAATTTTTTGGGCCTGTTGCCCTGATGTTCCGCGTCGCCAGTCTTGACGAAGCTATTGCCAAGGCCAATGCCAGTCCCTTCGGTCTGGGAGCGAGTGCCTGGACCCGTGATCCCGCCGAGCAGGCCCGCCTAGTGCAAGACCTAGAGGCAGGGGCCGTGTTCATCAACGGTATGACCCGCTCCGACCCCCGCTTCCCCTTCGGTGGCATCAAGCGCTCGGGCTATGGCCGTGAACTCGGCCGGCCGGGCATCTACGAGTTTGTCAACATCAAGTCCACCTGGGTCAACCCCTCTCCCTAGCGCCCCATTATGCGTTTCAGTTCCGTCTCCCTTGCCACCTTTAGTCTCAGCCTGAGCCTCGTCGGTTTTGGGGCAGCCCCCACCCACAGCCAAACCCAGTCTGCCACCCAGGCCCAAGCTGAGCGGGTGATCAAATCCATGACCCGTGGCCAAGCCATTCTCTACGCGCGGCGCGGCCGCCTCACCAATGATGTGGCTGCTCTGCGATCCGCCTTTCGGATTCCCTTCCCCTCCGGCTATAACCTGGCGATCCGCACCAGTTCCCGCGCTGCCTACCATTACGCCATCGCTGACCGCAAACCCTTCAAGTCCGTGGTGGGAGCCACCTTCATCGAAGACGGTTCAACGCCCCAGGCCCCGCGCCTTGTCACCATTGTCTGTCGCCTGGATGAACCCGGTCGGATTCGGCCGGCCGATCCCACCTACCGTCCCGACAACATTAGCTGCGGCAATTTCTCCACCCTGATTGGCGGCCCCGATCCCTATCCTTAGCCCTCTCTAGGCCACGGGATCAGGTCTTACCCCATCATTCCTCCACCGTCTTTCCCCAACTTGACCATGAACACCGCTGAACTACTCGTCCGCTGCCTGGAAAACGAGGGGGTCGAATACATCTTCGGCCTGCCAGGTGAAGAGAACCTCCACCTCCTCGAAGCCCTCCAGAACTCTCCTATCCAGTTCATCACCACCCGCCACGAGCAGGGTGCCGCCTTTATGGCTGATGTCTACGGCCGCCTCACGGGTCGGGCAGGTGTGTGTCTGTCTACCCTAGGGCCAGGGGCCACCAACCTCATGACTGGGGTGGCGGACGCCAACCTAGATCGTGCGCCCCTTGTGGCGATCACTGGCCAGGTTGGCACCGACCGTATGCACATTGAGTCCCACCAGTATCTGGATCTGGTGGCCATGTTCCAGCCCGTCACCAAATGGAACGCCCAGATTGTCCGCCCCAGCATCACGCCCGAAATTGTCCGCAAAGCCTTCAAAATCGCCCAGACCGAAAAGCCCGGGGCTGTCCACATTGACCTCCCCGAAAACATCGCCGCCATGCCCGCCGCCGGCAATCCCCTCCAGCGGGATCAGCGCCAACACACCTACGCCGCTTTTCGCAGCATTGAACTGGCCGCCGAAGCCATTAAAAATGCCCACAGCCCCCTGATCCTGGTAGGGAACGGAGCCATCCGAGGCCATGCCGATGCAGCACTGATCGAGTTTGCCACCCGCTTGCACATCCCGGTTGCCAACACCTTCATGGGCAAGGGCGTCATCCCTTGTGATCACGACTTGGCACTCTGGTCCGTGGGCCTCCAACTGCGGGACTACATCAACTGCGCCCTCGATCACACCGACCTTGTGATTGCGGTGGGCTATGACCTGATCGAATATTCCCCCAAACGCTGGAACCCCCACGGCACGCTGCCAATCATCCACATTGGCCTAGAGGCTGCTGAGATCGACAGTAGCTACATCCCCATTGTGGAAGTGGTGGGGGATATTTCCGACTCCCTGGGGGAAATCCTCAAGCGGACGGATCGCAGTGGCAAACCGGCTCCCTACGCCCTCAGTTTTCAGCCCAGTATCCGGGCGGACTACGAGCGCTATGCCCAGGATGAAGCCTTCCCGATCAAGCCTCAGAAATTGATCTACGACCTGCGGCAAGTGATGGGGCCCGACGATATTGTCATCTCCGATGTGGGTGCCCACAAGATGTGGATGGCCCGCCACTACCACTGTCTTAAGCCCAATACCTGTCTGATCTCCAATGGATTTGCAGCCATGGGTATTGCTGTACCGGGGGGAATCGCGGCCAAGCTCGTTCATCCCGACCGTCATGTGGTTGCTGTCACCGGGGATGGAGGGTTCATGATGAACTGTCAAGAACTGGAGACCGCCCTACGGGTGGGTACACCCTTCGTCACCATTATTTTCAACGACGGGGGGTACGGCCTCATTGAGTGGAAGCAACACAACCACTACGGTCACGCCCACTCCGTCCACTTTGGCAATCCCGACTTTGTCAAGCTCGCCGAAAGTATGGGTCTGAAGGGCTATCGGCTCACCTCCACCCTAGATTTCATCCCCATACTCAAGGAAGCGCTGGAACAACCTATCCCGACGATTATTGACTGCCCCGTGGACTACCGAGAAAACCTGCGGTTTAGCCAGCGGGCCATCGATCTCTCCTGCCCAACCTAGTGCTGAGGGTCTAAGGATGGTCGCATGTGGGACAGGTCATTCTCTCCCTCTAGCCCGGTATGCAGTTCCAGTATCAAGGGCAGTGGGGGCAGATCCCACTAGTAGGAGGTAAACGCCCGAATAATGTAGCCGAGGACTACACCAATGACCAGCGCCCACACTTGGCCCGACTCAATGAAATTGGCCCAGCCCTTGCTCAGATCCCCCAGGATGTCCTGCTGGAATTGCTGAGCCAGGATGACTTGGACACCAAGGCCCAGTACGAAGTAACCCACCTCTGGCTTCCACGGAAACTTGAATTTCTCCATAACGCCCCATCCATTCTGCCCAGCAGTTCGCCCCCAGAATACGGCGAAAGTCAAGCTGAGGGCAAGCCAGCCCTAGCGGGTGCGATTACCCCGGTATTGCATCTGACGCTTGAGGGCGAAGTGGCGAGCGAACTGGGGCAGATCCCGGCGATGGCCCACCACAATCAGGGTATCCCCCATCTCTAAAATCTCGGTGCCGTCCAGGGGATTGAGAATTTCTCCATTCGCGCGCCGCAGTGCCGTAACCACGAACATGCCGCGGCCGCGCACTTCGATGTCCTCAACGGCTCGGCCGGCCAGCCCCGAATTAGCGGGAATGGTTAGCTCATCCATGCGCAGGTTGAGGTTAGCCAAGAGTTCATTGATCGTGCTGCTGCCATCGTTGCGATCCAGAAAGTCCAGGCTAGCCGGGTGGGTAATCAGATGGGCCATCCGCAGCGCACCAATCGTGGGGGGCAGGACGACGTGATCGGCTCCCGCCAGCTTGAGCTTTTTCTCGGTGGTCGGAAATTCCCCGCGGGCCAGGATGATGAGGTCAGGGTTCATACCCCGTGCCGTCAGGGTGATGTAGACATTGGACGCGTCGTCAGGTAGGACTGTAGCTAACACCTTGGCCCGGCCAATCCCTGCGGCTTCCAGGGCAAACTCATCGGTGGCGTTGCCATTAAACACCAAGTATCCCAGGGCCACGGCGTCACTGATCCGCTCGTCATCGGCATCGACCACGACAAACGACTGGCCAGCATCCTTGAGTTTCTCGGCCAGGATTTGCCCCATGCGGCCAAACCCGCAAAGGATTGTGTGGCCTTCGAGTTCGCTAATTTCTCGCGTCATACGCTGGGTCTCCAAAACTTGCCGGAGTTCACCTTCGGTGAGGAGTTGGACAAACCCCCCGACGGTGTAGACGACGGAAATACTGCCAGCAATGATCACTCCAATGGTGAACAGCCGTAGTAGGGGGGTGTTGACCGGCTGGGTCTCGCCGTAGCCGACGCCAAAGACCGTGATCACCACCATGTAGAGGGCATCGAGGAATGACCACCCCGCCAACATGTAGCCACAGATGGCCAGGGTGCAGGTTGTCAGAAAACTGGCAATCCCGAAAAAAACCTTGCGAAGCGGCCCTGGCTGAGTCAGGTTGCGCCGCAGGACTAGGGTGCGGGCGGCAATTGTTCCAGCGCCCGGCAGAATTCGCGAGGTTGATGGACTGCGCTCCATAGATCCTGGGTCAGGCCGTCACCCTGAACTCTAACCTGCCTTCTTGAAAGGGATGGTATGAGGAATGGCGGTTTAACTGGGTTCAAGCGGTGCCATGGTCAGTCCGGCCCGCAGCAGTTGCTGATGGTAGAGCTCGGCAGGTTCTTGGGGTCCGACCCAGACAATGGCTTGACCTTCAAAGTGCACTTGGTTCGTCAACTGCCAGGCCCGATCAGGGGTCATGTGCGGAATGTACTGCACCAAGCAATTAGCTACATGCTCAAAGGTGTTGAAGTCATCGTTGAGGACGATCACCTTGTAGTTGGGGTACAACTGCTGTCCAACTCGGCCGGCCGGGCTGGGGGCTGTGGTCGTGCTGGCCCGCACGGGGGAGAGCGACGTGGGCATCGGACAGACCTGGGATGTCACAGCAGGGGCACAAAACTCAGACGAATGGGGTTCAGTGGAACCGAGGCCACTGCAAGTCCTTATCCATCCAGTATAGGAGGGCAAGTCCAGCACACTGGCGTAGCCCTACCCCTGCAAATTGAGCCGTACACTGATAAGGACGCCTCCCGATTTAACCTTAATCCGTGGCGCTTTCAGGGACTGGTAGACTGACTGTGTACCTGGGTGCGGGGTCTGCTCCCCCTGCGAGTGTGGTCTGCTATGACCGTTGAGCCTATCCAGATCAAACTGACCTGGGAGGATCCCGCCACCGGTGAGTTCCAGCAGGTACTCTCCAGTGGCCCTGTGGGCTTCGGTCGTCGGACGGAGGACTTACCCTCTACCCTGGCGGGCCAGGCGCTCTTTCCTGTGATCTTGCGGCACCAGCAGGTCTCCAAAAAACACGCCTTCATCGTCCAGCAGGCCGGCCGGGTGGAGGTGGTGGACGAGAGCACCAACGGCACTTATCTCAATGGTCAGCGGCTCCACAACACCAACCGCCGGCTCAATAACGGCGACCAGATCCAAATTGGCCCCTACCGCATTAAGGTAACCTTCGCAGGTGAGGAAACCGGCCCCGGAACCACAATCAATGCGGATCAAACCCAGGTCATTCCGGGAATCTACGAGGATGCCCTGACAGGACTCCCCAACCGCACCACATTCGTCGAACTCCTAGAAGATCTGCACGAACAGATGCAGCGTACCCAGCAGCGCAGTTTTGCGGTGGTGCATCTGGATGTGGATCGCTTTAAGGTGGTCAATGATGCCCTGGGTTACAGCGTTGGAGACACGCTCTTGGCTGCCCTCGCCAGCCGTCTCAAGGCTACGTTGGCTGCTGTGGATATCGCCGCCCGCCTAGAGGGGGATGAATTCGCAGTTCTTCTCCAGAGTGTGTCGGATCTAAATCAGGTGAACGAGCTTGTGGCTCGGGTGCGCCGACAGCTTGCCCTCCCGTTTAACCTGAATGGGGAGGATGTGTTTGTTACCGTCAGCACCGGGATCGCCTTGGGGAATACCCCTGTGGAGGATGCGGAGGACTGGCTGCGCTTTGCCCAGACGGCCACTGAGCGCGCCAAGACTCTGGGGCGCGGGCGCTGCGAGGTCTTCAGTCCAGGTATGGAGGCCCCCAGTAATCGGCTCCGTTTAGAAACTGACCTGTGGCGGGCGGTGGAGCGGAGTGAGTTTCGTCTGTTTTTCCAGCCCATCATCTGCCTGACGGCCGGCCGCATGGTGGGTTTTGAGGCCCTTGCCCGCTGGATTCATCCCCAGGAAGGGCTGGTGCCCACGGGGCAGTTTATTGCCCTTGCTGAGGAAACGGGGTTGATCCTCCCCATTGGCCAGTGGGTGCTGCAAGAAGCCTGTCGGCAACTGCGTGCCTGGCAGACCCAGTTTCCTCAGGAACCGCCCTTGAGTGTGAGTGTCAATCTGTCTCCCAAGCAGTTTGCCCAGGAGGATTTGGTCGAACAGGTGCGCCAAGTGCTGGTGGAAACGGGCCTGAACCCCAGCAGCCTCAAGCTAGAGATTACAGAGAGTACGGTGATGGAAAATGAGGGAACCGCCGCTTCGATTATGGCTGGCCTGCGTTCCCTGGGTGCCCAATTGCTCATGGATGACTTTGGCACCGGCTATTCTTCCCTCAGCCGCCTTCACAGTTTGCCGCTGGATGTGGTCAAGATTGATAAATCCTTTGTGGATCAACTGGACGGCCGGCCGGAGCGGGGCGAGGTGGTGCGGGCCATTGTCACCCTAGCCCACAACCTGGGACAAACCGTGATTGCCGAAGGGATTGAGACCCTTACCCAACTGAACCAACTGCGCCAGTTGGGCTGTGGCTACGGGCAGGGGTTCCTCTTTTCCAAGCCGTTGCCGGTGGCAGAGGTTGAGGCTCTGATTTCCACCCACCCCCGCTGGTAAGTGGCTAAAGAAAAGAGGCGGGAACTGGGATCAACCCTGGACGCCTTGTAGGATAGCTGTCTGGAGACTGTCATCACGATTTAGGATTGAACCTATGTTTGGCAAAATGTTGGGCAAATCCATGCGACCGATGCTCTGGTTCCTGGGCAGTCTGGCCTTGGCACTCCTAGCGATGCCGGCCAACGCGCACGTGGGCGTCGGCGAAACGGCTGGCTTTTGGCACGGGTTCACCCACCCGATCGGCGGTTTAGACCATATCCTGGCCATGGTGGCCGTGGGCCTATGGGCCGCGCAATTGGGCGGCCGGGCGATTTGGGTGGTGCCCACGAGTTTTGTGGCGGTGATGATCTTGGGCGGTGTGTTGGGCCTCCTGGGCGTTCCCCTGCCTGGGGTGGAGCCGGGGATCATTGCCTCGGATTTCATCTTGGGTGCGCTGGTGTTGCTGGCCACCCGTATACCCCTGGTTCCTAGTGCGGCCCTTGTTGGGGTGTTGGCCCTGTTCCATGGCTATGCCCACGGGGCCGAAATGCCTGAAAACGCCAAGGCGATCAGCTACGCAGTCGGGTTTGTGGTGGCGACGGCCGGCCTGCACGGTGTTGGGATTGGTTTAGCCATTGCCCTCAAGCAGATGCTGAGTGACCGGATGGTGCGCCTGGCTGGGGCGGGTATTCTGCTGGGTGGCGTATATGTACTGGTCAATGCCCTGGCGGGGGCCTAGAATCCCGGCGTACGACACGGAGACCTAGGCGGCGTGGGTGACGCGCAACAATCGCGGCAGGACTGGCGCTGGTGGGTGGGGCTGACCCTGGCCGCGCTGGTCATGGGCCTGATCCGGATTGGGGATGTGCCGTTGCGAGACTCGGATGAGGCCCAGGTCTCTTTGGTGGCGCGGGAAATGGTCTGCAACGGCAACTGGCTGTTCCCTACCCGCTACGGCGAACCGTACCTGAACAAACCGCTGCTGATCCACTGGCTGACCGCCTGGACCTACACCTGGGCTGGGTTTACGGATTGGGCGACGCGCCTATGGCCGGCCGGCCTCAGCAGTTTTGCCGTGCCGCTGCTCTACGGCCTGGGGCGTCTGCTCTTTCAGCAACAACGGCCGGCGGCCCTGGCTGCCCTCGTGTTACTCACCCTGCTGCCGACGGCTCGCCATGGTCGGGTGGCGATGCTGGATGGGACGGTGAATACGTTTTACCTGCTGGCCTATGTGGCGCTCCTGGCGGGCAATTGGCGGCCGCCCCTCGCTGCGGGCTTCGGATTGGCGCTGGGGTTGGTGGCCCTGACCAAGGGATTACTGGCTCTGCCCCTGGCGGCTATCGGGCTAGGATTCCTCCTCTGGGATCGGCCGGCCGGCCTGCGCAATCCCTACCTCTGGCTGGGACTGGTCCTGGGTGCAACTCCAATCACCCTGTGGTATTTGGCCCAGGGCTGGCACTACGGCGCGGCGTTTATGGAAACCCACTTGGTGCGCCAGAGCCTGGCCCGGGTCTGGGATGTGGTGGGGGGGAATACCGGCCCGCCCTGGTTTTATCTGGTGGAATTGCTCAAATTTGCCTGGCCCTGGCTGATCTTCTGGCCGGCCGGCCTCGTGCTTGCCTGGCAGGCGCGCCCTCAGTCCTGGGCGAAATTGGTTCTAGTCGGCACCGTGGGTTTCCTGGGACTAATTTCCCTCATGGTCACCAAGTTTCCCTGGTATATCATGCCCCTCTACCCGTTTTTGGCCCTAGCCGTGGGGGCCAAGTTGGCGGATCTGGAGAAGTCCGACGAGCGCTATCCCTGGGCTTGGACACTCCTGATCGGCCTGTTGGCGGTGGGCTGTCTGGGGGGAACAATCTACTTTGCGATCACCGATCCGGGGTCAGGCGTGGCGGTGGCAACGGCTATCCTCGCCCTCACCCTGGGCTTGACGGTGGGCTACCTGCGGCGCAGTGATCCCCGCTTTATTCCAGTGCTCATGGCGGGTCTATACCTGGGACTGGTAGCCTTCATGGCCTCCAGTGAATGGAACTGGGAACTGAATGAGGATTATGCGGTCAAACCCGTAGCAGCACTTGTACGTGCCCAGGTTCCCCCTGGTCAGCCTATCTACATTTCCCGGAAAAACTCCCGCCGCAGCCTCAATTTCTACAGCGGTCGCCTGGTTGAGACAGAACGAGACCCCCAACGCCTTGAGGCTCTGTGGGCCGAACGCCAACCCTACCTCCTCCTCAATGCCCAGACTCTGGCCCAGGTCACCCTGCCGGAGGCGCGTATCTTGGGAGAGGCTGAGGGCTACACCCTAGTGGCTCCGGTCACACCTCGCCCCATCTCGCCAGGGGCGGCCGGCCGGCCTTGTCCTTTGCCGCCGTTGTGATTATGCCCCTGCTCACCCCCTTCACCGTTTGGGCCGCTGAACCCATCTCGTTGAGCAGTGCTTGCAGTTCATCGGGTTCATGAGGAAACCAGTTTGATTTAGAGAACTGGCACAGCCTTATTGAGGCTGAGCACTCAGCCGCCTTGTCCAGAAGGCCGATAGTGGAGAAGGACTTCCTGGGGCCAGATCTGGGTTTCGACAAGCTGCAACTGCTGTAGGTGGGGCAGGCCGGCGGCCAAGCGTGGCCCCCCATGGCCCAGGATCACCGGACAGAGGGTCAGATATAGGTCATCCACCCGGCCGGCCGCCAACAACGCCCCCACCACCTGCCCCCCTCCTAAAACCAGCAACCGGTGTGCGCCCCGCTGGTGCCATTGACTCAGGATCGTGTCCCAGTCCCACGGCTCCGTCTCGCTCACCCAAACATCCTCAAATCCAGCGCCTGCTGGCCAACGTTGGGCACCCCTAGGACTGGTGAGTAGACCTCGTGGGAAGGGCTGTTGGAAAAAACGCCAGGTGGGATCCAGATTGCCGGATTGGGAACAGACCCACTGCTGCGGTTGCGCCGGCCGGCCGGCTCGCTGTCGTTCTGCCACCAGATGGGCATCCCGAATGGCTAGGCTGGTCTGGTAGGCCCGCAGGGTGTTGGCCCCCAACAGCGTGGCATCAGCCCAGGCGATCTGGGTTTCTAAGTGTTTCCGATCCTGGGCTGAGCCGAAGCGGCCGGCCGTGGCGGTCGCGGGGGAGAGGCGGCCGTCCAGGCTGATCGCCAGCACCACCCGCACTGTCGGCCGGCCGGCGGAGGGTTGCCAGGGGGATTCTGTCATACTGGTTTGCGAATCCACCCCAAGCCCCACCCATGATCGGTCGCCTGCAACAGAGCCATCTGCGGATCGAAGTGCCCGCCACCCAAGCCCAACTCCAGGACTGCCTGGTGCGGCCGGCCGGCCTGCGGCCCTGGTTCTGGCTGCCCATCCCCGCCCACCTCAGCGACCCCTTTGACCTTGGCCAGACCCTCACTAGCTGGCTTGGCCCCATCCCCATCCAGGCACAAGTGGATCAGGTTGGCCCTGGCCATATCCGATTTCTCTTCAGTGGTGCGGTCGATGGCTTTCAAGCGTTGACCTGCGGTGAAGGCTGGATTCAGTCCCAGTTGGAAGGGGTCAGCCTCCTCCCCTTGGGCGTCGCCCAAACCCTCTCACTCCTGCGGTTACGCCAGAGCTTTACCACGGCCGCACCGATCACGGCTGATCCGAGCGCGACTTAACCACTAGGACAGCACAGGGAGCATCTGCCACAACTTGGGCACTGACCGAACCCTGCATAATCCGAGTCATACCCTTCAGCCCGCGGCTCCCCAGCACAATCAGACTGGCTTGGTGAATCTGAGCCAGCCTCAAGATTTCCTCCGCCGGGTCACCATGCACCACCTCTAGGTCGCAGGGGCAGGGTAGGTGCTGGCGGCAATCCCGAAACCAGGCTTCCACCTGACCCTGCTCAGCTTCGAGGACTCCCTGGGGCTTATCCACCGGGGCTTCCCAGTCCGGCGCGGCGACCACGTGCACCAAAATCACCTGACTGGTTGCCATTAATTTCAGGTGGTCGAGGCTCTCCAGCACTTCTACCGCCTGGGCCGCGTCCCCCAGAGCCACCAGAACCGTTGTTAACAAAGCCACACCCTTATCCATGCCTTCCCCCCACATTGTAGGGGCCGGCCGGCCGTGGTTCAGGGGGCGTCTGGCTGGAGATAGCCGCGGGTTGTCAGGCAATCGAGAACCTTTTGGACACTTTCCGCCAGGGTTTCCAGGTCAGTGCGGCATTCCACTTCCGGGTTGAGGGGCGGCTCGTAGGGGTCGTCAATGCCGGTGAACTGCTTGATTTCCCCCGCACGGGCCTTTTTGTACAATCCCTTGACATCCCGTTGTTCACAAACCGCTAGGGGGGCATTGACAAAAACCTCGACAAAATCCCCAATCTTCTGGCGCATTTCGTCGCGAATCTCCCGGTAGGGCGAAATCACCGGCACCAGCACAATCACCTCATGGCGGGTGAGCAGGCTGGCCACATAACCAATCCGGCGGATGTTCTCATCCCGGTCGGCCTTGCTAAAGCCCAATCCCTTAGTTAAGTTCTGCCGAACTTCGTCCCCATCCATCACTTCCAGGTCGCAGCCCCGTTCCTGGAGAGCCTTGACCACACCGCTGGTGATCGTGGACTTGCCCGCTCCGCTCAGTCCCGTAAACCAGACCGTCACGCCACGTTGCTTCTGCACACCCTGCTCCTTAATCCATACAACAAGTCAGATTCGCCGAGGGATATCCCTACCGCACTGGGCGGCCGGCCTAACTCAGCATACGGCGCAGTGGTTAATAGGAGGATGGTTAGGAACCCACCACGCGTGTTAGTAGTCGAGTAGGCTTCTCACAGGTGAGACACCATGGTCAGTTCTTGGCGACGAACGGCCGGTCAGACCGTACCCACCCAGCAGGTACTGGTCTTCAGCCTGGCGACAGTGCAGTTGGGTATTCCCCTAGAACAGGTGCAGAAGGTGGTCGCCCGTCCCACCATTGTCCGCAGTGGTGAGCAGGCCCTGGGACTATCCCACTTTGGCGATCAGGAAATCCTCGCCCTCGACTTGCACCGGATTGTGCACGGCCGGCCGGCCGCCACCCCGCTCCAGCATCTGATTGTGCTGCGCAGTCCCAGTGGTGAGTTTTACGGGCTAGCGGTCTCTGAGCTGCCCAACCTGATGGCCGTCCCGGTGGATCGCTGGCACCCCATTCCCGAAGCATACCGGCGGCAGGACCCCCTCGGTGTGGCCCGTCAGGTGGCACAAGTGACCCAGGGAGAAACGGAAGAAACCCTGTTCCGCCTCGACCTCGCCGATCTCCTGCCCCTGTTTGACCCCTGCCTACGTGGGTGACAGTCCCGACCTGCCTCCCCTGAGTGCAGCGCTTTACCAGGCCGGCTGCCGCTCCTACGCGGGCTTCCACACGCCGGGGCACGGCCGCGGCCATGCCATCTATCCACCCCTGCGGGCGTGGTGGGGAGAGGGGGTGTTCAGGGCCGACTTGCCTGAGCTACCGGGCCTGGATAACTTGCTTGCTCCGGCCGGCCGGATTGCCGAGGCCCAAGCCCAGGCCGCCCAGGTGTTTGGGGCGGATCAAACCTGGTTCCTGGTGAATGGGGCCACGGCCGGCCTCCTCGCGGCGGTTCTGGCGGTTTGTCGGCCGGGAGACCGTCTGTTACTGCCCCGCAATGTCCATCAAGCGGTGCTCCACGCCCTGATCCTGGCAGATGTGTGGCCCGTGTTTCTAGCGCCCTGTCGAGCAGCGGGCCTGTGGGGGGGGCCTGACCCGACGGCGGTGACTGACCACCTGGCTGCTGATCCCACGATCCGAGCCGTGTTGCTGGTCTCACCGACCTACGAGGGGGTTTGTGCAGAGGTGGATACCCTCGCCGCCATTGCCCATGCGGCCGGCCGGCCGGTGATTGTCGATGAAGCCCACGGTGCTCACCTTGGCTTTCACCCGGCTCTCCCCCTGCCTGCCCTGAGCCAGGGAGCCGATCTGGTGGTGCAGGCCAGTCACAAAACCCTGCCCGCCCTGACCCAGGCGGCTATGCTTCACTGCCGCGGCGTGCGGATCGACCCGCAACGGGTGAGTCAGGCCCTCCGCCTGATCCAGACCTCTAGCCCTAGTTACCTATTACTGGCCTCTCTGGAAACGGCAACAGCGCAGATGGCCACGGCCGGCCGGCACTTACTCGAACAAACCCTGGCGGCGGCGGCCTGGGTGCGTGCCCAAGTCGAGAAACTTCCTGGCCTATCCGTTGTTCAGCCTCCCTGCGGCCGGCCGGGGTTTGCGGCGCAGGACCCGACGCGGTTGACGGTGCGGGTGGCCGACCTGGGCCTGACGGGGTTTGCCGCCGATGAGATTCTCCACGGTGAACTGGGCGTGACGGCCGAACTGCCTGGATACGAAGATCTAACCTTTCTGCTGAGCGTGGGGCACACCACCGCCGATGTTGCCCAGTTGGTGGCCGCCCTCCAAACCCTCAGTCGGCGGCACTGGGGTGCGGTGCCTTTACCAGTAGCCCCGCTTTGGCCAGGGCTATCAGAGCGAGTGTGCTCCCCCCGCCAGGCGTTTTTTGCCCCCTGCGAGTCCATCCCCCTCGCCGCTGCGGCCGGCCGGGTTAGTGCGGCAACGGTTTGTCCCTACCCCCCCGGCATTCCCCTCCTCATTCCTGGAGAGCGGATTTCTCCGGAAGCACTGACCTATCTGGAGTCCAGTGTTCGGGCGGGAGGGGCAGTCGTTGGCCTCAGTGTCCAAGATCCCCCGGAAGTACGGGTATTGTATGGATGACGGGTCATCCGCGGTCGCAAGAGCGATAAGCTACCTAGGCTAAAGCCGTCCTCATCAGTTACTCCACTTGTTTCTCCGCTGGCCCTATGCTCGACCTTCGGCCGGCCGGCCCGGCAGACCTCGCCCTCCTCAACCACTGGGACAGCCAACCCCATGTGATCGCCTCCGATCCCAACGATGACTGGCATTGGGAGACGGAATTGGCCCGCTCTCCAGCTTGGCGAGAACAGTTGATCGCTGAGGTAGACGGCCGGCCGGTGGGGTTTATCCAGATCATTGATGCGGCCCTGGAAGAGAGTCACTATTGGGGCGATGTTCCCCTGGGGTTGCGGGCCATTGATATTTGGATTGGGGACGCCGCAGATTTGGGCCAAGGCTATGGAACGGTCATGATGCGGTTGGCCATTGAACGCTGCTGGGCCGATCCGGTGGTCACAGGTATTCTGGTGGATCCCCTGGCAGACAATGTCCGTGCCCACCGTTTCTATGAGCGGCTGGGGTTTCGCTTCGTTGAGCAGCGGCAGTTTGGGGAGGATTGGTGCTGTGTCTATCGGCTAGACCGGCCGGCCGCAGTCCCATTTTCCGAAGTTGTGAAACCCGGTGAGGGGCAAACGGGCTGATAGACTGGGACGCTGGAGGCATTGCCCAACCTCATGTCCAGCCTGACCCTGATCGCCCCGGCCAAAATTAATCTCTACCTGGAAATCCTCGGCCGGCGTCCCGATGGGTTCCACAAGGTGGCCATGGTGCTGCAAACCATTGGCCTGGCAGATCGACTCCACCTCACCGGCCGGCCGGATGGGCAGTTGACACTCACCTGCGCCCATCCCCAGGTGCCCACTGACAGTAGTAACCTGGCTTGGCGCGCCGCAGCCCTGATGGCAGAGCAGTTTCCCGACTCGCACCGGCGGCATGGAGGCGTGGCGATCCATCTCGACAAGCACATTCCCGTGGCGGCCGGCCTGGCGGGTGGGTCTACAGATGGGGCCGCTGTCCTCGTGGGCCTGGATCAACTCTGGGGCCTGGGCCTCACCCAGGGGGAGCTTCAGGACTTGGCCGCCCAGTTGGGGTCGGATATGCCCTTTTGCATTGGTGGTGGCACCGCCCTAGCGGCCGGCCGGGGGGAACTGCTGTCACCCCTGCCTGACCTAGAGGGCTGGGGGGTCGTGGTCGCCAAACATCGGGATTTGGGGGTGTCCACGCCCTGGGCCTATAAAACCTATGCCCAGCAGTTTGGTCAGCGGTGGGACGCGGGCTGCCAACCGAGCCATGCTCAAGGACTGCTGACGGCGATCACCCAGCGGGACTTGGGGGCCATCTGCCACGCCCTCCACAATGACTTTGAGCAGGTCGTTCTGCCGGCCTACCCACAGGTGCAGGCCCTCAAGGCAACCCTGGCGAGTGCAGGAGTAGCGGGCTGTTTGCTCTCCGGGTCGGGGCCAACAGTTTTCGCCCTGACTGAGGATCGGCCGGCCGCTGACCAAGCGGCAGCAGTCGTGCGCGCCCAACACCCGGATGTGGACGTGTGGGTGACGACCCTGACGGCCCACGGCATTCAGGTTCAGCCCCAGCCGGTATAGGAAAAGACCATGGAAGGGTGGGTGGTTTTTGATGTGGATGGGGTGATTCGGGATGTCAGCCAGTCTTACCGGCGCGCCATCGCCGACACGGTGGAGCATTGCACCCAGGGCACCTACCGGCCGACCCCAACAGATATTGATCGTCTCAAGGCGGAAGGTCGCTGGAACAACGACTGGGAGGCGACCCGTGAACTGATCCATCGCGCCCAGATAGCCCAGGGCCGGCCGGCCGCCGTGGACTTTGACCTGTTGGTGGCCTTTTTCCAAGAACGCTACTGGGGTTGCGATCCGGGAGAACCCACCGGGTACATCACCCAGGAAACCCTGCTCGTGGAGCGGGCCTACTTTGCTGCCTTGACGGCGGCCGGCCTGGGCTGGGGCTTTTTCACTGGGGCACCCCGACGAGAAGCCTGCCTGGCGTTGGTGGAGCGCCTGGGCCTCGCAAATCCGGTCGTGGTGGCGATGGAGGATGCCCCCGCCAAACCTGACCCCACGGGCCTTTTGACAGTTGTTCAGACCCTAGAAACCCAGGCAGACGTCACCGGCCGGCCGGTGGCCTATGTCGGGGATACGGTGGCGGACATGCTGACGATCCAGAACGCGCAGCAGCGGGAACCTGGTCGGACTTGGGTGGGTGTAGGGGTTCTGCCGCCCCATGTTTGTACCGATGCCACCACCCGAACGACCTACAGTCAGGCCCTCTATCGGGCCGGTGCCCAGGTGGTTTTTCCCAGCTTGGCCCAGGTCTCCGCCGAGGCCCTTCGCCAGGTGCAGACCTGTTTAACCTAGGGAGAGATTCCGTTCGGCAATCCTTCAGTCGTCTATTCCTGGCACAGTTCAATGGACTCCACTGGAGGCCAAACGCTAGCCTAGGAGCGGTAAACCTAGGGATCATGGGGGCGAAAGCCAAGGCCCCAAGTACGGTCACAATGGCGGACAAGCAGGGGAACGACAGCTATGGGTCGCAGTGGGTCAGGCAGCGGATACTGGCAGGAGATCGCGGGGCACTGGGTGCTTTTGCCGCCCCGCCCCCAGGGGATCATTCATTTTCTGGGGGGGGCCTTTGCGGGCACGACGCCCCATGTTTCCTACCGCTGGTTGCTGGAGCGGCTGGCCTGGCAAAACTTCGGGGTGATTGCCACGCCCTTTACAGTGGGCCTTGACCATCAACGCCTCGCTACCGACATCCACCGCCGCCTGCTGCGGGTCTGGACCTCCCTGGGGGTCTCGGAGCATCTGCCCATCTATGGCCTGGGTCACAGTATGGGCTGCAAACTCCACCTGCTGCTGGGCAGCCTCTGGCCGGCCCCCCGCGCCGCCAACCTGTTTATGGCCTACAACAACTCACCGCTGCGGGGTGCAATTCCGGGGTTGGCCAACCTGCAAAATGCCCCCCTGTTGGATCAGTTGCCCCTGGAGTTCACGCCCTCTCCCGGCGCCACCCTGGAGTTAGTGCGGCGGGACTACGGCGTGGCCCGCAACCTGCTGATCCGGTTTGCGGAGGATACCCTGGACGAAACCCCAGCCCTGGCAGAAACCCTGCGGCGGCGCTTTCCCCAGCAGTTGCGGGTTGTCAACCTGCCCGGCACCCACGTCACCCCCCTGGGACTGGAGGTCAACTGGTCGGCCGGCCGTGCCTTTACACCGATGGATGCGGTGGGTCAGTGGATGAAGCAATGGGCCTACCAACACCTCTACGCCCTGGAGACAACCCTGCTTCAGGAACTGGCGGTTGGTTGAGGTTCGTCCGGGCCTGCCCCCCCGTCGGGTTGCCTGGGAAGTGCTCCAAGCGGTGGCGCGGGGCCAATTGGCGGATGAGGCCCTCGACCAGGCACTGGAGCGCACCCCCCTGAGCAGTGCTGACCGGGGCCTAGCAACGGAACTGGTCTACGGTACGCTGCGGCAGCAACGCCGCCTGGATCGCTGGATTGCTGCCCACAGTAAGCGGCCGGCCGCCCTACCCGTCCAGATTCTGCTGCGCTTGGGCGTCTATCAGGTGCAGTACCTGGATCAGGTGCCGAGCTTTGCGGCGGTGGACACCACGGTGGAACTGGCCAAACACCAGGGACTGGGCAAGGCTGCCGGGTTTATCAATGCCCTGTTGCGGCGGGCCGTCACCGAGTCTGAGCAGGAGGCGGCCGGCCTGACCCTGGGGGAGCGCTACAGCTTGCCGGACTGGCTGGTGAACCTGTGGCAGACCCAGGTGGGTACTGCGGAAACTGAGGCCCTTTGTCAATGGCTGAACCGGCCGGCCCATCTGGATCTGCGCGTCAACCGCCTGCGGGCTACAGTCATCCAGGTACAAACATCCCTTGCAACAGCAGGCATCAACACGGCGCCGATTATGGGTCTACCTAACGCACTGCGGGTCACGCAAGCGGCCGGCCGGGTGCAGGATTGGCCCGGCTTTGCGGAGGGTTGGTGGCTCGTGCAGGATGGCGCCGCCCAAGTCGTCGGCTACGTGCTCAATCCCCAGCCGGGCTGGCGGGTGATCGATGTCTGTGCAGCACCGGGGGGCAAAAGCACCCACCTCGCCGAACTGATGGCGGATCAGGGAGAAGTCTGGGCGCTGGATCGCTCGGCCGGCCGGCTGGCGCGGGTACGGGAGAATGCCACCCGTTTGGGTCTCACTGCCCTGCGGACGCGGGTTGGGGATGGCACCTCTCCTCAGGATTGGCCTGGATTAGCCGATGGGGTTCTGGTTGATGCGCCCTGTTCTGGCCTGGGCACCCTCCACCGCCATCCCGATGGACGCTGGCGCCAGACCCCGGAGCGTATCCGTGAACTGATCCCGCTCCAGGCCCGGTTATTAGCGCGGGCATCCACGTGGGTGAAGCCGGGGGGACTTCTGGTCTACGCCACCTGCACCCTCAATCCTGACGAAAACGAGGCCCAAATCGAGACTTTCCTCGCCCATCAGCCCCACTGGCAGTTGGCTCCTGTTCCCTCCGACAACCCGGTGGCCGCCCTCCTAGGCGGTCAACCACAGGTAACCCTCTGGCCCCAGCGTCAGAACTTGGATGGGTTTTTCATCGCCCGCCTCCGGTTTTGCCCGCCGTCGGGTCATCCCTGAGGACACCGTAGACATCAGCCCCCTCAAAATTGGCCCCCCGCAGATTGGCCCCCATCAAATCGGCCCGGAACAGATTGGCTTCGTAGAAACTGGCATTTTCCAGGTTGGCCCGGCTGAGGTAAGCGCCCCGCAGGTTGGCCTTCACCAGAAATGCCTCCCGCAGATCCGCCCCCACCAGCTTCGCCAGACTGAGGTTGGCATCCACCAGATTGGCACCCGTCAGCCGGGCCTGATTGAGGTTGGCGCCCGATAGATCCGCCCCCAGGAGATTGGCGTGACTCAAGTCCATACCGCTGAGATCCAGTCCCCGCAGGTCACAACTGGGGCACCATTTGGTGAACCTTAGACGCAGATAGTCATCGGGGTTATAGGCCCGGCCGGCCGGCCCCTGACCCCACAGGAGCGCTAGGGTTGCAACACTCAGTCCAAAGAGATAGGGCTTCATGGCTGGAGAGTTGGGGGTTGGCCCTATCCTACGGCCCTTGTCCGCCTATCGCCAGTCACCCCCAGGTTCGCAAGAATCCACAAGACCGGCCGGCCGGCCGTGTGACACCCTGGGAGCAGTACTTGTGGGAGCGCCGCCACCAATGCAGCCCGATCTGTTCTCGTCGATCACCGTGGGTGCCCTGGAACTGCCCAACCGGATTATCATGGCCCCCCTGACTCGCTGTCGGGCTGATGCCGACCACGTCCCCACCCCGCTGATGGTCGAGTACTATGCCCAACGGGCCAGCGCCGGGCTGATCATCGCCGAAGCCACCATGGTTACTGAGGGCCACTCCGCCTTCTGGCGCGAACCGGGCATCTACTCCGCCACCCACGCCGCCGCCTGGAAACTCGTCACCGATGCAGTGCACGATCGGGGCGGTCAAATAGTCCTACAACTGTGGCACGGCGGCCGGGCCTGCCACCCACTGCTCAACGCAGGTGCTATCCCCGTAGCCCCCAGCGCCATCCCGATCACCAACGACGAGGTGCACACCCCAGAGGGTAAAAAGCCCTACGTCACGCCCCGCGCCCTGGAAGATGAAGAACTCCCCGGTATTGTCCAGGCATTCCGTCTAGCGGCCCAGTACGCCCAAGATGCCGGCTTCGATGGGGTGGAAATCCACGGGGCCAATGGCTACTTATTGGATGAGTTCCTTCGGGATGGCAGCAATCAGCGCAGTGGCCTCTACGGCGGCTCGGTCGAGAACCGGATGCGGCTCCTCCTCGAAGTTTGCACCGCAGTGCGTGAAGTTTGGGGAGCGGATCGGGTGGGGGTGCGCCTATCGCCCCTGAATAGCTACAACTCAATGCAGGACAGCGACCCCGTGGGCCTGACCCAAGCAGTCGCGGCTGCTCTAGCTCGCTTGGGCCTTGCCTACCTGCACATGATGCGGGGGGACTTTCTGGGGGAACAGACGGGGGATATCATGACGCCGGCCCGGACAGCGTTTCCTGGGGTGCTAATTGGCAACATGGGCTACACCCAGGCCGAGGGAGATGTAGCGATTGGGGCCGGACTGTTGGATGCCGTAGCCTTTGGCCATCACTACGTGAGTAATCCCGATCTGGTGGAGCGGCTACGGGCTGGGGTTCCCCTGGTCGAACCCGATCCCCGCACGTTCTACACCCAGGAGGCGGCTGGGTACACAGACTATCCTCCCTACGCTGCCTGAGGGTGTTGCTCAGGAGTGCCATTGTGACTCAGGGGGTTGGTGGCTGTAGCCCCCAAATCTGTTCGATGTCTGCGAGGGCGATGGCCAACTCCGCATTGACGACCTGAAAGTCGAACTCGCCGGCCGCCGCCAATTCCGGCCGTGCCCGCGTGAGCCGCTTCTGGATGGCTGCTTCCGAATCCTTGCCCCGATCCCGTAACCGTCGCTCCAATTCCTCCACAGAAGGCGGCAATAGGAATACAAAGCACCCCTGGGGGAAGGTTTTTCGCACTTGCCGGGCACCTTCCAATTCAATTTCCAGCAGAATTGAGCGGCCGGCCGCCAGGGCCTGCTCCACGGGTTGACGGGGCGTGCCGTAGTAGTTGCCGGCGTATTCGGCCCACTCTAGGAGTTGATCCGTGTCCCGGTATTGCTCGAACACCGGCCGGCCGACGAAAAAGTAGTCCTGGCCCTCCACCTCACCGGGGCGGGGCGGGCGCGTCGTCATCGAAATGGAGAGGGCGAGGTCGGGATGACTCTGGCGCAGTTGTTGCACTAGGGTTCCTTTGCCGACACCACTCGGCCCCGTCAACACAAACAAGCGGCCCCTCACTGGATTGACCTGCACAGCACACCTATTGCCTATCTGCCAACAGGGTAGCCTGAGTTGTTCCTCTGGCGGCGCGGTCTGGATCCGTCGGTGGGCATTCCCGGCCGGCCGGCGGGGCGTTTACCATGCCACTGTAGCCCTTCCCTGTTCCATGTTCTCCGCCGTTTCCGAACGATTGATGCACCGGGTGCGCTGGGGACTAACCGCCGCCTGGCTGCTCCTGATTGCCTCGCTCCTCTACGATCCCTGGTCAGCAATCCTCACCACCCCCGGTGCGGCCCGCGTGCTGTTGCGGCCGGCCGCCGACTGTGTCCCCTTCCAAGACCGCTGTTTGCCAGAGCAGCCGGTTCCCGTGGGCACAACCCTGTTTTGGGGGGCCATCGTGCCCTCGGCGATTTTCCTGCTTCTGGTTTTTGGTCACGAACTCTGGCGGCGGATTTGCCCCCTGTCGTTTCTCTCCCAGATTCCCCGCGCCTTGGGCTGGCAGCGGCAGAGGGCACGCCGGAACGCCACCACTGGCAAGGTGCGGTATGAACTGGCCAAGGTGAAACCCGACTCGTGGCTGGGGC
>JACYLR010000117.1 GCA_015272465.1 Gloeomargaritaceae cyanobacterium C42_A2020_066
CATTGACCCAGGTTCGGCTGGAAAACGAGCGATGACCGCAGTCGTGACCGATCACAAACCAACCCGTTAGGGCTGTCCCCGTAAACACCCAGAAAAAGGGCAACAGCCAGGGGCTGGGGTTCCAGAGCAACAGCCCATAGCCCATCACAGCCGCCAGGAGACTGATCCCTACCATCTGGGTCGCCTTCCAGGCATCAGGGCGAAAACAGGCGCGGGGAATGGTGCGAATCACCGCTTGCAGAGTCAGGGTGGGGGAATCAAGTCCGGCGGGGGTCATACATCCTCAGGGCTACAAAGAGACTACAAGGGCAAACGAGCGCTACAACGGTGATTTTAGGCACACCGCCCCCCATGATATCGGGTTATTCCTGATTTACGAGGGTTTTGCTGCCCACTCGGGCTTTAGATTGTTTTTGGCTTTGCCTGGCGGCCGGCCGGCCGGGCCTCCGCCCTATCGTGGTAGGGTGGAGAGGCCGAGTGTATTCAGGTAACCTATGACCGTAGCCGCCAGCCCCAAACCACCCTTGAACTGGCCTGTCATCACCTTCATGCTGGTTGTACATGTGAGTGCTTTGTTTGCCCTCCTGCCCAGCAACTTCAGTTGGCCGGCCGTGGGTCTTGCGGTTTTCCTGCACTGGGTCACTGGCGGCTTGGGGATTACCCTGGGTTGGCATCGCTTGGTAACCCACCGCAGTTTCCAAACCCCCAAGTGGCTGGAGTATTTTCTGGTGTTCTGCGGCACCCTTGCGGTTCAGGGTGGCCCCATTGAGTGGGTGGGTCTCCACCGACATCATCACTTGCACTCAGATAAAAACGTCGATCACCACGACTCTGGCAAGGGCTTCTGGTGGAGCCACATGGGCTGGATGATGCATGACGTACCTGCCAAAACCGAACTACCCCGGTTTACCAAGGATATTGCTGACGACCCGTTCTACCAGTTCATGGAGAACAACCTACTTCTGATCCAGATTGCCTTTGCGGTTGTGCTCTACCTCCTAGGGGGGTGGCCCTTTGTTGTTTGGGGCATCTTTGTCCGGCTCGTGGTGGTCTACCACTGCACATGGCTCGTGAACAGCGCCACCCACAAGTTTGGCTACCGCACCTATGAGTCCGGTGACCGCTCCACCAACTGCTGGTGGGTAGCCGTGCTCACCTATGGCGAAGGCTGGCACAACAACCACCACAACTTCCAGTATTCAGCCCGCCACGGTCTCAAATGGTGGGAAGTTGACCTGACCTGGATGATGGTGCGCCTGCTGCAAAGCCTAGGTCTGGCCACCAAGGTACGCCTCGCCGAGACGCCTTAGCCCCTGGCAATAAACGAAGTCAAGCCATCAACCTGGGGATCTAGGCAGCTTTGGGGCCAGCTTCCCCCGGCCGGCCGGGCAAGTCGTGTTATCCTGCACCCTAGGAGGTGATGCCCATGCCAAGTTCTAAACAACGCTGGGGTCATCTGATGGGTGGAAACCGGCTGTGGGCCGGGGCTGGTCACTAAGCACCAGCGGTTCCCCTGGGAAAGGCTGAGCGGCGGTGTTCCCCCGGCAGTCAGGTACCCATCAATGATGACTCGACCAGACCGCTCCTGCCCCACCTGGGTTTTTCCTAGGTTGTTCTGGGTGGGAGCGGATGGTTTTTTAGGGTGTCAGCAGCCCCTCCTTCCCCCAGCCAGTTCGCCTCAGGCCAGGGCACCGAACCGATGGAGCTGGTGAGAGCAGCCTGTAACTTTCGTCATTTTCCTCCCTGGCTTCCCAGGATCGTTATATTCCTGCCCTACGCTGAATCTCAAGGATGGATTCGTACCGCAGTGCGACTTCAGATGGGATGTCCAAGTCTGGGAGGTTTAGGGTGATTTACGCCAGTATCGATCAGCTTTTTCAGGAACAAGGGCAGCATCCTTTGCGAGCCTCCGAACTTGATGTCCTCCAGGATTGTGTGGCCTCTCTGGAGCGGCGGCTGGATGTCTACGAAGCCCTGCGAGATCAGGAATTGACCCTATACGAAGCGCTCACCGACCAACTGCGAGAGCACTCACCCCTGGCCTCTGAAACTGTTGTCGAGGGCGTGGTCATGACCTGGCTTACTGTCCTGCGTCACTGTGCCTCCGCCATGCTCTTAGACAATCCCCAGTCGCTGGCCAAACGGTTGCTCTGGTTTCAGGGATTGGCCACAACACCTACGGAAATTCTCCTCCAGGCGGTAGGGGGCCAAGTGCTGTGGAACCACCTGGAAAACCAGCTACGGCCCCAGGACTTTACCCTGCTAGCCCTCTACCTTGATCTGGGGATGGCGCTCGTCCTTCAATCCCCGGACAGACTTGCGGTGGCAAACTGGGGCCAAGGGATCAAGGGTGTAGCGCTGGAAAAACCCCAAGGGGAGCGTTTCTGCGCCGACATCGTTACGGATTGGCCCGACCCGCCACGCCTGAGGCCAGCTCTGGCCGGTGAGGGGGTTGGTGACCCTACAAGAACCCGTGGAAACGGCAGTCTACAATTGCCCAGGCAGTGGAAACCCATCTGGTGCAGACGACTCCCGACAGTGCCGGATGAGCAGCGTTGAGTCGGAAAACAGGCCAGCCCCACTCCAGCTGGTCGGATGAGTCCCCTGGGTCATGTCACCACCCAGGGGCCGAGTACCCAAGCAAGCCCATTGCTGGATTGAGGTACGCCCACGCCTATAGCCGCCCATCCAGCCGGCCGGCCGAGGCCCGGTGCAGACTGTGGCCCAACAACCTCTCCCCAGAGCCACGGCTCGACTTAACTGGCGCTGGGCAGTCTACGCTGAAGAAGGATTGATCGGCGACACCGCGATCCCAACTTCCCACCCCCATCCCAGGTGACGCCGCCAGCGAGTGCTATGCAGCTTTCTTCTGACCTAGAGGCGCTGTTCCAGGAGGCCGACCACACCCGTCGCACGGCTCAACTTGATCTCAAGGTCGGTTCCCTCAGGTGGTCTGTCGCCTTGAGCCAGGGGCAAATTGTGTTTGCTGGGGGTGGCCCCCATAAAGTACGCCGATTTTGGCGTTGGGTCAACCACTTTGCACCCATTTGTTTAGAGCACACGGAGGCGCTGGGCACGGTTCAGGCTGACGGGTGGGAGTATGACCTGCTTGAACATTGGCTTGCGCAGGGATGGCTAGCCCCCCACACCTGCTGTGACTTGGCCTGCCATCTCATTCAAGACGTGCTCCTCGAGGTGTTGATTCTGGGGCAGAGGGCCCAAACGATCGGGATTGCGGCTGAGTGGCGGCCGGCCGGATCACCCCCCACGGCCCTGGCGTTGTTGCCGGCGGCCGGGTTACTACATGCGGTTCTGCCCCTCGCCCAAACCTGGTTCGATCTCAACCTGGCAGGCATTGACCCCGGCAAAGCCCCTGTACTGCTGTCGGGAACGATGGAAACCCCACCCCCGCAAGCCCGTTGGTTGAAGGGTGACTACAGCCTCTGGGATTTAGCCCTGCTCACCGGCCAAACCCTACCAGAGGCGACTGCCAGCCTTCAGCCCCTGTGGCAGGCCGGCCGATTGGTCTTCAGAAATCTGCCAGATCTGCCCATGCCCCAGGGAGCCGCTTGCCCACGTCCGGCCGGCCCGTTGGTGGTGTGCATTGACGACAGCCCCACCGTGTGCCATGGCCTAGAGCGTGTCCTCGGCACCGCGGGGTATCGGGTGATGACTGTCCTCGACCCCTTGACAGGCATGGGGGATGTGTTGGCCGCCAAGCCTGATCTGATCCTGCTGGACTGGGTCATGCCCCAGGTGAATGGCTACGAATTGTGTCGTTTACTGCGCAAGACCACAGTGCTGCGGGATGCGCCAATTTTGATTCTCACCGCCCACCCCAGCCTGCTCAGCCAAACCCGTGCCCAAGAGGTGGGGGCAACAGCCCTCTTGCACAAACCTTTGAGCGGGCCTGACCTTCTGGCGGCGGTAGCCCAGTATCTGCCCCTCCCGCGTGCCCTACCCACGGATATTCCTTTCCCAGCACCTGAGGCCGAAGCCGCGGAACCGATCGAGGCGGCGCCCAGCCCCTGTTTTACGGAGAGTGCCAGCCTGGCCCAGATGGCGGTGCAACGCTATACCCAAGGGGAGCGGGCGTTTCGCGGCCTCTCCCTGATGGGGGCAAGCCTGGCCCAGGTCTGTCTGGCAGGCGCGGATCTCAGCTATTGCGACTTGATGCTGGTGGATCTGCGCGGCGCCGATCTCAGCGGGATTAATCTGACAGGGGCAAATCTAGTGGGGACTGAGTTGCAAGGAGCCAACCTGGCCGGTGCCAATCTGCATCGGGCCAGTCTCGTGGGAGCTAACCTGACCCAGGCGAATCTAACAGCAGCCCAGTTGGTGGGGGCCAACCTTGGGGGAGCCAGCCTCATTGCCACCCGGTTGCCCCAGGCCCTGCTTCAGGAAGCCAACGGCCGGGGTGCAGATCTACGGCAAGCCACCCTGACGGAGGCCAATTTGCGCAATATGGACTTGAGTGGGGCCTGTCTTCAGGGGGCTGATTTGCGGGGAGCGACCCTGGAAGGGGCCAATCTAACCCATGCTGATCTGCGGGAAGCCTTGTTAGAAGGCACCCAACTGGCTCAGGTGGTGTTGCCTGTCAATGCCCAAGCTGACCGAGAATTGCATTTCTGTGCCCTCCCCGATGGCCGGCTGCTTCAGGTAAATGCCGCCTTTGGCCACTACGCCGGCCGGCCGGCCGCCAGCCTGCTGGGACAGCCCTTTGTCCATCCCCTGGCACCGGAGGAACAGGCCCGCTTCCAGGCCCATGTGGCGGCGCTGCGACCAGGGCTGGAGTCCCTCACCCAGGAATACTGCCTCGTCCGTGACCCCAACCAGCCGGAGTTGCGAGTACGGTGGACGCTGTGCGGCCAGTTTGATAACCAGGGCCACCTATGGCAGGTGCGCGGGAGCGGCGAGTGGCTCCTCGCCCAGGACACCACCGTTCCTCCCCAACCGCAGGATGGACTAACCGGGGTCAACAGTCGTGCGGATTTCCTGGAGCGGGTGGAGGCCGCCACCGTCTCCGATGGTCGCCTTGCGGATCTGCCGTTTGCGGTGATTCTCCTGGATGTGGATCAGTTCCGCACCGTGAACGATACCTGGGGCTACCGGGTGGGAGATGAAACGCTCCAAGCCTTGGGTTGCCGGTTGCAAACCTTGCTGGAGCGGCCTGGCTGCGTGGCCCGCTGGGAGGGGGACGCCTTTGCGCTGTTCCTCGACCAAGTGATGAGTGAAGCCGATTTGGATCAGTTCGTCACAGGGTTGGCAGCAGCGATGGCCCACCCCTTCACCCTGGAGGCTGCCACCGTGCAGTTTCAGGTCAGCCTGGGCGCAGCCCTCGGCCGGCCGGGGTGTGATGCCCAGCGACTGATTCAGCAGGCTGAGCAGGGTGTGCTGGCAGCCAAGGCCCAAGGGCAGGGGGTCTGCACCACTGCGGGTGAGGTCATCCATTGTCGCCCCCTAGAACCATCCCTGGCGGAGGAATTGCGGCGCGCCCTCGCCCAGGAGGAACTGCGGGTGTACTATCAGCCGATTGTCGCCACGGCCGGCCGGCGGTGGGTGGGGTTTGAGGCCCTCATCCGCTGGGATCACCCGCAGCGCGGCATCCTCACCCCAGGGGATTTCCTGGGCACTGCGGTCGAATCGGGCCTGATTGTCCCCTTGGGGTGGTGGGTGTTACAAGAAGCCTGCCGCCAACTGCTGCACTGGTCAGAGGGGGATGGAAGTCATTTGTTCATGAGCGTCAACCTGGCGGGAGCGCAACTGGCCCAGCCCGACATGGTGGCCCAGGTAACCAGTGTCCTTGCGGAAACGGGGCTGGACTCCAACCGACTGTTCCTAGAGATCAGTGAAGACGCCGTGGTGGACAGCGGCCCGGCCGGCCTAGACAAGATCAGCCAGCTTCAGGCCCTAGGTGTCCAGTTCAGCATTGACGACTTTGGCACTGGCTATTCCTCCCTGAGTCGATTGAGCCGCCTGCCCGTACAGTCCCTCAAAATCGACCGCTCCTTTGTCACACCCCTGGGTAGCCACCAAGAAAGCCAGGAGGTGGTGGCCGCGATCATTGCCCTGGGCCAGAAGTTGGGGCTGAAGGTGGTGGCGGAGGGGGTGGAAACCCAAGCCCAGTGGGACTTGCTGTGCCGCTTGGGGTGTGAGTATGTGCAAGGCTATCTGCTCGGCCGGCCGCTGCCCAGCCACCAGATCCAGGCACTGATGCAGGCGGAGGTGCGGGTTTAGGGCTACGCCCTAGGCCGTACAGAGCCGAGCATAGTCGGATTCGGCATCGGAGAAAATCGCACCGCGGACATCAGCACCCGTCAAACTGGTGCCTAGAAGAATGGCACCTCGCAAATCTGCGCCTTGGAGATTAGCCCCCTCCAAGGCCACCTTACGCAAATCGGCCCCCTGGAGATTGGCGCCAGCCAGGTTGGCGTGCTGGAGGTTGGCCCCCATCAATCGAGCTCGGCTGAGCCGCGCGCCCTGGAGGTTAGCCCCCCGCAGATTGGCAGCCTCCAAGTTGGCCCGGCTGAGGTTAGCTTCCTGGAAGTTGGCCCCCAAGAGGACGGCCCGGCGGAGATTGGCGCAGAACAGCACCCGCCGCTGGAAATCCTGGCCCAGCAACACTTGGCCTTCGAGGTTCTCACCACTCCAGTCCCGGCGGTTCTCGCTTGGCTTATTTGGGGCGTTCATGGCACCGGCCTCGTTCAAAACCCTACTCTTCCACGGTAGGGGGCGGCCGGCCGGCCGGCGGTGCGCCCTACACCGGGGCGGGGGTGATCTCGCGCACTAGGGCCTCCAGTTTGGCCACCCAGTGGTGCAGATGGGCCGTATTCAACCGGTAGCTGAGGGGATGGGCGATCAGGCGGGCCGTACTTTCAAACAGAACTTCCAGTTCCACCAAGCCGTTGTCCCGCAGGGTGCGGCCTGTGGAGACTAAATCCACAATGGCCTCAGCCATGCCCGTGATGGGGCCAAGCTCCACGGAGCCAGAGAGGGGCACAAGCTCCACCGGTAGGTTCAACGCCCGAAAGTGGGCCTGGGCACAGTGGACAAACTTGCTGGCGACCCGGCAATGGGCGGGCAGATCCAGGCTGCGGCGGTAGGGACTGGCGCCGCTGACGGCCACGGACAGGCGACACTGGCCAAACCCTAAGTCCAGGAGTTGGGCAACCTCCGGCTGTTTTTCCGCCAGCACATCGTAGCCCACGACCCCCACATGAGCTTGACCATAGGCCACATACACCGGCACATCTTGGGCGCGCACCAAGAGTCCCTGGGCTTGGCCAGTACTGTCCAGAATCTGGAGTTGGCGGTTACCGGCCTCCAAAAACGGGCTGAAGTCAAGACCTGCGTGGCGCAGCAGGGTAATGGTTGGGGTCAGCAGAGCACCCTTGGGCAGCGCAAAAACCAACATGGGCAGCAGGAAAGACAGCGGGCTTCCGGTAAACTGACTGGGAGAAGCCGAGATGGGTCAACCGCAGGCATCCCGTGCAACTTCCTGATCTACCCGAATCCTATCATCCTCTGGTTCAGGCCCTAGAAGCCGAGTCGGACGGGGCACTGCTCCAGGGCTTCCAAACCCAGGCCGATCAGGGGCGTTACTTTGTCGCCCTCTTCTGTCGCTATGGGCTGTTCACCTACACGCTGCTCATCCACGCCGCCCCGGAACGCACCCAAACCGACTGCCTGTTTGGGCACCTGTGGCGGACGCTGTTTGGCCACCTCCGCCGGCTTGACCCCCAATCTCTAGGGGCTGACAGCAACGGCCGGCCGGCCCTGCAAGCCTGGCTGGTCAAGGCCACGGCCCAGTGGTTGCATGACCGTCAGATTCCGACCCCGGAAACGATCCGCTATGCCCTACCCGCCCTGCCGCCGCCCCTGTGGTGCTACCTAGATCAGGCCCTTGCCGATGTCTCACCACCGCTCCGCACCCTCCTGATCATGGGCGCCGTGCAGCAGCGGCCGGCCGAAGCCCTTGCCGCTGAGTTGTCCCAGGCCAACCTCAAGCTCTCAGCGGTGCAGATCACTCAGCTTTTGGAGCAGGGCTATCAGGACTTGCTGACCCGGTTGCCAGAGGATATTCGCGCCATTTATCTCCAGCCAGCGGCCCCCCCCTAGGCGGCCGGCCGGGCAACCAAACCCGCACGGTGGTGCCCTGGTGGGGACGACTCTGGAGTTCAAGGCGGCCCTGATGGCGGTCGGCGATCGCCTGGACAATCGCCAAGCCTAGGCCGCTCCCCTGGTGAGGACTGGGGCTACGCACGGGGTCGGCCCGATAAAAACGCTGGAAGATGTGGGCCTGCTCCACCTCTGGAATACCGATGCCGGTGTCGCGTACCTGCACCTCTAGGCCGGCCGCTTGGGGCATCAGGCTGACCATAACCTGTCCCTGGGCCGGGGTGTATTGCAGGGCATTAGCCAGCAGGTTGGTGAATAGCCGTACCAGTTGACCGTAATCTCCGGGTACCGTCAGGGCGGGCGAGTCATCCGGGGGCAATGCCAGGCTGAGGGCAATCTGTCGCTGGGCCGCGAGAGGCTGCTGCTCCTCCACCACCTCCATCAGCAGCGCATCCAGGGGGCAGTCCTCCCAAGGTCCCGCATCGAGGCCACTATCTCGGCGGGCCAGGAACAGCAGGTCATCCACCAACCGACTCAGCCGCCGACTCACCCGCGCCAGAACCGCCAGATGGTCAGCCACCGCAGGAGACAGGTTAGGCACGGCGCGGGCGGCCTCCAAGGTCACTTGCAAACTGGTGAGGGGGGTGCGTAGTTCGTGGGACGCATCGGCGGTAAATTGCTCCAGTCGGTCAAAGGCTGCCTGCACGGGCCGGATCGCCAACCCGGAGAGGAACCAAGCGGCCGCCCCCACAAGGCTGACCATGCCCAACAGGCCGGCCGCCAAATCGCGAAACAATTGGCGACTGGGGCGCGTCACCTCAAACCAGGGATGGCTGACCCGCAAATAGCCTAGGAGTTGCCCATCCCGATAAAAGGGTTGGGTGAGTTGGCGCAACCCATAGCCACCGCTGATGTACACCGTCTCTTCCCGGCTCTGGGGATGAAGGGGAGGACTGGAACCGTGGGCCAGGGTTGACCACTGGGGTTGACCATCGACACCAAACCACTCCAATTCAATCCGGTCTTCTTCTGCGCCCAAATCCACAGTTGCGGTGAGAGATTCCCAGCCACAGTCGAGGGCCTCGCTACAGGGCCACAGTAACCCCTCCCGGCCGGCCGTAGCTCGCTGGATCACCTCCGCCACATGATCGAGAGTGTCATCAATCCGCTCAATCAGCGTGGCCCGTACGTAGGTGTAGAACCCCAAGGCAAAGGCCAAGAGCAGCAGGGCTGTGACGCTGGCATACCAGAGGGCGAGACGCCGCCGCGTGGCGACAAAAACGGGGATTGGGGGCGACACGGCGACAGGAACCTTCAGTAAGCTCAAACTCCACCTTGACCCTGCCACAAGCGCAGCAGCCCTGCCTACTATCTAACCCCTGACGGTCGGCCAACCAGGTAGGTGTCCGGGGATACCCCGGCGGCGGGCAGTCCACCAGTTCGCTCAACCCCAACTACCCAGACCAACCCCCTCCCGATACCCCGATTCAGGTCTAGAATGGCGGGGGTTTGGCACCTTGCGGCTGCTCCCAGGCCCCATACCACGCCACACTCCAGCCAATCTGCTAACGTGGATACTGGCAGATTTATGGCTCCCTCCTCCCTGATCTGATGCCTTCCGAGCGCAAACCTCTTCTGCTGGACTTTGAAAAGCCCCTTGTGGAGCTTGAAAGCCAGATCGATCAAGTGCGCCAACTCGCCCAGGAAAATGGGGTTGATGTCTCGGAGCAAATTCAGCAATTAGAAAGCCGGGCGGGCCATCTACGTCGGGAAATCTTCAGCCGCCTCAGTGCCAGTCAGCGGCTGCAAGTAGCCCGCCACCCCCGTCGCCCCACAACCCTGGACTACATTTTGGCCATCAGCGACGAGTGGCTAGAGCTTCACGGAGATCGGAGTGGGGGGGATGATCCAGCACTAGTGGGCGGTTTGGGCCGCTTGTCCGGCCGGCCGGTGGTGTTTTTGGGCCACCAAAAGGGTCGGGATACCAAGGAGAACGTGGCCCGCAACTTTGGCATGGCCAATCCAGGGGGGTACCGCAAGGCCCTGCGCCTGATGCGCCACGCCGAGCAGTTTGGGCTGCCCATCGTGACGTTTATTGATACCCCCGGTGCCTATCCAGGGGTGGAGGGTGAGCGGTTGGGGCAGGGGGAAGCGATTGCCGTCAACCTGCGGGAGATGTTTGGGTTTGAGGTGCCGATTATCTGCACAGTGATCGGGGAAGGTGGATCAGGCGGCGCCTTGGGCATTGGCATCGGCGACCGGTTGCTGATGTTTGAACATTCGGTCTACACCGTGGCTTCGCCGGAAGCCTGCGCTGCCATCCTTTGGAAGGATGCCCAAAAAGCACCCCAAGCGGCCGAAGCCCTGAAAATTACCGCCCAGGATCTGCGCCAGTTGGGCATCGTCGATGCCATTTTGCCAGAACCCCTGGGAGGCGCCCATGCCGATCCGGTACAGGCGACGGTAACCCTGAAAAATGCCCTAGTTAGCCACGTGGAAGACCTGCTCCACCTGAGCGGTCGCCAGCGCCAACAGCAGCGTTACGACAAGTTCCGCCGCCTGGGTGTATTCCTGGAAGGGGCAGCCTAGCCCATGACGGCTTCTCCCTGGGTGGTGATTACGGGGGCGAGTCGCGGCATCGGACGGGCGACCGCATTAGCCTTTGCCCAAGCCGGCCGGCCGGTGGCCCTGATCGGTCGCGGGGCTGCGGAGCTCGATGACCTCGTGGCAGAAATTACCCACTTGGGGGGGCAAGCGGTGGCCCTGCCCCTCGATCTGAGCCAGGTGGCCCAAGTACGGCCGGCTGTGACGGATCTGGTGGTGCGCCTAGGGGGGGTGGACATCCTGGTCAACAATGCGGGGATGGGCTACACTGCCGGATTGGCGGATACCCCCCTTGCCGATTGGCAGCGGGTCTTGGACTTAAACCTCACGGCGGCGTTTCAGTGTATCCAAGCCGTCCTCCCTGCGATGCGGGCAGCGCACCGCGGCACCATTCTCAATGTCGTGTCCATCGCCGGCCGGCAGACCTTCCCCGATTGGGGAGCCTACTGTGTCAGTAAGTTTGGCCTGCTGGCGCTCTCCCAGACTCTGGCCGCCGAAGAACGTCTCCACGGCATTCGCGTCTGCGGCTTCTGCCCAGGGGCTGTGAATACCCCGATCTGGGATACGCCCACGGTGCAGGCGGACTTTAACCGGGCCGCTATGCTCACCCCCGAGATCGTTGCCCAAACCCTGGTTCACGTGGCCTTACTCCCGGAGGAAGCCGCCGTGGAAGAACTGGTGCTGATGCCCCGCGGTGGGGCTTTTTAACCCGTCCGAATCCTCCCCACATCACCCTACGTCCGTTCCCCTAACCCTATGTCAGTGACTCAATCTGAACCCAACGGCTCCCGCGAGAATGGCTACCTGGACAACTTTGCCCAAGCGGTCACCACCCTAGCCACGAGCCAGGAGACACCGGCCGGCCAGGATCCAATGGTGGATGCCGTGCGTACCCTGCTGGAGGGCGTTGGCGAAGATCCAAGCCGGGAGGGGCTACTCAAAACCCCAAAGCGGGTGGCTGAGGCCCTGCGGTTTCTCACCGGTGGCTATCGTCAATCCCTAGACGAATTGGTGAATAATGCCGTTTTTGATGAGGATCACGGCGAGTTAGTGCTGGTGCGAGATATTAATGTCTTTAGTCTCTGTGAACACCACATGCTGCCCTTCATGGGGCGCGCCCACGTGGGCTACATCCCCAACGGCAAGATTGTTGGCCTGAGTAAACTAGCTCGGATTGTGGAGATGTACTCGCGTCGTCTCCAGGTGCAGGAGCGCCTCACCCGGCAGGTGGCCTTGGCGGTGCAGGAGATCATCGCCCCACGGGGCGTGGCGGTGGTGGTCGAAGCCTCTCACATGTGTATGGTGATGCGGGGCGTCCAAAAACCCGGTTCCTGGACGGTGACCAGTTCCATGGTCGGGGTCTTCCAGGATGACCACAAAACCCGTGAAGAATTCCTCAACCTGATTCGTCACCAACCGGCTCCCCTGTAGGGTAGGGTGAAGGCGATTGACCTCGGAGCCGGGTATGGACACTGGTTTTGACTACTTACCCACATTGGAAGCCCCCCTGGACTTGATTGACCAGGTGGAGACGGTGATCAGCAGCTTGGCTGAGGCCGATTCTGCCCAAGTCAATTACAGCGATGAGGGATACCTCTGGCGGTTCCGCTACGGCACGGTGGAGGTACTGGTGCAGTTGACGGGCACCACGGAGGCCGATGTGTTTACGGTGTGGTCGTGTGTGCTGGTGTTGCCGGTCAAGGATGAGTTGGGCCTACACCGGCGGCTGCTGCACCTGAACTGGACAACCACGATGGAGGCCCGATTTGCCCTGCTGGGGGACGAGGTGGTGGTGGCGGCGGCGCGCACGGTCGCCGATCTATCGGCAGGGGAAATCAGCCGGACGATTACGCTGGTGGCTTCTCTAGCAGATCTATTTGATGAGGAGCTTCAGCAGGCGTTTCCGCCGGAATAGACGCCAGCGTCTAGCCTTTTTGAGGCGAGCCGTGGGAGAACGATCACGGCCACTATTTCAGGTTTAGGTCATCTCCATGCATTAACCGCCCGCCGTATTGATTGGGAATAAGATAGCCGGGAAGACCTGGCTCATTTGCTTCTACTGTCAATAGAGTCTGGTTATAGGCGTGTACCCAGAGCGGTTACCGGTGAAGAAGATAGGCCCCTAGGACACGCCGCTCTAAGTGGCAAACTGGGGGTGGACTCCTGCCTGGCCGCTGGTGGCTAGTAGACTGTGGCAACACAACCGGTTTGGCGCTGGCTAGGTTCTCGCCTACTCATCCTTGGGCTATGCCTGGCCCTGAGCGGTTGCCAACCCCGGCCGGCCGACTTGGCGATCCACCTCACGCTCTGGCACGGCATCAATCCCCCGGCCAACCGACTGGTGTTTGAGCGGCTGGTCGATCAGTTCAACCGCCAGCATCCCAAGCTGCAAATCGAAGCCCGCTACATTGGCCAGGCGGATCAACAACTCCCCAAAATCCTGGCGGCGGTGGTCGGCAACGCAGCCCCCGATCTCCTCTGGTATGCCCCCACCCTGACGGGGCAGTTGGTAGAACTCCAGGCGATTCGGCCGCTGGAGAACTGGCTGGAGACCTCCGGGTTACTCGATACTCTGGAACCGGCGCTACTGAGCACCATGACCTGGGAAAACCACCTGTGGTCGGTACCGATGGCTACTAATAATGTCGGGTTATTCTATCGCCCAAGCCTGTTCCAGAAAGCTGGGATCAGCCAACTGCCCCGCACCTGGGCAGAACTACAGACGGTGGCCCAGCGCCTCACCCAGGACACCAATGGCGACGGCCGGCCGGATCAGTACGGATTGCTGTTGCCCCTCGGTCAGGGAGAATGGACGGTCTTTACCTGGCTACCCTTTGGGTTCGGCGCTGGAGGGGAACTGACGACGGCCGGCCGGCCGCAGGTGGACAACCCGGGCAATTTAGCAGCGCTCCAGTTTTGGGCCGATCTGGTCAAGTCCGGGGCAGCGCGCCTGTCTCAGCCAGAGCGGGGCTACGAACAGGAGGACTTTCTCCAGGGCAAGGTCGCGATGCAACTCACCGGCCCCTGGACCCTGGGCTATCTGGACGAAACCGGCGTGGACTATGGCGTGATGTCCATCCCCCAGGCCGGCCGGCCGGCGACAGTCCTGGGGGGGGAGAATCTCTTTGTCTGCGCCACCACACCGGAACGAGAGACGGCGGCCCGTGAGTTTCTCGCCTACGTCCTCAGCGAGGATTTTCAGCAGACCTGGGCCACACAAACGGGTTACCTGCCGGTGAATCAGGCGGTGCGCCAAAGTGCCCCCTACCAGGCATGGCTACGCGAACGGCCGGCCGTGGCGGTTTTTCTCGACCAGATGGCCACAGCCCAGAGCCGACCCTTAGCACCCGGCTATAGCCGACTATCCAGGGCCTTGGGGCGAGCCATTGAGGCCACCCTCCTGGGGGAATTCCCCGATGAAGCCTTGAGAAAAGCCCAACAGCGGCTTGCACCCTAAGGCTCTTGCTGATGTGGAGCTGAGGGAGCAAGCGGCGACCACCTGCGCCAACGCCCCCCACAGTTCACTAAACCATGGCCTCTAATGCGGCCAATAGGCTCAAACAGCCTACAATGAGCATAAATACTTAGACACCCCACTGGTCGCGGTGGGAGTCTCACCCTGAACCTGAGTCTCCCCGCAGGACACTCGCCCCGCCTGACCCGGAGCATCCTTTACACAGATACTAGAGGTGGAGTTCAGTCAAGGTAATATTACGGACTTGAAATATTTATTTGCACTTTGCAAGATTATGTTACATAATAAGGTCAACGGCCCCGCACCCAAGGCAAGCAACCGTCGGGGCATCCTTGCAGGAGGTTCATCATGACTTACGTCGCAGAAAGCACCACGCGGATCAATGAGCTAGGCGCTGTTGCGTCAGTAGTCAGCGAATTCAAGCGTCTTACGGTAGATGACCAACTGGCCGCCCTCTGGTATGTCTACTTGGATCTGGGTCGGGCCATTACCCCAGCGGCCCCTGGTGCTGCCCGTCTCCATTTGGCCGAAGGTCTGCTGAACCAGATCAAGACCGCCAGCCACGATCAGCAACTGGAAATGATGCGTGACCTTGCGGCCGGCCGCAACACCCCCTTCACCCGTGGTTACGGCGTCCTGAGTGCCAACACCAAGCTGGCGTTTTGGTATCAACTGGCGGAATGGATGGGTGGCCCCGTGGTACCCATGCCCGCCGGCTACCGGCCGGCCGGGGTTGTCTCTGTCCTGCTCAGCCGGTTGCGGGAATTGACCTTCAACCAGCAAATCACCGCCCTGCGGCAGATGGTGGTGGACATGGGCGTTGATCCCCTCGCCTAACCCCTCAGATTGAATTACGGATAAAGTCCCATCCCCCTACTCCCTCAGACCTTGGGGGTGGGGGGTTCTTTCGCTTCTCAACTAACCGTTAGGGGGAGAATCATGGCCACAGCAACCATTAATCTATCGCCAGCCGTAGCAGCCTATCCATTGCTGGAGCATTACTTTGCTGCACTGAACCAAGGGGACTACAGCACCGCAGCCCACCTGTTTACCGAGAACGGGGTGCTCTATCCCCCATTTGAGTCGGGTATTGTCGGGCCGGCCGCCATTGCCGCCTACCTGGGCCGGGAAGCCCTAGGGATGAAGCTCTACCCCAAAACCGTCCACCCGCTGACAACCGGGCAGACCCAAACGCTGGAGGTGCGGGGTCGGGTGCAGGCTCTAATTTTCCAGGTCAATGTGCGCTGGTTGTTTGAAGTGGGGCCAGAGGACAAGCTCCAATCCGTCACGGTAGAACTGCTGGCGTCTCTAGAAGAATTGCTTCACCTGCGTCCCCAATAGATTGCGGTGGTCTGAAGCCGCCACCCCACACTAAGCGGCTTGAACTCCTTACCCTAGAGATCGCCAGGGAAGGGAGAACACCATGAACACTGCCCCCATCATCGCGCTACCACGGGTGGGAGGCCATCTGGCCCTGGATTTTGCCAACACCGCCGAGTGGCAAGATTCCCAGTGCCAGCAGGATTGGCTGACGGACTACAGCGACCTTGTGCAATGGAGCCATGGGGCCGGACTGTTGACACTAGAGCAAACCAACCAGTCCCTGAGCCAGGCGGCCGGCCGGCCGCAGGAGGCGGCCATCGTGTTGGAACGGGGTCGGGCGCTGCGGACTGCGATTCACGATTTAGGCGTGGCCCTAGCTGCGGGTTATCCCCCGCCGATGGCCGCGGTGCAGGTTTTTGAGCAGGAACTCACCCCGGCACTGGGGCACTTGCGAGTTGTCTTTGAGAGCAGTGCCTGGACATGGCATACCCGGCCTGAGGATTTAGATGCGATGCTGTGGCCCATTGTTTGGGAGGCCGCCCAACTGTTCGCAAACTCAAACCTGCGTCACCGTCTCAAGTGTTGTCCGGGGGAAGCCTGTGGCTGGCTTTTCGTGGATACCAGTCGTAAGGGCAATCGTCGCTGGTGCTCAATGGAAGATTGCGGAAATCGGCACAAGGCTCGTCGCTACTATCACCGCCACCGTCCGGGGGAGATGAAATCATCTTCGCGAACGATTGCGTGATGAGGGAGGATCTGACCTTTTCAGCCATCACGACCGCGTGAACCCTAGAGACCCCGGACAATCTTGGCGCACCGGGGTGCGCATCGATGTGCGGGACGCGTCCATTGTCTAGCTCTGTCCGACGCTTGCCGTGGGCTGATACGGGGACGGACGATATAGAGGGTTAGGCTGGTGCTAGGGCACGTGTGTTGATCAACCTATGCTGATCGATGAACTGCATCAGAAAAGAGCGGCGATCACAGCATTGGCTCGGAAGTACGGTGCGCGCCGTATCCGTGTTTTTGGCTCGGTGGCCCGGCGTGAAGAGCGCCCAGACAGTGACGTGGATTTCCTCGTGGAGTTTCCCCGTGGTTACGACCTGTTTACCCAGCGCCTGCCACTGACCGAAGAACTTGCCAAAATCGTGCGTCGCAAGGTGGATGTGGTGCCGGAACATGAATTGAACCGCCATATCCGCGAGATGGTGATGCGAGAAGCCGTGGAACTATGAGCAAGCCTTGGCAGCTCTATGCGCGCCACATTCTAGATTCCATTGTCAAAATCCGGCGTATACAGGAGCGTGGTGATATCTTGCGCGATGATGTCCTCTAGGATGCCACTCTACGGAACTTACAGACTCTTTCGGAAGCAACGCGCTTACTGCCCGATGACCAGAAAGCAGCTTTTAGCGAGATCCCCTGGCGAGAGATCAGTGGTTTTCGGAACATCCTTGTGCATAACTATCTGGGTGACATCGATCCTCAGACCATTGCCAATGTGATTGAACAGCACCTGCCTTTGCTTGAGCCATGCATCCAAACCATGCTAGCTGAGTCACCGGAAGAAGGTGTTAATCCAGATAACCCCGACTGAGAAGGGGCCGTTCCTCTACCACGGCCGGCCGTTCACCCACCTGCACCTGTAACCCAGCCCCCCCAGCCCGCACGCGTACATAGCCCAAGCCCCGATGGCCGGCCGGCGTTTCCCCATAGCTGGTCAAGACCCCCACCTTCTCCCCATCTACCGTAATCGGTGTCCCCGGCTCGGCCGGCCCGGTCAGCGCCAGACCCCACAACTGCTGCTTGACCCCCTTATAGGTATTCAGACGGGCTAGGGTCTCCTGACCGATGTAACAGCCCTTATTGAGGGAGACGCAGTGCCAGAGTCCCGCCTCGTAGGGATTGTAGTCCTCGGTGAGTTCCCGGTCAGGGGCCGGCCGGCCGTGGCTGAGCCGCCATTCCTCCCAGAGGGTTTCGCCCACAGGCACTGCACCAGCCTGCACCAGCGTTTCCCAAAGGGGTGCAGCCGCCTCCACAGGCGCAAGTATTGTATAGCCGGGTGCAGCCAACCCACTGCCCACCGCCACGATCAGGGGATAGCCCTGCCAGTCCACCGTCTGATGACCATGTAATTCCAAGTCCACTGGAACCTGATCGCTGAGACCCATCACCAGGTCACGGCCGGCCGGCCCCACCAGCGTGAAACTGACCGTAGGGGCACTGATATCTGCCACCTCCACCCGATCCGCAAAGAAAATGAACTTATTCAGCCAGGACGCCAGAAAGTCCCGCCGCTGGGGGCTGGTCAACAGCAGGATGGCATCCGCCTGCACATAGGCTGTCACCAAATCTAGGGTGCGGGCCGTCGAAGTAACCATCACCGTCTCACAACCCTGACCCGGTTGCAGAGCCTGAAAATCATTCGTGCTCTGGTTGTGGAGGTAGCGAATCCGGTCATCCCCCGTCACCCGCAACCGGCCCCAGTGACTCCGATCCACCAAGGCTGAGCCTGTCTCTAAAGCCTGGCGGCCGGCCGCGTCTTGGCCAAAATCCAGGGGAATCCCCGCCGCCGAGAACCGTCCCCCTGCGACCTGTTGCACCTGCCGTAGCGTTTCCAGCCCCGCCATAACTACCTCTGAACCTCTGTTCAGGTGGGGTCACCCGTACCGAGTGTACGCTCTCTCGGCCGGCCGTTACAGTAGCAGTGGGGCTTCCACCCACGGGTACTGCCATGACTGAAATCCCCGCCACTCCTCTTGGGATCACCACGCCACCGACCCAGGCTGAACTGCCCTACGATGACGGCGTCCCGATGGAAAGTGCGCGCCACAAAGCCCAGATGGACTTGTTGATCGATGGCCTCGTGCCCTGGCTGGCCGAGCGGGCGGACGGATTCGTCAGTGGCAATATGTTTGTCTACTACAGTCTTGCCCAACTGCGCAACCAGGATTTCAAAGGGCCAGATGTCTTCATTGTTTTGGGAGTCCCTAAGGGTGAGCGCCGCAGTTGGGTCGTTTGGGAAGAAGGCAAAGCCCCGGATGTGGTGATCGAACTCCTGTCGCCCAGCACAACAGTCGCAGATAAAACGGCAAAGAAGCGGATTTACCAAGACCACATGCGGGTACCGGACTATTTTTGGTATGACCCCTTTGCTCCCGAAGACTGGGCCGGCTTTTCCCTTCAGCAGGGCCTCTACCAACCCTTACTGCCCAATGACCGCCACCAATTGGTGAGTGGGGCACTGGGACTGGCCCTCCAACAATGGTCAGGTACCTATCGGGAAATCCAGGCCACCTGGTTGCGCTGGGCCACCCTGGAGGGCGTCCTATTACCGACCCCAGAGGAGCAGGAAAGACAAAGAGCAGAACAGGAGGGGCAACGGGCAGACCGAGCCGAAGCCCAGTTAACCCAGGTGATGCAGACTCTCTTGGGCCAGGGAATGACGGTCGAGCAGGTGGCACAGCTTACAGGTCTCGATCCCACTCAGGCTCCAGGCAGAGCTGGGGAGGCTTCCTGAGGAATCGGTTGACCCGAAGGCCACAGGCTCAGGTCACTGCTTAAGGTAGGTCTGCCAACTGACCTATATTCACCAACTTCAGGTCGGGGGCGGTGCGTTTGACCAATCCCGTCAGCACCTTGCCTGGGCCAACCTCCACCACCGTGTCCAGGCCGGCCGCTGCCAAGGCCAAAACCGTTTCTCGCCAGCGCACCCCCGTAGTCATCTGTTGCCCCAGCCTCGCCTTAAGATGCTCAGCAGACTGGGTGGGCGTTGGCTCCACATTGGACCAGACTGGCACTTGGGCCTCTCGAAAGGGAACCCGCTCTAACACCTGGGCAAAGGCAGCGGCGGCTGGAACCACAAGAGGCGAATGGAACGCACCACTCACCGCCAAGGGAACCGCCCGCTTCACCTTGACTTGCCCCAGGAGTGTCTCTACAGCCTGGGACGTGCCCGATACGACCACCTGATCCGGGTGATTGTCATTCGCTAGCACCACATCGGGAATAGCGGCCACCGCAGCCTCCACGGCCGGCCGGTCAAACCCCACCAGGGCCACCATCCGACCTTCCCCGCACATCTCCATCAGTTTTGCCCGCTGATTGACCAGATCCAGACCCGTGGCAAAGTCAAAGACCCCTGCAACATAAAGCGCCGTATACTCTCCCAGGCTATGACCTGCCACCCCATCGGGCGCTTGGCCCCGCTCCCGCAGTAAATCCGCCAAAATAGCCGCCACCACGTACAGGCAAGGCTGAGTATGGCGGGTCTGATTCAGGTCGGTCGCCGGGGGGGTGCAGATATCCACGACCGACCAGCCCAATACCTCAGCCGCTTCCGCGTAGCGCCGCTGGCCCAAGGGATGCGTAGCCAGATCCAACCCCATCCCTGGAGATTGGGATCCCTGCCCCGGAAAGACCCATGCTACGCCCATCGCCACCCTCCTACCCAGACAATTGGCTTAAATCGTACCACCGGCCGGCCTTGTTCCCCACGAGGCCCTGGGGAATAATGGGACAGTCTTCTCCTGGGTTGCCATGACCCCCGCCCGCACCATTTGCTTGGGCTTCCTCAGTGTCATCTTGCTCGGCACTCTGCTGCTCATGTTGCCGATTGCCACCCAGAGTGGCCAGTGGGGCGCACCCATCATTGCCCTCTTTACTTCGACCTCTGCTGTATGTGTTACGGGCCTAGCCGTAGTCGATACGGGCACCTACTTTAGCCCCTGGGGCCAAGCCTGTATTCTGCTGCTCTTTCAAATTGGCGGGTTGGGCTACATGACCTCCATGACAGTACTGGTGTTACTGCTCGGCCGCCGATTTCGGCTCAAAGATAAGCTGGCCATTCAGCAGGCCCTCGATCAATCTGGCTTGGGGGGAGTCCGCCAACTGTTGTTTTCGATCCTCTTGACCACCGCCATTGTTGAACTCACGGGCACATTTCTCCTTCTGCCTGCCTTTGCAGCCGACTATGGCTGGAGCCAAGGCCTCTGGCTAGCCCTGTTCCACAGTGTCAGCGCCTTTAACAATGCGGGCTTCAGCCTATTCAAGGACAGTTTGATGGGGTATGTGGGTTCTCCGCTCGTGACCGGCACCATTTCCGGGTTGATTATTGCGGGGGGGATTGGCTACCAGGTTCTGATCGAAGTCTATCTTTGGTGCCGAGATTGGGTTCAGCGGCGCACAGAACGCACCCGATTTTGCCTGAATACGCGAGTCGTGGTAAGCACAACCCTCGTACTATTAATCCTGGGAACAGGTGGGTTCTGGGCAATTGAGATCAATAACGCAAAAACCTTCGGGCAACTGGACTGGTCATCCCAAATCTTAGCGGCCTGGTTTCAGTCTGTGACCAGCCGTACCGCTGGCTTCAACAGCATTGATATTGGTCAAATGAGCACCACCGCCCTATTCATTTGCATTGCCCTGATGTTTATTGGAGGCAGCCCTGGCGGTACTGCCGGAGGAATCAAGACAACGACCCTTCGGGTTCTGGTGAGAGCTACCCGGGCCATCCTGCATGGTCAACAGGAGATCATTCTCTACGAGCGTCAGATACCCGTCATACTGGTCTACAAGGCCATTGCCGTCTTTATCGGTTCCCTAGGAGCCATGATCGTTGCCACCACCCTTTTATCTCTCACCGATCCCGAGTTCACCTTTATTCAAATTTGGTTTGAGGTCGTTTCTGCCTTTGCCACGGTTGGCCTATCCATGGGCATCACCGCAGCAATCTCTCCCTTGGGCAAGTTAGTTCTGATTTGCACCATGTACACCGGCCGGGTGGGGGTACTTTTGCTGATGAGCGCCCTAGTCGGGGATCCAAAGCCCACTCGCACCCACTATCCCGAAGAGACCTTCTTGGTGGGTTAGGTGCGGCCGGCCGGCAGATAGAGGCGACTGGAAAAGCGGCCGTCGGGCAAGCGTTCAAAGGTCAATTCGGCTCCCGATTCAGCCATCAGAAACCGGCACAGGCTGAGCTCTCGACCCGGCGACTGGTCTAGGGGCGACGGCGCCAGGGGATCCGGCCGGCCGGCCGCTTGGAGGGCTTCCAGCAGGGTCGAGAGAACAGCCCCGTAGTCAGTGATCACAATTTCCAACCACTGCTCATCCACGGGCTGGCACCAAACATCCACCCGCCCCCCCACTGGCGATCGGCTACAGGCAAACTGGAGCAACTGGCCCAAAACCAGTTCCAGGTGGAAAGGATGCCCCAGGGTATGCCCCGTTGCCGTTTGGTGAATCTTCAGCCACAGTTGCCGCTTGCTGATCATATCCCCCACCCGATCCACCGCTCGGCGCAACAAACCAGGTAGGGCAATAGCCTGGAGTGCATCCCCCAACAGAGGCTTTGTATCCTGATCGGGCCAAAGCGTCACCGCCTTGAGCAGATTGGTCAGACGATGGCCAACCTCTGGGTCATGGGGATCCTTCTGGGCCAACCGCTCCAATTCCCGGTGTAGATCCTGCCACCGCCACTGCCACAGCCACAGCCGGCAACCCATTTCTTGGGCACGGTTGCGAAAGATCTGGAGCAAGTTGTGGGTGCGGTGGGTGCGGCTCAACTGCTGACCCAACAATTGAATGAACTGGAGTAAGCGATCTGGCCAAACCTGGTGGGGGCCATCTAAGGCCAGTAACACGCCCGTAGGGGGCTGCCCCGATTGGGGGCGGAGGGCCAGGGCAAGCACTTGCCCAATCCCCAGGCCCGTCAGCCACTGGCGCGTACTGGGTTCCAGTTCAACCGCATTTTGCAGCCAAGGCCCAGAAGTGGCGAGGGCAGCTTGGATCAGGGGATCCTGTTCGGTATCCACGGTTTGATCCGTCGCCACACTAAAGCGCTCTTGCGTCGGGTCGGCCGCCAAAACCTTGCCCACCCGGTCACTCGCAGTCCAGGTGACGAGAGCGACTTGGGGCACCTGGAGCAATTGGGCCATGTGCTTCAGGAGGGGCAGTTGGGACGCATCCCCCAACTCCAAGTCGGGGAGCAGTTCCAGTCCTTGGCAAACCGCCCGATACATATCCTGTTGCTGCTGATTCTGCTGCTCCAACTGCCACTGGCGTACCACCACCCCCAACTGCTGGGCAATCGCCTGCACTAGCTGACACTCCTCAGGACTCCAGTGACGGGGTTCCCCTTGGGCAATCACCAAGAGGCCAGCAGGCGATTGTCCAGGCGCCGAATTGGCCACGACGAGGGATTTCACCCCTTGATTGAGGAGGGTGTGCCGCCAGGTCATAAACTTCAAGTCTGACCCCCAATTGGCGATCCCAATGGCGCCGGTATTCTGCTCTAAAAGTTCTTGATCAAGGGGATGAAGGGCCGAGAGCGGGCCAGCCAGGGGACGCTTGCGATGACTCTGATAGGTGATTTCGTAGTGGTGGGTGTCGGGATTTTGCAGTAATAACAACCACCGATCCACTTTCAGGTGC
>JACYLR010000031.1 GCA_015272465.1 Gloeomargaritaceae cyanobacterium C42_A2020_066
TAACTGGCTCCAGGGTATAGAGGCCCAGCCCCTAACTCCGGGCTTTCACTGGGTGTTGCCCCTGGTAACCACCACCTACGGCTTTGATGTTAAGACCCAGGCCCTCACCTGGAAAGACCGGGACGATCGGGCCTACAGCAGCCGCTTGGTGTGCCTGACCCGCGATGGCCAGGAAGTGCGGGTGGAAATGACCTTGCAGTTTCGGGTTGCCAATGCCCCCCAAGTTTTCACCACCCTAGGCACGGAGTATATCGATCGGATTGCCCCCATCACCCAATCGATGGTGACTTCGGCCACAGCTAATTTCTCCGCTCAGGATCTCTACTCCACGCAGCGGCCGGCCCTGCAAGCCCAGATTCGGGAAAATCTAGCGGCCTACTTGCAGGGTTACGGGATCGGGGTTCTGGATGTCCTGCTGCGGGACGTGCAGTTTGACAAGGATTTTGTCACGGCCATTGAGTCCAAGACGATCGCCGAAAACCAATTGCTCCAAAAGCGCTTTGAAATTGAGCAAGCCCGCCAGGAAGCCCGCACCCAGGTCTCCCAGGCCCAAGCCGAGGCGGGCATTCTCAAGGCGCGGGCCGATGCCTTGACTCGCAATCCCCGTTATCTGGCTATTCTCAAGTCCCAGGTGCTGGGGGAGAGTCTAGAGACCCTCGTGACCCGTTAAGTTCTCATATCTGGACTGCCTGTGATCACCCGCCTGCTGAGTCCCCTCACTCGTGTCCCTAAGGTTCTCCTACTGCTGGTGGCTCTGGGGATTCCGGTGGTACTGACCCGCGTCAATCCCTTTCTCTACGTCACACCCCCAGGTCGGGCGACGATCATTTTCAACGTGTTTCGGGGCCTGCAACAGGGTCGCATTGAACCCCCGGGGGCATCCTGGATGCTGCCTGTGGTTGACCGCCCCATTACTTTCAATGTCCGCACCCAGGTCTGGTCCTTTACCGACACAGAAACGGGGCAAAAGGCAGGGCCAACGGTTTCGGTCAATAGTGCGGACGGGCAAGCCTTTACCCTAGAAGTCCATGTGGCGCTGCGGCCTAACCCCGCAACCTTGGACGACCTCTACAGTGCTGTGGGGGATAACTACATGGAAACGGTGGTGGTGCCGGTGGTGCGGGCCAAGGTACGCGATGTGGCGGCGAGGTTTGAGTCGGAGGCATTTTACAACCAGGAGGCCCGGCAGCAGATTGAAAGCCAAGCCGAGGGTTTGATTCAGGCAGAAATGCCCCGGCCCCAGGGAAACGACCAAGGGGCACCCCTGATCGAGATTGAGGGGGTGTTTCTCGGCACACCCAGTTTCCCCCAGGCCCTCAAGGACTCGATTGAGCGGCGGCAGGTGGCGGCGATTACGGCCCAGACAGCGGGTGTGCGGGCCGCCATCCAAAGCCAGGAAACGGAGCGGCAGTTGATTCTGGCCAGGGCTAACCAACAGGGCATTGAACTGAAGGGACAAGCTGCGGCTGCCAATGCCCAACTCGCTGATTTCCTTTTCTACGAGGTGCTCCAGCGACGCATTGAAGAAGCGAAGGCGGCCGGCCGGCCGGTGCCCCTCCAAGTGTTGCGGGTAGAGGGGGGCAGCACCCTCTTCCTGAACCTTGATCCGCGCCAAGCGGCTGTCACGGCTCCGAATACCCCGCAATCCTCACCATAGGGGAGTTGATATAGGCTAATCATTGCGGCGTCCCAGGATTAAATATAACTGTGAGTACAAGCCATCTTGAGCATTTATGAGTGAAATTGCCATTAAACTGCCCATGGAGCAAATCAAGCTCTTTTGTGAAAAGTGGCAAGTCGTCGAATTTGCACTGTTTGGCTCGGTTCTACGGGACGACTTTCAGCCAGATAGCGATATCGATGTCATGGTGCAATTCCACCCTCATTGCCACCCTACTTTTCATGGACTGGAGTTAATGGAAGCAGAATTGGCAGCCCTTTTTCAGCGAGAGGTTGATCTGATCACACGCCAGGGCATTGAAACTAGCCGCAACTATCTACGTCGAGAAGCAATCTTGTCCTCTGCCCAAGTCATTTATGGAACGAGACCTTCAGTTTCTGCTGGATATGCTCCAGTCCGCGGAATTGACATAGCCGATTAGATTAGGAATGCGACACTCTATTTCCACAGTAAGCACGGACAA
>JACYLR010000162.1 GCA_015272465.1 Gloeomargaritaceae cyanobacterium C42_A2020_066
TCCGTGCTTACTGTGGAAATAGAGTGTCGCATTCCTAATCTAATCGGCTATAACTTGAGGAAGTATTGGCAGCTTCAGTAGCTCACAAGCTGTCAATCTCATGCACTGCTCGGCCGGAAACGGAACTTTCCCTGAGCCACTCCCGGCCGGCCTGGGCAGGGGGCGATAGGGCTACCCTGGTCAACGGTACCCACTCGTCTTCATCCCTCAAGTTGGCTGTGGATAGGCCCACCTTCATCACAGCAATCCCCATTCTGGCCTCCCTCAACCTGGTGGATACGGAAGCGTTCTACACACGCCACCTCGGTTGCCAGACGATTCCTCTCGACCCTAGGGCCGCCGCGTCGCAATCGCCAGCCGCACCCCCGGAATCTGGCGCAACTGATCCATGAGCGTCACCACTTGGCCGTAGTTTGTCCCCTCATCGGCGTTGATCACCACCACGGCCGGCCGGCCGGGCTGCACCAATCGCTCCACAGTGGCGCGCAGGTCGGCCGACGCACTGGGCTGACGATTAACCGTGAGATTGCCCTGAGCGTCCAGGCTGACGGTAATGGGCGGTGAGTTTTGGGCCTCGCTGGTGGTCGCCTTAGGGAGGTTAACGGGCAACCCCTCACTACGGGTGAGGAACAGACTGGCCACAATGAAGTAGACCAGAATCGCAAAGATGACATCGATCATCGGCACAATGTTCACCTGTGGGCCGGGATCGGGTTCAGTGGGTAGACGCATCAGTTACCTCAGGGCGCTCCTTGCGCTGGCGATAGAGTAATTCCAACTGCCCCCCATACTCCTGAATCAGGGCCACCTGCCGCTGGTAGAGGCCGCGGAACACGTTGGCAAACAGCAGCGTGAAAATGGCGACGACCAACCCGGATGCCGTGGACACCAGCGCCTCACTGATCCCGGCAGTGACCGCACCCGTTTGGGTCGCGCCGACATCCCCCAGCCGCAAGTTCGCTAGGACGGTGATCAGCCCCAAAACGGTACCCAGCAGTCCGAGGAGCGGTGAGAGGCTAATCACTGTCTCAAAAATGGTATTGAAGCGCTTTAACAGAGGAAGTTCCGCCTGGGCGGCTGTTTCCAAGGCTAAGCGAAACTCCTCTGTCGAGGGCTGCTCTAGGATGACTGCGGCGATGAAGATTCGGGCAATGGGCAGGTTGCGATTCCGCCGCAGCATGGCGAGGGCTGAGCGGGGGTTTTGGCGGTAGAGATCGAGGGCATCTTGTACCAGACTTTCCTGGCGACCCGTCACCTGCACCCAGAAGTAGATACGCTCCAGGATCAGGGCGACGGTGAGGATCGAGAAGCCAAGCAGGGGCCACATGACGACCCCACCACTAATGAATAATCGCTGAATGGCGGCCATGCAGGGATAACCTAAGGGTTCACGGATTGCGGGTCAGGCGAGGCAGCTAAACTCAAAACCCATACCATCCTCCCCGAATCTGGGAGTTCTGCCCGCCACTCACAAAGATATTGAAGGTGAATTCGATGTTGAGTTGGGGATGGGGGTACTGCTCCGGTAGAGGCGCAAAGGGGGCGGCTCGCTGCACAGCACTCAGGGTTTCCTGATCCGTGATACTAGAGCCAGAGGTTCGAATCACCTGAAGGTTGGAAATCTGACCATTGCGGGCGATGGAGAATCCGACAACGGTTTGGCGGTTGTTGTTGGGAGAATTAGGGTTCCACTCCCGCTGCACCCGACGCCGCAGGGCTGCCAGGTAGGGGCCCAGATCCACATCCTGACGAGCGGGGGCACTGGCTTGACGGTTGTTGGGGGTCTGACTGTTAGCGGGCGTGGTGGTCAGGCCACCCCCACCTTCGGCATTGCGGGCTATAGTTCCCGCCAAAAGGCCGGCCGGCCCACTTTGTTGGGGAGGTCGGGGGGCAGGTTTAGGGGGAGCGGTAACAGTGGGACTTGGGGCAGGTGCCGGAGCCACGGCGGCCGGCCGGGGGGCAGGGGTAAAGACAGGCCGGGGTACTGAAGGCGCGACCGCAACGGGTTTAGGCACGGGCCTGGGTACAGGTGCGAGTGCTTGGGCCGTGGGGGTTGGTGAGGGTTCTGGGCTGGGGGCCGGTACTGGCTCTTGGGC
>JACYLR010000166.1 GCA_015272465.1 Gloeomargaritaceae cyanobacterium C42_A2020_066
AGAATTGTCCTACAGTCGGTTGGTCTGCTACTGAGATCATGACCACCACCCGCGCCACGGAACTTTGCCTCAGCTTCTTCCTGCCCCCGGATACTTGGGGGTTGCTCTCGGCCACCAGCCTGGTGGAGGTACTCACCTTGGATCCGACGCAACTGGTGCCGATTCCCGACATGGGGCCGGCCGTGGTGGGGGTGACCAACTGGCGGGGCGAGGTTCTCTGGCTCCTGGATTTGGGCGTTCATCTGGGTTTCCCCGGCCTCTTCGATCAGGCCCACCCCCTGAGCGCTTGTCTCGGCCTTGTGATCCGTCATCAGGGGCAAACTCTCGGCCTACTGGTGGAGCGGGTGGGAGCCATGCTCAATCTCGACCTCGCCGAAATCCAATCCCCCTTGGGTTCCCTGTCCAACCCTGAACTGACCGCCTGCCTGCGGGGCTACTGGCTCCATCCGGAAGGGGCTACCCACCTGGTTCTGGACATGGGGGCACTCTTGGAGAGCCTCCGGCCGGCCGCCCCCGCCTGATGTCCTTGGGCCTCCGTTGCCGCCCCGTCACAGGTTCGTCCTCCCGTATCCCCGATCCTGAATTCCGGCTTTCCCTCACCCCTCTGTCCTAGGCCAGGCCCACCATGACCCAGACCCCTCCCCAACCCCCTCTGACCGGCCGCGACCCGTCTTCCAGCTTGGTGCCCCCGCCCCCGCCCAATGGCCGGCCGGCCGTGCGGCTCCCCGTGGATGCTCTGGAGACACCCCTGCCGCCCGTTACCCTGCCTCAGGGCCGCCCTTTGGGTCAACTGGTCACCACCCTGGCCGTCACCGCGGGCCTGTTCTCGGGTTTGGGGGCAGGCATCGCCACCTATGTCGCCGTCGGTCAGGCTCCGGGAGAAACACGCCTAGAGCGGCCGGCCGGTTGGGGGGCTGCCATTGGCCTAGGCGGCGTTGCCGGGTTAGTGATTGGGGGCGCGGCCGCTGCCCTCTTGAACCGCCGGGTGACCCGTCCTATCCAAAACCTCGCCGCAGCGGCCGGCCGGTTGGGAGCAGGAGACCTGGAGAGCGCCATCCCGCTCCCCGACACCGATGAATTAGGCCAAGTCGCCGGTCAGCTCGGACACCTTGCCCACCAAATCCGCAATCTGGAAACCCAGACCCAAGCAGAGACTGCCCGCACCCAACTCTATCGGGATCTGATCCTCAAGATTCGCCGCTCCCTCAACCCCCACGACATCCTCGACACCACTGTCCGGGAAGTGCGCCAAGCCCTCAAGGCCGACCGGGTTGTCGTCTATCGGTTTGATAGTCAGTGGGTGGGCACCGTGATCGCCGAATCCGTCGCCCGCGGCTGGACACCCGCCCTCCAGGAAAAAATTGACGACCCCTGCTTTCGGGGCCGCTACATCGACGCCTACCGCAACGGCCGCGTCCAGGCTGTTAACGATGTCCAGACGGCCGGCCTCCAGGACTGCCACCTGAAAATTCTGGAGCGGTTCCAGGTACGGGCCAATCTGGTCGCCCCCCTGCTCAAGGATGACCAACTCCTGGGCCTGCTGATCGCCCACCAGTGCGCCGAACCCCGGGAGTGGCGGCCGGCCGAGGTTGACTTCTTCAGCCAAGTGGCCCTCCAGGTCGGCTACGCCCTTGATCAGGCCCTACTTCTGCAAGATCAGGCCGCCAAAACCAATCAGGCCCGCCTGCTTAACACCCTCACCCTGCGGATTCGCGAGTCCCTCAGCGTTACGGCGATCTATGACACCGCCGTGCGCGAGGTACGTGAGGCTCTCCAGTCCGACCGCTGTGTCGTCTACCTGTTCGATGAACACTGGCAAGGCACCATCGTCGCTGAATCCGTTGTCGGTGCCTATCCCAGAGCTTTAGGTGCTCAGATTACCGATCCCTGCTTTGCCGACCGCTACGTGGAGCAGTACCAGCGGGGCCGGGTGCAAGCGACGCCTGATATCCACAATGCGGGCCTCACCGAGTGC
>JACYLR010000012.1 GCA_015272465.1 Gloeomargaritaceae cyanobacterium C42_A2020_066
GTCGTCGGTGCACAATCATCCATTGGAGCTATGATCTGCTACCAGAGACCCTTGTTGGATAAGATGTAAAGTTTTGTGTCTGTTTTCAACGCTTCTGCTATAATGCATCTCTAGACTCGGCCTAAAGAAGCTTTCACTACTTATTTACTACTACCCACATGTGCTGTACTTGCCAGCTAGCAAAGTACTCTGAAATTCAGTCGGTTATGTCGCTATTGCAGTCCCTGGATTTATTCGTGAGAGGGTAATCGCTCTCAATCAAAAAAAAACCTCCCCACAACAGGGAGGTCGAACTCAGGGAGTGAACGGAATCAGGTGCCTACTTCGGTGCTTAGACCGCCGCGAAGTAATCCTTCGACTTCACCGGATCGGGATTCATGGTCTTTTCGCCGGGTTGCCAGTTGGCGGGGCACACCTCATCCGGGTGGCTCTGGACATACTGAATCGCTTGCAGCACCCGTAGGGTTTCATCCACACTGCGGCCAAAAGCCAGGTTATTGATCGTGGCGTGCTGAATCACCCCTTCCCGGTCGATGATGAACAGACCCCGCAGGGCCACCCCATCTTCCGTCAACACGTTGTAGGCGGTGCTGATTTCCTTCTTCAGGTCAGCCACTAGAGGATAGGCCAGTTCCCCCAGGCCCCCTTCCTTGCGGTCGGTCTGAATCCAGGCGAGGTGGGTAAATTGGCTATCCACCGACACACCCAGCACTTCTGTGTTCAGGGCCGAAAAATCGCCGTAGCGGTCGCTGAAGGCAATAATTTCCGTGGGGCAGACAAAGGTAAAGTCCAAGGGGTAGAAAAACAGCACCACATACTTGCCCCGGTATTCGGAAAGCTTCAGGGTCTTGAACTCCATATCCACGACCGCTGTGGCCTCGAAATCAGGGGCGACTTGACCCACTTGCAGACATCCGTGCGTCGTCATCGGGTTGGCTCCTTTATTGCGGACTATGAAGACTATATCATAGTCATAACGATTTTGAGTAAGTCTGGCCGGGGTCATGTTGGCGGGAGACTAGAGGACAGTTTCAGCACTTCTTAACAGCCGCGGCCGCGTCCCTGGGGGAGAATCGGTCACAGGAGCGTACCTGTTTAACTCTGACCGCCCTATGGAAAGCCCCCGGCCGGCCGGCAAGCCCCTTGACCTTGAGGGCGTCTATCTCTGCCCGGTCTGTCATCACGGACATCTGCGGGGTCTCGCCCTGATGGATGCCTTTGGCTGTAGCTTTTGTCGGCATATTTTCGCTGCCGACCTCGCCCAGGGTACGGTGCGACTGGAGGACAGTCCCCAGCGTTTGGTGTGGCGGTGGCAGGGGCAGGGCTGGCAACTGGTGCGACCCGCCCGGCCGGCCTTGGGCATGGAGGTTTGGGTACTGGCCGGGGCGCTGATTCTGGTGCCGACTCTGATGGTGGGGGTAGCCTACTGGCTGTTTCCGCCTCTGCCCGATGCCCCTTTAGTGTGGTTTCCCTTGTTTTGGACAGGACTGACCCTGGTGTCCCACGCCCTCTGGGTGGGGTGGTTGATGGCAGAATACTATCAGCCGCCGGTCTACACCACGTGGCGGATGCGGCTGGCCCGCTGGTTGAACCGGCTGTCCTGGCTTGAGTAACCCATGCAGATTTATCTGGATCACAGTGCCACGACGCCCCCCCATCCCCAGGTCGTGGAGGCGATGGCCCGTACTCTGCGCGACCAGTGGGGCAATCCAGCCAGTACCCATGCCTGGGGCGAACGGGCTGCCCTAGTGCTGGAGACGGCGCGCACCCAGGTGGCTGAACTGGTGGGGGCTGAACCCGACGCGGTGATCTTCACGTCGGGGGGCACCGAGGCCAACAACCTGGCGATTCTGGGGGTGACGGCGGGGTTTGACCGGCCCCAGCATCTGATCACGTCCCAGGTGGAGCATCCCTCGGTGAGTGGGCCGATCCAGCAGTTGGCGAGGCAGGGCTGGCGGGTGACCTGGTTGCCGGTGGATGCGGCCGGCCGGGTGGATCCGGCGGACTTGGCGCGGGCCTTGCGACCGGATACGGTGCTTGTCTCCATTGTCTATGGCCAGAGCGAGGTGGGGACGGTACAGCCCATTGAAACCCTGGGGGCACTGGCACGCGAACGCGGGGTGTTATTCCATACGGACGCGGTGCAGGCGGCCGGCCGGACGCCCCTCGACTTGGCGCGACTCCCGGTTGATCTGCTCTCCCTGTCCGCCCACAAACTCTACGGTCCCCAAGGCTGCGGGGCGCTGGTGGTGGGGCCGCGGGCAACCCTCCAGCCGCACCTGTGGGGAGGTGGTCAAGAGCGGGGTCTGCGTTCAGGGACACCGCCCCTGCCAGCCATTGCTGGGTTTGGGGAGGCGGCTCGTGTCGCGATGGAAACCGGCTGGGCGGAAAGTGCACGGTTGGTACAGTTGCGGGAACGCTTATTGGCCCAGTTGATCGCCACCACGGATTTGATCCCCACGGGACACCGACAGCAGCGCCTCTGTCACCACCTCAGTTTTGTCTGGCCGGCCGGGGACGGGCAGCAGTGGAGTGGCAAGACCCTGGTGCGCCAGTTGAATCTAGCTGGAATTGGCATCAGTTCCGGTTCCGCCTGTGCCAGTGGCAAGACCCAGCCCAGTCCAGTGCTGTTGGCCATGGGCTTCAGTGACCGGGAGGCCCGCTGTGGGATTCGCCTCACCCTCGGACGTACCACCACGGCCGCCGATGTGGACTGGGTGGCCCTGGCGCTGACACAAATTCTGGAGCGACTCACGGCCGGCCGGCTGGTGGGGGTGGGGCGATGAGTTTGCCAGATACCCTTGACCAGGCTGTGGCCCAAGCTCAAGCGGCCCAAGCCGTGGCCCTAGCGGCCGGCCGGGCGCGGTTGCGGATTGACCTGCTGCTGCCGGAACTGAAACCGATGGCTCCCGCGTTGCAACTGGCAACGGCTTGGGCTGGGCAGATTTCGCCGCTGCGGGTGGTGTTTCCGGACGCGGGGGCGGCGGCCCTGGCGCGTCGGGACTGGGGGACGGTGCCCTTCCAAATCAGCGACCTGCGGGAACGCCTGACGCCGGAGGTGGCGGCTGTGTTGCTGGTGGCACCCACGGCTCCCGATGTCGAGGCCGTGGAGCGGTTGGCCCAGACCCTAGACGGCCGGCTGTTGGTGATGTTCAACGGGGTGCTGGAGGATGCGGGCACGGTGGGCATTGGTCTGGCGGGACGGCGGTTGCGGGAGCGCTTTTTGAATACCTTTGAGGTCTGCTACCACCTGCAACCCCTGGATGAGGGTGCCCTGAGTCGCACCTATCCCGGCCCCTGGCAGGTCTGGCGGGAGACGGATCAGACGTTCCAGCTTTTGGCTGAACTGGACGGCCGGCCGAATGCCGAGGCGCTGGAAGAACTGTTCATTCAAGGTACCGATAAACCCCGGCCGGCCGGGGGGGGCTTTTTGGCTAGGCTAGATCGTTTTTTGCGGATTCTGCAGGGATAGTGTGCCTGTCCTGGCCCCACGCCCAAACCTACAATGTGATCGAGAACCCAGCTATGGGCGACACCCCACCCGGTTCTGCATCCCTAGGCGATGAGATGTTGCCACCCACCCAGGGACTACTGAGAGAACTGGGGGAAGGGGGCCATAGTCAGGAACCCCTGCGGCGCGCAACCCAGGATTCGTTTGATAGACATATTTGTGGAATGAGTGGATCAGTCCTAGACGGCCTGCCTGCACCTGAAGTCCTCAGAACCTACGACTTGCTTGAGCCAGGGCTGGCCGGCCGCATTCTTGTGTTGCTGGAACAGCAGGCTGCCCACCGCATTGAGGTCGAAAAAGCAGTTTTTCTAGGGGATACCCGCCACACAGAATTGGGATTCTGGTTAGGCTTTGTGCTGGTTTGCTTGTCGATCTGTAGTAGTACTTACTTGATCGTACTGGGCCATGATCTGGTGGGTGGTTTACTCGCTGGGGGGAGTTTGGCATCCCTGGTTGGGATAGTGGTCTACGGGATCACCGTCAAAGCACGGGCGCGCACTCAGACCCTCAAAGCCCTGATGAGCCTAATTGGCAGTGAGAGAGAGAACTGAACAGAAATGAAAGCATTGACATTATCAAGGCTTGCGCATTACTTCCTCTCTCTAGTGCTGAAAACAAGAGCTTGGTACGTCAAATATATCGACGCCCTGTCTAAAATGAACAGTTGAAATGAGTTAGTAATCCTTAGTCGCTAAGCGTAAAAACTATCGTGCACCGAACCCTGTCAGGATAGTTTTTAGGGTCTTGAAAACGATGAGGCCATCCAACCATAAGGACTGGTATTTAACGTAATAAAGGTCATACTCCAACTTTACGGCAGTTTCATCGGTTCCAGCCGCGTAACCCTGGTTAACCTGTGCCCAGCCCGTGATCCCCGGCTTGACCAAATGGCGGCACATATAGAAGGGCAACTCAGCTTCGTATTGCTGGGCAAAGGTGACCTGTTCTGGTCGTGGCCCAATCAGAGCCATCTTGCCCTCCAGCACATGCCATAGCTGAGGCAATTCATCCAGGCGGTAGTGGCGTAAGATTCGGCCCAAGCGGGTCACCCGTTGATCCTGACGGCTGGCAAAGCGAACTCCACTAGCCTCCGAGTCAGGCACCATACTGCGGAACTTGACCATCCAAAACGGCCGGCCGCCCTGACCCATCCGCTGCTGCCAGAACAGTACCGGCCCAGGTGAATCCCAGCGCACCAGTAGGGCCACCACCAGGATCAGGGGCAGGGTGAGGGGAGCTGTGGCCAGCACCCAGAGGGTTTCCCACGTTCGCTTGAGTCGGGGGTAAACTGCGGGAGGCGTCAGTTCTAGGGCACCTTCCCGGAGATGAACTAGGGAAAGGCGGCCGGTGAGGGTTTCCCACAGAAGCGCTGCATGGTAGACCGGAATGCCCCGCAGGCGGCAATTGGCCAGCAACCGCACCCACTCCCCAAGTCGTGGCAAGTGTAAATCTGCCACCACGCCATCGAGACCCCGGCCGGCCGGCCAATGGGGAGTCTCCAGGAGAACCCAGGTGATCCCCGGCAGACGCACGAGGTCTTGAGCAATCCCCCCCGGCAATACCGCCAACCGTACCGATCGCCGCCGCTGGCGTTGGTAGGCCATCACCTGGCTAACCAGGGTCACCCCATAGGCCGTACCCAGAAAACTGCGGGAATAGTAAAGACGTGCCAAGGCGACAAGGGCCACCACCGCCAGGAAACAGAGGCTGACCGTCACCAGCACCAGTCCGACCATCCGCACCTGGGGCAACTGCCGGATGCGCTCCCCCACGGTCAAGGCTGCGCCATAGGCCACTGCCACCAAAACGGCCAGAACCAAATGGTGAGGCTCCTGCCAAAATGTCGGCCGGCCCCAAGCGGCTAGGGAGCCGAGGACGACAGCGAGTCCCAAACCCACCCCGTGCCAGAGCCAAACACCGGCCGGCCGAGCCACCCCCTGTTCCAAGTCCGTCGGAATCGCTAGGGTTTTCATCACCACGCCGCCGGGATTGCAAAATGCCTATTGCTCTGAGCCTACCACTCGGCCGGCCACCCAATTCGGGCGAACCCATTGTGCCTACGGCGACTTCCGGTTAAGGTTAAAAGCAAACCCTTGTCCTCGAGCTACGGGAGAAACCGAGAGCCGACAGAATCTAGTGGTTCACGTTCAGCCCGGTCGCCCCCGCCTCCTTACACACTCCCAAATTCACCCCCGATGAGACGGTTCCCAGTTTTCTGAGGTAACCCTTGGGAGGCCCCTTTGGGAACGTCCTGACCTTTTAGGAGTGAGATACCATGCGTCTGACCTACCTCTTCCGTCTTTCTGTTTTAGGCGCTGTGGCCGCCGCCAGCCTGTCCTTGCCTGCCACGGCTCAATCCAAGCCTGCTGCCGTAAAATTGGAAACTCCAGCGGCTGATGGCGAGCCCTGGCCTAGTTGGATGATGTCTCCTGGAGCCAAGCTGTCCTTCCCCCCCAAGGCTCCCTACGCCTATCCTTTCTATTTCACCCTGCCCTTTGAATTGGGAATTACCCAGAAAGCTGACATCAAAACCAACACGGTGATCACCGACGGCTTCAAGATTGCGCCTTTCCGGGATTACACCGGAGATGGCACAGCTAACCTGGATGACATCCCACCCCACCAGCGCCAATACAGCCAAGCCTTAGATGCCTGGATCGCCAGTGTCAAGAAGTGCCGTGCTCAGCGCCCCAACATGTTCCGGGTCGTCGGTGAAGAGAAGGTGCCTGTTGTCATCAATGGCGACCCTGGCACCATCTTCCTGAACGCCAACAACAAGCCGGTTTGCCCTAAGTAGTCGGGTCAATCCCCACCAAGCTACAGAGCAAATCTGCCAGCAAAAACACCCAACAACAGGCCCTCTTTTGGGGGGCTTTGTTGTGCTTGGAGAGGCAGGCCAGTGTAGTGCCCCAAGACGAGTTCTGTTCCCACGCCGCCAAGTATTTGGATGAAAAGGGCGTGCGTCTAGAGATCCCAGCCCATTGACTCAACCACGGCCGGCCGGATTCAAGACCTAGCCATTCAGACCTGCCGTGTCCTCAACTGCGAGGGCTTGGGACGCGTGGATTTTTTCCTGACTCCAGAGGGTCAGATTTACATCAACGAAATCAACACAATTCCAGGGTTTACCCGGATCAGCATGTATCCCAAGCTCTGGGAGGCCCGTGGCATTTCCTACCCTGATCTCGTAGATCGACTCATTCAGTTGGCCCTAGAGCGGGTCTGTCGGGATCGGACGCTACGCACAAGCTGTTAGTTGGGGGCTGAAGTAAAGTCAGGCTGTCATAGCCGACCCGCAGTTCAAGCCCCCTAGAGGTAATGCAGGCAACCCTGAGGCTTTATCGACCTAAGCTAGGCTAGACCTGGATATGACCAGATATAGAGATCGGGCCTGCGCGATGCCTATACCTTCCTTATATCTTCTCCTTCATTCGGGCGACCCAAGAAAAGTTGCCATCAACCGAAATCCATTCAGCATTGGCAGTAGTGCAAACAATGATCTAACCCTACAGGGGCATGGTCTTGATGATCAGCATGCTCAGATCGTCTGGAAGGAGGGCGAGTATAGGCTCCTACTACTGAATGCCCAAAAGGCAAGTGATCCAAAACATCAGAAATCCTTGAGAAGTGAAGGAAGAACACTGACCAACGGGACTCTTGTTCAGCTAGGTAGTCTCATCGCAGAGGTACAGATTGACTTGGCCACTCCCCAAAGGTTTCTGGATACCTCGGCGCGCTCTTTGCGACTCAATGAACCTCTCTCAAGGGGCATTCGATTGGATGCCGTGGACATTCAGAGGAGAAGTAGACCTATTTTTGGCTCTATCATTCTCCACAAAATGTCCCTAACATTCTTCCCTGGTGAATTTGTTGTCATTGCCGGTGTGAGTGGCGGAGGTAAATCAACATTGATCAATGCCCTGAATGGCAAGCATCGGCCCACAGGAAAGGTTCTTATTAATGGCCACAGTCTATATGATCACCTCGATTCGATCCGGATGAAAATTGGTTATGTTCCTCAGGATGACATTGTTCATCTTGACTTAACGGTTCTGGAAGCCATTCGGTACGCATCTCGATTAAGGCTACCCCATGCCTCCGAAGCCTACCGAAAGGGCAGAGTCATGCAGCTTATGGAAGAGCTTCATCTCTCCCACAGGAAGAACACGCCCATTAGAAAGTTAAGTGGGGGACAAAGAAAGCGAGTCAGCATTGCCGTCGAACTGATCAGTGACCCCAAGCTGTTCTTCCTAGATGAGGCTACTTCAGGTTTAGACCCAGGCACTGAGCACGAGATCATGTTGATTCTAAGGGGCCTTGCGGATAGGGGGAGTACCGTTGCCCTGATCACGCATGCCACTCAAAATGTTGTCATTGCAGACCTCGTGTGTTTCTTAGCAAAGGGAGGGCGACTCGCATACTTCGGCTCTTCAAGTCAAATCAATGCCTACTTTAAGACAAGAAGCTTTGATGACATTTATAAGGTTTTAGAAAAGCAGCTTTCCCCCCAAGAATGGGAGGCGCGCTTCCACACATCCGATACCTACGAAAAGTACATTGTAAAACGACAAGAGACCATCCCAAAGAATCAAGACTTTCCAACCGCGCGTGAGCCATCCTACTTTCATCAATGGCGCACATTATGCCACCGTAATTCAAGAATTTTAATCAGAAATAAGCTCAACCTGGCTCTTATAGTGTTTGTGGCTCCCTTCTTGGGTTCTCTTAATTTTGCCCTGTGGAAGTCAGATATTTTTTCTAGAAAAACTGGCGACGCGGCTCAGGCTATACAAATGCTCTTTGTTGCTGTCATTATGTCTGTGATGGCGGGATCGCTATCCATGATGCAGGAAATTGCCAAGGAAAAAGCTATTTATCAAAGGGAAAGAAGTGCCGGTCAAGGGTTGACTCCCTACCTCATGTCAAAGCTTTTTCTAGCCACCCTTTTGGCACTCTACCAGAGTGCTGTATTACTCCTTTTTATGTATCTTTCGGTAACCATGCCTGAAGACACATTTACAGTATCCTATATGTACTTGAGCATGTTTCTAGCCTCCCTGGCCAGCATGGTTCTTGGACTGACGGTCTCAGCAATTGCCCCAAATCAGAATGTCACCCCCTTACTGACCATCCTGGTTTTAATTCCTCAAGTTATCTTTGGAGGTGGAATTCTGCCTGTTCAAGACCTCAATACGGTTGGTCGTTTGATCAATCAGGTTACTATTACTAAATATCCCTTTGAAGCCCTAGTCACCCTGAGTCAGTTGGGTAAGGAAGTTGCCTCTGATGCCTGCTGGTCAAGAACGGATCAAGCAAGAGAATCTCTGACTCCCGATCAAATCAAGGCATGTCACTGTTATGGAGAGGAAGTTTTTACGAAATGTGAGTTTCCAGGATTGGGTAAAATTGATCGGACTGAAAAACCTCCCGTGGATCTCTTAAAGTTTCACCTAGTTATCCAATCAGTGTACGACAAATACAAGGATATATTTTCCGTAAATCTTGTCGACAATTTCATTGCCATGACAGGCTTGATATTTGGGATGATCGTACTCATTTTTATCCTCATGTTTGCAAGGGGCTACTAGAGTCTTATCCCAAGAAAACTCGACGCGTAGGTTCCAAATGTTTGGGCTAAAATCCCGTTCCAGGTTCAGCTAAATAAGCCATCTCCGCAGGGGTGCTCGGCCGGCCGAGGATGGCGTTACGGTGGGGAAACCGTCCGAAGCGGGCAATCACTTCCCGGTGCCGCTCGGCATAGTCCAGGGTGTCCGCACTGGCTGGATGGCGCAGGCTGAGCGTGCGAAAGCGTCGCACCGATTCCTCCTGGTCAGCTAAGTTTTCACTGTGCTCAAAGGGCAGGTAGAAGAACCAAGCCTGGACAGGGGTGACCTGCTGCTCAAACCCTTGTGTAAGCGCCGCACGGGCCACATCTAGCGCTTCAGAATCCGTTGCAAAAGCTTGGGACTGGTCGCGAAAGCAGTTGCGGGGTATCTGATCCAGGAGCAGGACAAGGGCCAGGCAGGACAAAGGACAGGTCTGCCAATCTGCAAGCCGGCCGGCCGCGGCGTCCTGATAGTCCTCCAAGAACAGGGCCCGCAGGTGCGCGTCTACCTGGGGATCCTTGCGAAACCAAAACGGGCGGGGTTGGTCGTAACCCACCTCCGTCGGCCGGCCGAACCAGGTGTGCAGCAGCGCTTCAACCCGGGACGGCAGGGGGTCAACGGCGGTCAAAGTCAAAACGTTTGGGCTTGATGGGTTTGCTGGGTCGCTCCACGCCGGCCGGCCGCTCTTCTTCAGCAGCACCCTGAGCGGGGCGACTCTCCTTCTCCTGCTCGGCGGCATGGCGCTTTGCTTCCCGCGCCTTGGCAATTTTGTCGAGGATGTCCGCCGGCACTTTTTCCAACAGCAAAGCCGGCAGGGCGTACTGGTGTTCTCCCCAGGCTTTGCAGGCAAGGGTAGCCATCGGCTGACCGTTGGACTTGAGGTAGAGATCCTTGACCCGGAAGATCAGCCGAGACCCGATGTCGGCCCGGAACCAGACACTATCCCCTTCTTGGAAGGCCAACTTATCCAGCGTGATTGCCCGCTTAGCCATGGGAACAGTGACTGTGTACCTGGTATGAACCGCTCCAGCATTCTATCAAACCTCGCTGCGACCACCTTGACAGCCCCCCAACCCCGTGCCAGGATGGGCCGGCCGTTATCCGTGGGGCGATGCGCCTGCTGCCTGCCCGTCGTGTTTATGGGGTGCTGGCCCTGGGCTGCGGAATTGGGTTGGCCGTGGCTGCGGCGGCCGGCCGCGGCGAAGCCCTCGCCAGCCTGGCAGTCTGGAACGGTGTCCTATTGATTCTGTGTCTTAGGGACGGGCGGCGACTCCAGGCCCAGCGGGTTACTGTGGTGCGTCAGCCCCTAGGCCGCCTTTCTGTGGGTCGCCAGAATCCGGTGGAACTCCAAGTGACGGCCGGCCCCGCCCCAGCTTGGGTGTGTCTGTGGGATACCTTTCCCGACACAGCCCCAGGAGAACCGGCCAGGCTCCAAACCCAGGTGGCGGCCGGCCAAACCGTCACCCTTCGGTACCATGTCCGCCCTACCCAACGGGGTTCCGGGCGCTGGGGAGATGTGGCCGTGCGGCAGCGGGGGCCGGGGGGCTGGGTCTGGGGGGCCTGGACAGTGCCTGCCGCCACCTCAACGGCGGTTTTTCCCGATCTGCTCACCCTGCGAGAACTCTCGATTCGTCTGACCCTGGAGGGGAGTGGCCTCGTGCGGCAACGGCGGCGACTGGGCCTGGGTACTGAGTTTGCCGAACTCCGGGAATACCGCAGCGGCGATGATCCACGCCTCATCCATTGGCCAGCCCTAGCCCGCACCGGCCGGCCGGTGGTGCGCGTTCTGGAACCGGAGCAGGAGCAGACCCTGGTGGTGGTGGTGGATCGGGGGCGATTGATGACGGCCCGGGTGCAGGGCCTCACCCGTTTCGACTGGGCCTTGAATGCCGCCCTAGCCCTAGCCCTGGCAGCCCTCCATCGGGGTGACCGAGTTGGGGTGGCGGTCATCGATCAGGGCGTTCACTGCTGGCTGACCCCCCAGCGCGGCCCAGCCTACGTGCAGCGCCTGATCGAGCGCCTGAGTGCGGTGGAACCGGTGCGGGTGGAACCCCACTACCTGGAGACGCTGGCAGAAGTGATGGCCCACCAGACCCGTCGCGCCCTAGTGGTGATGTTGACCGAGGTTGTCGACCCCACTGCTTCGGCGGATCTCATGGTGGCGCTCAGGCGTTTGGCTCCCCGCCACTTGCCCCTCTGTGTCACCCTGGCCGACCCAAGACTGGAATGGGTGGCCGGCCGGCCGGTGACTGAGTTGGCAGACGCCTACCCGCGAGCCGTGGCCCTGGATCTCGGCCATCAGCGCCAACTTGCCCTTGCTCAATTGTCCGGTCAGGGCGTGCTGGTGCTGGATCGGCCGGCCGACCAGTTGGTGCAGCCCTTGGTGGATCGCTATCTCCAGATCAAGTTCAGCCAGCGGTGGTGAGGGGACATCAGTGACCCAAACGCTGCACCGCTTGCATCGCCAAATCCAACTGCCAAGCCGCCCGCCGGAATAGCTCTTCACCGGTATACAAATAGTGGTCGTTGAAACCCAGTGGAAAGTAGGCCAGTTCCTCCAACCCCTCGCGAGTGTGGTTCAGGCCGTGGTAGAGGCAGGCCGCAGCTCCCGCCGTGGGCGGTGGATTGCCCCGCGCAAACAGGGCTTCGGCTTGGCGGAGCACCCCCTGACTCTCGGCCAGGTAGTCCTGAAACCGCTGGAGCAGCATACTGTCGTAGGGGTCGGCGGCTAGGGTGACCATCTGACGGCGCAGGGCACCCAGAATGCGACTGATGCGGCGATGAACCGGATGAAACACCTCCTGCACCCAGGTCTGACAGGCGGTATCTAAGTCCTGAGTCTGGTGCTGGCGAGCTTGGTGGGCACTGCCAGCTTGGGCGGCGCGCTGGGCACGGCCGGCCGTTTCCGGTTGGCGCTGGCGACTGTCGTAGGCGGCGCGCTGGCGAGCATCACTCAGCACCGCGTAGGCAGCATTGATGGCAGCGATGTCGCTGTGGTGGGTCAGGTGCGGGTTGACATCGGGGTGAAACTGCTTGACGAGCCGGCGATAGGCCAGTTTGATGTCTGTCAGATTAGCCGAGAAGGTCACCCCCAGGATGGCGTAGTAATCCGGTTCAGTCGCCATGAGCAGGAGGTAAGTCAAAGAGAACAGTGGTCAGGTAACGCTCCGCCCAAGCCGCCCCGAAGGCTTTTTCCAGGACGCGCCGGGTCTTGTCGTTGCGTTGCTGCTGTTGGCAGTAATGGCGCTGCCCGGCCAGCAGTTCTTCGGCTTGGGGGGAAGCAACAGGCTGACTGGCCACTGCGATTTGGCAGTGGAGGCGGAGATAGTTGGCCACCCGCTCGACAAACTGGATTTCCTCGCGGCCATCGGCCGGCCGAATGAAGAGGCAATGGGGCGAGAAAATATCCCCCCAAGCGGGCAGGTCACGCACCTGCGTAAAGTTCATCGGTGGCAGGGCCGCTAGGGCCACAGAGTAGGGGGCTGGCAACTGGCGATCCCCATGCACGGGTGACAAATCGACAATGGCGGCGCTCACTTGGCCACGGCCGGCCACAATGTCCGTGCCAAACAGGGGCAGGGGGTAGGCCGGCCGGGGAAACATCACACAGTGGAGGATATCTAAGCTGCGCCCCACCTGAGCCAGTTCTAGGTGTAACTTGCGAAACTCCCGCGTCTGGTAACAGCGGTTGACAATCCGCAGATTCTCTCCCTCCAATTCCCCCTCCACATACCCCAAATCCTCTGGCAGGGCGTAGGGTTCCAGGGTGAGGTGTGCCGCCCAGGTATCCAGGATGGCGTGGGCCAAAGCCTGGATCAGGGGATGCTGATCCAGAGTTACAACTGGAGGCGTGCGGGGCGGGCTGGCCATTGGCTGGGCGAAGACAACCCCCCTATTTTAAGGGCCGATTAAGGCCGGCCGGCCGGCCGGGTGATCCCGTAAACCAACGTTACAATGGGGCCATCGAGCTTCCCGTCTTCCCCGATGAATGCTGCAATCGGCCACCATATTGGGTCGCTCCTCGAGTTTTCCCTAGACGCCAGCACCGATTTAGCCCTCTGGGTGCAACCGGATGGCCGCCTCTGGTATGCCAATCAAGCCCTCTGTCGGGCCCTGGGAATAGAGCGCACTGAATTACTCGCCGGTTCTGTCCACGACCTCAGCCCCGCTTGGAGTCGGGAGGCATGGGCACTCCACTGGGATATTGTCCAACGGCAGCGCAGTTGCTGCTTTGACACTCAACTGTATACCCGCAGTGGTCACCTCCTGCCGGTGAACCTCGCTGCCCATTATCTTCAGTGGCAGGGCCAGCACCTCTACTTTGCCCTCGGCCGGCCGGCCGCCGAACAGCAGACCCTGCGCGCCACCTTAGAGGCCAGCCAGACCCGGCTGCTCCTCCAAAACCAGGTATTGACAGCCCTCCCCCACCACCGCGCCCTGGGGGGGCAAGATTGGCAAGCCGGGCTGCGGCTGTTGACTGAAACCGCCGCCCGCACCCTCGACCTCCATCGGGTCAGCCTGTGGCTCTACACCCAGGATCGGGCTTCCCTCCACTGCCTAGACAGCTACACCACGACCCCCCACGAGCACCAGGCCGGGGGCGTCCTCCACCAAGATGCGGCCCCCACCTTTTTTCACTGTCTGGCCGACGGTCAACCCCTCACCTTTCGTCACGCCCTGACGGATAGTCGCCTCGCCGAAATCAGCCCCAGTTACCTGGCCCCAGCCGATGTCCAAGCCCTGCTCATGGCACCCATCTGGGCCGGCGGTCACCATCTAGGGGTCATGTTCTATGAGTACTGCCACGGCTCCCGGCCCTGGGCCTTGGAAGAAGAGAACTTCGCCAGCGCCCTCGCCGAATTGGTGGCCCTTGTCTTGATCGCCCGCGACCGACACCAGATCGAAGACCATGCCGGCCGTAGCGAAGCCTGGTACCGGGCTGTGATTCAGCATTCCAGTGACTGGATTCAAGTCCTCGCTGCCGACGGCACCAGCCTCTACGAATCCCCCGCTGTGGAGACGATCACGGGCTACCCCGCCAAGACCTTCCTGGGCAGTTGCCAGAGTTGGGAAACCATCCACCCCGAAGATCGGCCGGCCGTCGAGGCTGCGTTCCAGGACTGCCTGGCCCATCCTGCTACCCAGGTGCGGGTCACCTACCGCTTTCGCCACCGCCAGGGGCATTGGATTTACTTGGAAGCCTGCGGCTGCAACCTGCTGGAGGAACCCTCAGTGCAGGGCATTGTGGTTCACACACGGGATGTCACCCTCCAAGAGGAGGCCCGTCAAGCTCTGCAAGAGGCCCGCTCTACCCTAGAACGGCGGGTGAATGAACGCACTCAGGCCCTCCAGCAGGCCGTCTCCACCCTGCAAACCCAGATTCAAAAGCGCCGCCATGCTGAAGAGGCCATGCGCCGGAGCGAAGCTCGCTTCCACTTGCTCGTGGAGCAGGCGGCTGAGGGCATTTACCTCTACGATCTCCAGGGTCATATTCTCGATGTCAATCAGTACGCCTGCGACACCTTGGGCTATACCCGCGAGGAAATGCTCCGCATGACCGTCTCCGAGGTGGATGCGACCTGGACATCGGAACGGATTGCCCAGGAATGGCCTTACCTGGTGCCGGGGGAACCGCTGACCGTGGAGGGTTGCGGGCGGCGTAAAGATGGCAGCACCTTCCCCGTAGAGGTGCGGGTAGGCTTGCTGGAACTGTACGGCGAACAGTTGGTGCTCGCCCTAGTGCGGGACATCACCGAGCGCAAGCAAGCTGAGGAGGAACTCCAAGAGGCCAAAGTTGCTGCCGAGCAGGCCAGTGCCTACCTGACGACCGTGATTGACAACCTGGGGGATGGGTTGCTGGTCACCGATGCGGATGGCCAGGTAGCCCGTTACAATCCGGCCCTCGCCGCCCTGTTCGAGACGCGATTAACCGCGGCGAAGCTGGCCACCGACGCGGCGCTCACCAAAGAAATTGCCAAGCTGGCCCTCTCCAGTTCCCGGTGCGATCCCTTCCCCTATCTGCGGGTGCGAGACCTGGGCATTGAAGTTGCCCAACTGGCGGCCGCCACCATCGAACAGCCTGGTGATCTGTTAGTGGCGGAAATTCCCCTGGATCAGGGGCGCGTGGGTAAGGCGGTGGCCACGGCTATCCATCGCCAAGCCTGCCCCAGCCTGCCCGGGCCGGCCGCCTGTGCGGGGGCGGTGATTCTGGTGCGGGACATCACCGAAGACAAGGAACTGGATCAGATGAAGACCGATTTCATCTCCACCGTGTCCCATGAACTTCGCACGCCCCTTACTTCCGTGTTGGGATTCGCCAAGATCATCCAGAAGAAGCTAGAAGAGGTGGTCTTTCCCCAACTCCAAGGCGAGGATCGCAAGCTGCGGCGCACCGTCGGTCAGATTGAGGAGAACCTGCGGATCATCATTTCCGAGGGCGAGCGCCTCACCCTCCTGATCAACGATGTTTTGGACATCGCCAAGATGGAGGCCGGCCGGATGGAATGGCAACAGGACGCCCTTGGGGTCAATGCAATCGTCCAGCGGGCGGCGGCGGCAACCCAGGCCCTGTTCACGCAGAAGAACCTGCCCCTGCGTTTGCATCTGGCAGAGCACCTGCCGAATGTGGTCGGTGACCGAGATCGGCTACTTCAGGTGGTGATTAATCTCCTCTCCAATGCGGTCAAGTTTACGGATCAGGGCGAGATTACCCTGACAACCCGGCCGGCCGCGGGGGCGGTGCAGATCAGTGTCACCGATACGGGGGTAGGCATTGCCCGAGCTGACCAGGATATGGTGTTTGAGCGGTTCCGCCAGGTGGGCAACACCCTGACGGATAAACCCAAGGGCACGGGCTTGGGGCTGCCCATTTGCAAACATATTGTTGAGCACCACGGCGGGCGCATCTGGGTGGAAAGCGAGTTGGGCCAGGGCAGCACCTTTCACGTTCTGTTACCGATTGAAGCCACCCGTTCCGCCACCCGCCTCGACCTGGATCACCTGCTCCATCGCCTGCGCCACCAGGCCGGCCGGCCGTGCCAGTCTGGGGATCATGCCTCCGGGATTTTGGTAGTCGATGACGACCCAGCCATTCGTGTGCTGTTGCGGCAGGCCCTGGAGGCAGAGGGCTACCGGGTGCTGGAGGCTGCCGACGGGGTGGAGGCGCTGGTTCAGGTGCGGCAGCACCAGCCGAGCTTGATCATCCTGGATGTGATGATGCCACGGGTGAATGGCTTTGATGTGGTGGCAGTGCTCAAGCGTGACCCTCAAACCCGGCCTATCCCGATCATTATCCTCTCGATTCTGGAGGATGCCGACCAGGGTTACCGCCTGGGTATTGACCACTACCTCACCAAGCCCTTTGCCATGGAGGACTTGTTGGCCCAGGTGAACAGTCTGCTCAAGCGCGGCCGCCTGCCCCAGCGGGTGTTGATTGTGGATGAACACCGGTCAATCCCCCCCACCCTCACTGAGGCCCTCCAGGATCGGGGGTGTGAGGTGACGCAGGTGCAGAGCAGCCCGGAGGCGGTGGCGCAAGCCCTAGCCTGGCAGCCGGATATGATCATTGCCGACACGTCACTGGATCGGCAGTACGACTTGGTGAAAACCCTGCGCTGGGAAAAGCGATTGGATGATGTGATGTTTCTGCTAACGGGGGATCATGACCACGATCCGGCTTAAGCGTCTCCTCACCCAGCGGCAGTTGGGGACTGCCCTCGACCATTTGTTGAACCAACTTCCCGATGCGGTGCGGGTCGAGGATGCAGAGGGTCATGCCTTGCTGGGGTCGGCCGGCCGGCCGGAACAGCGCCGCCATCCTGTGCGGTTGGGCGAAGAAACCCTAGGCTACGTGATCGGGGAGACGGGGGCCGAAGCCCTGGCAGCCCTGCTGAGCCATTTGGCGGCCCAGGAACTGGAGAAGAAGGCCCTCGCCCAGGAGACCCTGGATCGCTACAAGGAAGTCAATCTGCTCTACAACCTGTCGGAGAAGATCAACAGCACCCTCGACCTGAAGGCGATTGCCGATCTGGTGCTGACGGAAGCGCAACAACTGCTCGCCTATCCGCGCCCCCAGAGTGCCACACCTCACTACAGCGGCACCCTGATGCTGGTAAACACCTACACCCAAACCCTAGAGACCTTACACAGCTTTGGGGAAGAGCCGATCAACGTGGCGCTCCCGGTAGGTCGGGGTATTGCTGGCCATGTGGTGGTCAGCGGCCGGCCGGAAATCGTCAATGACGTACACCAGGATCCCCGCTTTTTGCCTGGCCCCTTTCCGATCAGTTCCCTGATGTGTGCCCCCCTCAAGGCCAAAGACCAAGTTCTGGGGGTGATCTGTATTAGCAGCACGCAGCCGGTGCAATTTACGGCCAGCGACCTGAAGCGGCTTACAGTCTTGGCAGCCCAAGCTGCCCTAGCCATCGGCAATGCCCAGTTGTACGCCAACAAGCTCAAGGAAGAACAGATTCGGGTCAGCCTCGACCGCTCTTTGGGGGGCCGCTATCGCATCCTCCGTACCCTGGGTTCCGGCGGCTTTGGCCAAACCTACCTGGCCGAGGATTCCCAGCAGCCCGGCACCCCCGCCTGTGTCGTCAAACAACTGCGGCCGGCCGGCAACAACACCCAGCTTTTGGAAATCGCCCGCCGCCTGTTTGATGCCGAAGCTCAAGCCCTAGCCCAGTTGGGCAGCCATGATCAGATTCCCAATCTGTTGGCCTATTTTGAGCAGGACAACGAGTTCTATTTAGTCCAAGAATTCGTCGAGGGCGAATTGCTGCGGGATGAACTGTACCGAGGTCAACACCGCAATGAAATCGAAGTCATTCACCTGATGCGGGAAATCCTGGAAATTCTGGCTTTCGTCCATGCCAACCAGGTGATCCACCGGGATATTAAACCAGAAAATATCATTCGCCGGCGCCGGGATCAGCGCTTGGTCTTGATCGATTTTGGCTCCGTGAAGCAAGTCCGAGGGGATGTCATGGTTCACCACACGGTGGCTATTGGTACCCGCGGCTACGCCCCTGCCGAGCAGTATGCCGGCCGGCCGCGCTACAGCAGTGATCTCTACGCCGTGGGCATGATTGCCGTGCAGGCGCTGACCGGACTATCCCCCACCCAACTCCAGTTGCAGCCCCAGAATGGGCAGGTGGACTGGCGAGCTTGTACCACCCCGATCTGTCCTGATTTAGCAGCACTCCTCGATCGGATGCTGCACGAGCAACCTCGCTTTCGCTTTCCTACCGCTCAAGAAGCCCTCGAGGCGCTGCAAGCCCTGCCCATCGCCCAAACTGCGTTTCCCAATACTGCCGTTGAACCGCGGGAAAGTCACCACACGGAAATTATCCTTGACCCACCGGCCGAGGTGGTGGACTGGGATAAGTCGCCAGTGCTCCAGGGAGGCCGTTGGTTACTGGATCGAGCGCGAGAAATCTTTCATGACTAGTTAAAACCCCTGGCGTCTAGTTGGCCAGGGGTGGTCAGGAGCAAGTACCTCTTCCCATACCTATGGACTCTGAAAATTTAATCCTGATTGCGGCTTTCTTTCTCAGCTTTTCTAACCCTGAGGACATTCGTGACGTCGGCATTGCAGTGGTCAAAAATGAAGCCGATATTATCGAGCCTTTTGTTCGCTATAATCTCCAATTTTTAGATGCTTTGATCATTATGGATAATAATAGCTCAGACAGTACCCGCATCATCTTGAAAAAGCTGAGCAATGAAGGTCTGCCGATTGTCATTTTAACTGATAAACGCATTGGGCATTTACAGGAAGAGCGGATGAATTTTATGATCCACGCTATTCGAGAATGGATAGAGCCTGAGATTATCATTCCCTTAGATGCTGATGAATTCTTGATCACGCCCGATCAGGCTCGTTTGTCAGATCTTCTCCAGTCCTTGGACAAGGAAGTGGTACCGCAAGTTTCTTGGCGGTCATACATTTTTACCGAAAACGATGACTTAAGTGAACCTGATCCCCTCAGACGTATTCGGCATCGCCGAGCAACTGAACCTTACTCAACCTGCAAGTGTATCCTTCGCAACCACCATCTACAGTTTCCGAACTTAAGACTGAACTTTGGCAGTCATCGCGTTAATTTGGGAACTGAATATATTCCTGAACATCTTCTCCTGAAGGACTGTGCGCTAGCTCATTATCCGCTGCGATCGGTCGAGCAAACAACCAGCAAGATTTTGACAAACTGGCTGAGCACTTCCCTGCGTCCTAACTTGCAGGAAGGACAAGGGTATCACAAGCAAATACTCTATGAGTACGTGCGAAAGAATCTACCCCTGACTCCTCATCATGTTGCCTACATGGCCAATAACTATCTGGCGATGGGATGTAGCCAGTATCTCGATCAACCTCTACAACCTTTACCCTATCAAGACTTGAAGTACCTCGATTTGGCCAAGATCGATGTGGTGCGTTCTCTTCTCAATTTTGCTGAGGACTTGGCTGACCAGTTGCGGGGATACAGGAATTAGGCATGGCTGGCAAACGCAGCCTCCCCCTCAACCCCAGGGAATCTATAGGCTTCTCAAGGCTTCTCAGCGATGTCCATTGGTCAAGCAGCAGACACTCGCCAGAACTGTTATAGCTATTCATGCTTAGGTTGACACATCAGGTTCAAAGCTGTAGGCCCAACAGCCCTCCTGTCAGTTCAGAGGCTTGCCTACTGGACGTGTGTCAACTGAGGCAATCTGGCTATAATCCCAGGATTTGCCTGCGCGCTGGCAGCCGGCCGGCCGATAAGCTAGGAGGCGTGTCTGGGGGTTGCATGGCCATGAATGTTGGGGCTTGGGTTTTCACATCACCAGGGTCGTCCCTTGCCCTGGGGCCGGTGACGCTGCGTTGGTACGGTTTGCTGATCGCCACCGCCCTGTTTCTGGGCATTAACCTCTCCCAGTTCTTGGCCGCGCGGCGGGGTCTGCACCCAGACTGGGTCGTCAATCTCACCTACTGGATGGTTGTCCCGGCGCTAATTGGAGCGCGGCTCTATTACGTAGCTTTTGAATGGGGCCGCTACCAGGCCAACCCCTGGGCGATCCTGGCCATCTGGCAGGGGGGTATCGCCATTCACGGCGCGATTCTGGGGGGACTGCTGGGGGCCTGGTTGTTTGCCCGGCGACAGCGGCTCTATCTCTGGGCCTGGACGGATATTGTGGTGCCCTCCCTGGCCCTGGGGCAGGCGATTGGGCGCTGGGGAAATTTCTTCAACTCCGAAGCCTTTGGTACACCCACGGATCTGCCCTGGAAACTCTACATTCCACCGGTTCACCGGCCGGCCGCCTTTGCCCAGCAGGCGTACTTTCACCCCACCTTTCTCTACGAGTCCCTGTGGAATCTGGGGGTTTTGGCCCTGCTGTTGACCGTATTTTGGCGATTCCCCAAGGCCAAGCCGGGCACCCTGACCTGTTTATACTTGGTGGCCTACAGCCTGGGCCGGATCTGGATTGAGGGGTTACGCACCGATAGCTTGATGCTGGGGCCGCTGCGGATCGCCCAGGTGATTAGCCTGGTGGGGCTGAGTTTAGGCACCCTGGGGCTGGTGTGGCTCTATCGCTGCAACCGCCCTCTACCCGGTCAGGTCAAACCCGCCGGACGCGGTGAACACCTCGGCTAGGCGCTCGTACTCCCCCAAATGGTTGTAAACCTGGGCTGAAATCCGCAGCCAGAGGCGATCGCCAAAGGGCACAATCGGCACCTCAATCCGGTATCGGTGGAGCAACTGGTCGTGAATGGCTTGGGCGAGGTGCGGCCGGCCGTGCCAGGGTTCTGGTAGAGGCAGGGTCATCATGGCTCCGATCAGGGCTTCAGGGGTTGCACAGGGAACCCCCCAGGTCTGGGCCAGCAGGCGGCCGGCCGTCCAGGCCAAGTCGTGGTTGTGGCGACGCAATGCGGCCGGCCCTAGGTCGCGATAAAAGTCCAGGGCCGTAGGGATAGCCAGCCAGTTGGACAGGTCACGCGTCCCCGGCCAGTCGAAGCCGGCGGTGTAGCCTTCCCCCCTGCCCCAGGAAATCACCAGGGGTTGGGTCTGGGCCTGCCAGCGAGGGGCTGTGTAGAGAAAGCCGCAGCCTTTTGGTGTGAACAGCCACTTGTGGGCATTCCCTGCGTACCAATCTGCCCCGAAGTCCGCCAGATTGA
>JACYLR010000224.1 GCA_015272465.1 Gloeomargaritaceae cyanobacterium C42_A2020_066
GGGGCGTGGCCACCGAGGGTGGGTGACCCGAAGATAAAGCCATCGCAGCGCTCCAGGATGGCTTGCATCTCCTCTGGACTGGTGAACTCACAGTTGACCGACTCGACCGCCACTTCAGCTTTGGCAATGCCCCGACCAATGGCTTGGGCTAGGGTGGCTGTGTTGCCATAGGCGGAGGCGTAGAACAAGGCTACGGTTAGATCCTGCTGGAGTTGATCTTCGCTCCACTGGCGGTACTGCCGAGTTAGATCTCGCAACCCATAGCGCACTAGGGGGCCGTGACCAGGGGCCAGCACTGCGGCCGGCCGGCGGCCCAGTTTTTCCAAGGCTGCCAGCACCTGCCTAGGTTGGGTGGCGTGTAAGCAGTCAAAGTAGTAGCGGCGGTCTTCCCGCAAGCTCGTCCAGTTTTCATCCCACACCGCATCCCCGCAGAGATGGGCGCCGTAGAATTTGTCGCTGTAGAGAATGCGGGTAGCGGCATCGTAGGTGCAAAGGCCGGCCGGCCAGCGGGGTGTGGGGGTGGGGATGAGGGTCAACTCGTGGCCGTCACCCAAATCGAGGGTCTCCTCGCCCCGAACAATCTCAAGGGAGAGATCATGCCGTTCCAGCAACTTGGGTAGCACGAGCGCCGCAGGGTTGCTACACACCAGAGTGACCTGGGGTGCCAGTTCCAACAGTGCCCTGAGGGTTGCCGCGCGGTTGGGATTAATGTGGCCCAGAATGACCCACGCCAGTTGACTGAGATCGACCTGGCGGCCGAGTTCCTCGACAAAAATATCGGTAAAGGTTTCGCCGGGCGGGTCAATGAGAGCCGTCTGGGCACCCCGGATCAGGTAGCTGTTGGCAGTCGTCCCCTTCTGGAGGGCATACTCCAGTTCAAACTTGAGGCGATCCCAGGTACGGGATCGCAAGGCCCAGGTTTGGGAACCGATCTCGACAACCTGAACATCCCGCGGTTTTGTGGTGGTCATGGCCCTCAACCCTCCGGTAATGCGCCTTGCCTCAGTCCCTAGATTGTCGTTTCCCCCCAGACCACCTACGACAGCCTGGGAGAACTGTGATCCTCCCAGCCCTCGAAGCTAGTAGTGGTTGCCCACCTTGCGATGGTGTACAGCGGTCAACCCATCTGCTTTAGCCACCCGGCCGTGCTTGACCACACTGTAGACCAACCAATGGTCGCTACATTCCATCCGACTGACCACCTCACACTCCAGGTACGCGAGGGCGTCCATCAGAATCGGTGCCCCGACTTGGGAGGGCTGGGTAGCAATTCCCTCGAAGCGGTCGGCTCCGGGCGCAAACCGTTTCAGGAAGTGCTTCATCAGGGTCTGGGTGTTGCCTTCTTCCAGCACGTTGAGTACGAAGCCATCCCCCACCTGCATCAGGGCTTCAATGGCCCGATCCTTAGCCACGGCGATTGTGATACCGAGGGGTTTGAAACTGGCCTGGGCCACCCAACTAGCGAGCATGGCACTGCTGCGGTCACCCTTGCGGGCGGTGATGATATACAGCCCCCCACTCAGCCGTCCCAAAGCCTTGTCCAGTTCACTGTCCAGGGACTTCATCTGGCGAATGGTGCGGTCACGGGTCACCCACTGACCCAGGTCTGTACCGGCTTCTTCACAGGTTTGGTAAAGGGCCTCTGTATCGGTATGGGGACGGCGCAGGGGAGGAAATGCGGCGGTTAGGCCGACATCACTGAGCCGATTGGCCAACGGGTACACGGCTTCGTCATCGCTGCCACCCGCCTCAAACACCCCAAACCCCTGCTTGGGATGGACAGCGGCCAGGATCGTGCTCAAGGCCGTGCGGGCCTGATCCGCGACGGGGCCAGACATGGGGAAAGTCCCTAGCACGAGGCCGGCCGCACGTCCAGCTATATCTTGCAGCTCGTGTAAATCCGCGGTCTTGAGGTCAACCATTTCCACCGCTACGCCTGTTTTGGTCAGGCCGTGGGCAATGGCTTGGGCTTGCCGGTCGCTGTCCCCGTAACCCGCCACGTAGAAGACTGCTACCGTAGTTTCGCTCTGGGTGTTGGCCTCGCTCCAGGTACGGTAGGACTCCAGCCAGAGGGGCAGGTGGTGCTGGAGCAGGGGACCGTGGCCGGTGGCGATGGCAGACAAAGGCCCCAAGTCGGCCATGCGCTTCAGGGCACTCAGAACGGAACGGGCGTTCGGCCCCATCAGGCAGTCGTAGTAGTAGCGGAAGTCGGCTTCAATGGCCGCAACATCCTCATCAAACAAGGCATCGCTACAGTAGTGCATGCCAAAGGCATCGCAGGTAAACAGGATGCCGGTGCCATGGTCGTAGGTGAAAATCGTATCCGGCCAATGGAGGTTAGGGGCACTGACGAATTCCAAGCGATGCCCATAGCCGAGATCCAGGGTGTCGCCACTTTTCACCAGTTGCCGCTTGAAGGGCCGGTGCACCAGGTTTTCCAAGAACTGAATGGCGACTTTGGAACCGACAATAGTGACCTCAGGGTGTTGTTCCAGGAAGGCCCGCACGAGGCCGCTGTGATCCGGTTCGGTGTGGCTGATCACCAGGTAGTCGATCTGGGTCAGGTCGATCAACCCTTCCAGATGCTGAAAGTACAGGTCGTGGAACTTCTCGTGGGAGGTGTCCACGAGGGCGATCTGGTCACCCTTAATCAGGAAGGAGTTGTAGGTAGTGCCGTTCTGGAGGCCGAACTCAATATCGAAACGATCCCGATCCCAATCCAGGGAGCGCAGGGCGGTGGTGTCGGGGCCGATGGTTTGCACTTGAACGGTCAAGCGCCGCTGCCGGGGAGGGGTGAGTGTGACCATAACCTGCCTCCTGTAAAGCTCTGGTGAACTAGAACGCGCTGTTTGGGCAACACGTTACGTTTCTTTAACTGATTTTAGAGCCTCAGCGAGGGTCTGGGCCGGCCGGCCGGGCAGGGGGGGCATTGGGATTTCTGAACCCTGTGATCAGTAAAGCAGGAGCCGTCGTTGCTAAACAGTTCGCGTTTCAATTTCCGCTTCAGCATGCAGCACGAGTTCACGAAGCGCATGGAGTAACTCTGGGTCGGCCTCAGGCCAGCGCTGGCGCTGGTGGGCTTCCAGGAGCCGCTCCGCCATATCCCGCAACGCCCAGGGATTGTTCTGTTGCACGAACGCCCGAACCACTGGGTCAAACAAGTAGGCTTGGGCAACCCCTTCGTACATAAATCCAGCACCGCAATGGCTGGTGACATCGTAGGCAAACAAGTAGTCCACGGTGGCGGCCAATTCAAAGGCGCCTTTGTAGCCGTGACCCTGCATGGCTGCAATCCACTTGGGGTTAATCACCCGGGAACGATAGACCCGCCGCAACTCCTGGCCGAGAGTATGCACCTTGAGATTAGAGACTTGGCTGTGATCGCCAAAGTAGAGATGGGGATTGGCACCCGTTAGGGCGCGCACCGCAACCGCCAGCCCGCCCTGGAATTGGTAGTAATCGTCGGAGTCGAGCAGGTCGTGCTCGCGGTTGTCCTGGTTGTGGAGTACCACATCTAGGTCTGTTAGCCGGCGCTGAAATGCCTCAGGGGCCGGCCGGCCGTCCACACCTCGACCATAGGCATAGCTGCTCCAGTTGAGGTAGGCCCTGGCTAAATCCTGGTCGGTTTCCCAATTCTGGGCCTCAATTAAGCCCTGTAAGCCGGCTCCGTAGGCCCCTGGCTTGGAACCAAAGACCCGCAGCGTAGCTTCCCGTTGGGCTTGGTCAGGGGAGTGGCCCTGGGTTAAACCTGCCTGGGTTTCCTGGGTGACCTGCTGGGCAAGGGGATTGAGGTCGGGGGCCTCGGCGAGGTCTGCAACAGCCTGCACCGCTTGGTCAAATAGATCAATGAGGTGGGGGAAGGCATCCCGAAAGAAGCCCGAAATCCGTAGAGTGACATCGACCCGCGGCCGGCCGAGGACAGTCACCGGCAGGATTTCAAAATCCACAACCCGGCGGGCAGGCCCCTCCCAAACTGGCTGGACGCCCAACAGTGCCAGGGCTTCAGCGATGTCGTCACCCCCGGTACGCATTGTCGCAGTGCCCCACACCGAGAGAGCCAAGGTACGGGGATAGTCGCCATGATCCTGGGTGTAGCGCTCGACGAACACCTCGGCGGCTCGGCGGCCCAAGTCCCAGGCGGTTTCCGTTGGGATGGCTCGCATGTCTACTGAGTAGAAGTTGCGGCCCGTGGGCAAGACCTCCGGCCGGCCGCGCGTAGGGGCTCCCGCCGGGCCACTAGGAACGTAGCATCCATCCAATCCGGCCAACAGATTGCGAATTTCGTCGGGGGTCTGGCGCAGCCGAGGCAGCAAGCTGGTTTCAATCCAGGCTAGAACCCGCTGGGCTTGGGGACCAGGGGGCGGATCGTACGGCCGGCCGGCCAAGAGTTGGTCGATCCACCGAGCCGCCTGGGCTTCCAGGGCTGCCTGTTGGGCGGCACGACTCATGGACAGGCGTTATACCCCAGGGGACGGGGAAGGACAGCCTAGCAATTCCGCAATCGCAGTTCCGGGGTCGGGTTGCCGCATCAGGGATTCCCCAACCAGAATCGCCTGAGCACCGGCTGCCTGCACCCGCTGGACATCGGCCGGCCGGTGGAGGCCCGATTCCCCGACCACCAGAATTTGCCGCGCGGCGAGGGTGGCGTGGCGTTGGGCCATCAGGTTCTCCGTGGTGGCCAGATCGACCGTAAATCGGCTCAAATCACGATTGTTAATGCCCACCAAGTCCACCTGGGGTAAAGCCAGAACCCGATCCAACTCTGCCAGGGTATGTACCTCGATCAACACGGCCAGGCCGAGGCCGCGGGCAATTTTACTGAAGTAGGCCAAGTCCTGATCCGAGAGCAGGGCGGCAATCAACAGCACCGCATCCGCCCCAAATCGCCGGGCCAGGTAGATCTGATAGGGATAGATCACAAACTCCTTGCACAGCAGGGGCAGATCCACCACTTGGCGTACCTGCTCTAGATAACGCCAGTCGCCCTGGAAAAACATCTGATCCGTCAGTACCGATAGACAACTGGCTCCGCCCCGTTGGTAAGCCTGGGCGATGGCTACCGGGTCAAAGTCCGGGCGAATCAGACCTGCGCTGGGGGAGGCTTTCTTGATTTCAGCGATCACGGCCGGCCGGGTGCGGCCCTGGGCTAGGGCGGCTCGAAAGTCCCGGGGTGGGGGCACTTGGCGCACGAGGTATTGGAGTTCGGCCAGGGGTAGTTTGGCCCGCCACTGATCCACCTCCTGTTCCTTTTGCCAGAGGATTTCTTCGAGGATATGGCGGGGTTCGCTATCCGGTAGAGGCACCTGGCAGCGCAGACCAAGAATGTCCTGGGGGGGGTTGGGGGGCCGGCGGCGCAGTTCCATGGGAGTCTCAGGCAGAGAGGCTGTGGGCAGCCCGCTTAAAGGCTTCGTCCAGCACCTCAGTGAGGGTGGGATGGGTGTGAACGACAAAGGCCAAATCAGCAACGGAGGTGCCCGCAGCCATTGCGGTGGCAGCCTCCTGGATGAGGTCAGCGGCGTGCGGTCCCAGGATGTGTGCCCCCAGAAGTTCGCCGGTGTCAGTGCGGTAGATGATCTTGGCTAGGCCCTCAGCTTCGCCCTCGGCAATGGCTTTGGAGTTGCCCTTGAAGTAGGAGCGGGCGGTGGCAATGGCAAACCCCTGTTCCTCGCCCAGGGTCTTGGCTTGGGGTTCGGTGAGGCCCACAAAGCTGATTTCCGGGTGGGTGAAAGCAGCGGCGGGAATGGCCCGGTAGTTGACCGTGCGCGGCCGGCCGCAGATATTCTCCACCGCGATGATCCCCTGGGCGGAGGCGGCGTGGGCCAGCATCATCTTGCCGGTGGCATCGCCAATGGCCCACAGATGGGGCACGGGTTCACCCTCCTTCAAGACCTGCATTTGGTCGTTGACGGGAATGAAACCAGGTTTTACCGTGTCTACCCCGACGGTCTCTAGGCCCAGGTTTTGGGTGGCCGGCCGGCGTCCGGTGGCGACCAGGCAGGCATCCACTTCAAGGACATCCACGACCGCCTTGGTTTTGGCATCGGTTAATTCGATGGTGACGGGTGCACCGGGCGTCACCCGCGTGGCAAACACGCCGGTATAGGTTTCAATGCCACGTGCTTCGATCAGGAGACGCTTGGCCAGCTTGGCAATGTCGGGGTCAAAGCCAGGCATCAACTGATCCAGGGCTTCGATCATCGTCACTTCCGTACCCAGGGCGGTGTAGACATCGGAAAATTCCAGGCCGATGTAGCCGCTGCCCACAATCGCTACCCAGGGGGGCAGCCAGTCCAGCCGCACCGCCTCATCGCTGGTGAACACAGTCTGGCCATCCAATTCAATACCGGGGGGCACGGCCGGCACTGAGCCGGCGGAGATGAGAATATCTCTCCCCGTCAGCGTGAGGCTGCCCTGGGGGGTGGTCACATCCACTTTTTGGGAACCCACCAACTTGCCCCAGCCGGGAATGATATCGACACCCAGGCGCTTGAGACTGTTGGTCAGGTCACCCCGAATTTTGGTCACCAGATTCGTGGCATGGGCCGCAATCCCCTGGCGCTCAAACCCCACGCCTCCCACCTGAATACCCAAGGCTTGAAGGTGCTCCACGGCCTGGAGATCCCGAACCCGGCCGGACGCTGCCAGAAGGGCTTTCGAGGGAATGCAGCCCCGGTTGACGCAGGTGCCCCCCATCTCGGCCGCTTCAATGATGGCGGTTTTGAGGCCCTGCTCGACGGCATGGAGGGCGGCTCCGTGGCCCCCGACGCCGGCCCCAATGATGATCAGATCGTAGTCAAAGGCTGAACTCAAGGTGGTTGTTCCCCCATCGGCATGGGCCGCAGTCAATGGGCCGTTTCCGCATGGTAGCAGCGGCCGGCCGTCGGTTCAATTCACCGGATCAGGTGAAGATGGCACATTGAGGTTTCTCCAGCGGGATCGGGGGCTAGTCAGGTAGGTGAACGCCGACAGTTTAGGGAATAGAGGTACACTCAATCCCGCCCCACAGCTAGTACTCGATTCCCGCCTGGGCTTTCACCCCCTGATCTCGGAACGGATGCTTAACGAGGGTCATCTCCGTCACCAAGTCCGCCTGCTCAATCAGGCCGGCCGGTGCCCCACGCCCTGTTAACACCACATGGCTATGGGGCGGTCGTGTGGCCAGTCCTGTCAGCACAGTGTCGAGGGTGAGATACCCCTGCCTAAGGGCAATGTTGATCTCATCCAGCACAGTCAGGTGAAGGGTTGCATCCTGGAGAAAGGTCAAGGCCCGCGTCCAGGCTGCCTCAGCCCGCGCCTGATCCCGATGCCAATCCTGGGTTTCCCAGGTAAACCCCTCGCCCAGAGCCTCAAAGCTCACCTGGTCGGGAAAGGCTTGGAACAACCGCGCCTCCCCCGGATCCCAGGCTCCTTTGATGAACTGGACAATGCCCACCCGATAGCCATGCCCGAGAGCACGCACCACCATCCCCAAAGCAGCGGTGGTCTTGCCCTTGCCATTGCCTGTGTGAACAATGACCAGGCCCTTTTCTTGCTGTCGGGCAGCTAGTCGCTCTGCCTGCACCTGTTGGCGGCGTTGCATCCGCAGTCGATAGGCATCGGCATCGGGCGGCCGGCCGGCCGCCTCTAGGGGATTAGCCATGGCCAGCTACCCTGCGCCCACCGCTCAGGACTTTTTCTTACTGGACTTTTTACCAGTTGCCTTCGAGGCTGATTTAGGGGGCGTGTCCAAGCCTGTGGGTTCTGGAGCAGGATTCTCCGCCACTGCTGGCGTAGCCGCTTCCGGTTCAGGGGCGGCTGGGGCAACTTCAGCCGGCGGTGTCCCCGACTCAAGCGGCGGAGCCGTGGCTGTCAAGTCCTCGCCCAGGACAAAGCGGACAAAGCGTCTGACTTTGATGTTCTCCCCCAGCAGGGCAATTTTCTGCTTGATCAACTCTCCCACGGAGAGGTTGGGGTCTTTAACAAAAGGCTGCTCCAGTAGACAGCGTTCCTTGAGCAGTTTTTCTACCCGCCCCTGAACAATCTTCTCCTTGATGTTGTCTGGCTTTTTAGCCAAGTCTTCCCGGCCCATTTCGATGGCTTTTTCCCGCTCGATCACCTCGGCCGGAATTTCGCTGGCCTCGACGTAGCTGACGGGCAGGGCTGCAATCTGCATGGCAATGTCCTTGGCCAGTTGGCGAAACTCCTCCCGGCGGGCCACGAAGTCAGTTTCGCAATTAATTTCCAGCAATACTCCAATCCGGTCACCGGTGTGGATGTAGCTGTAGACTAGGCCCTCAGCAGTGGCCCGGCCGGCCTTCTTCTCCGCTGAAGCTAGTCCCTTTTTGCGTAGCCACTCCACCGCTTTTTCGGGATCGCCGCCCACTTCAACCAGGGCTTTTTTGCAATCCATCATGCCAGCGCCGGTCTGTTCACGTAGCTGCTTGACCGCCTGTGCCGAAATCTCCGCCATTGCTGTCTCCTGTGCGGTGCTTCATTTATTGTGACATTTCTCAGCGCGCCCCCGCCCCGCCACCGGTTGTGTTTAGGTGAGTTGGATGGGAGTCCCTGACCTCATCCCTGGCGTGGGTAGAACCCGATGGGATAGGGCGGTGCTGGGCTTGACTCCCATCCAGTTCTGAACAGGAACTCTAGGTTTCCTCTTCCTCGCCCTCGCCTGCGTCTGTAGCAACGGCCGCAACCTCGTCTTCCTCACCCGTAGCTGCGATCTCGTCGTCTTCGTAGTCTCCCTCTTCTTCCCCATCCACCTGCCCGTGGTGGCCCTCATAGATGGCATCGGCCAACTTGCTCAGCACCAGTTTGATGGAGCGGATGGCATCGTCATTGGCAGGAATCGGCACATCCGTGAGGTCGGGATCGCAGTTGGTGTCCAACATGGACACGATGGGAATATCCAGCTTCATGCATTCCTGCACGGCGTTGTACTCCCGGCGCTGATCTACAATCACCACCACATCAGGCAGCTTGCGCATCAGCTTGATGCCACCCAGGTACTTGCGTAGCTTTTCCAGTTCTCGGCGCAACACGGCGGCTTCTTTTTTAGGCAGCAGGTCAAGTTCACCCGTTTCCTCCCGCCGCTCCAGTTCTTTGAGGTGATCCACCCGACTTTTGATCGTCACCCAGTTGGTGAGCATCCCCCCCAGCCAGCGCTGGTTGATGTAGTAAGCATTGCAACGCTTGGCTTCCTGCTCAATCAGGGCGGCCGCTTGGCGCTTGGTGCCGACGAACAGGAACTTGCGGCCGCGCTCACTCTGAGACCGGACGTACTCGTAGGCTTCAGTGAGCAGTTGGGCCGTTTGGATGAGGTCAATGATGTGTACCCCGTTGCGCTCGGCAAAGATGTAGGGGGCCATTTTCGGGTTCCAGCGTCGGGCTTGGTGGCCAAAGTGAACGCTGGCATCCAACAGTTCGGTCAGGGAGGTGATGGCCATGGGGAAACTGAACTCCAGGTACGGGTTAATCCACCATTCGGGGAGGTTTCCGCGGAAACACCCGTAGAGACCCGAATGGGAGTATACGAAACGCGATTAACTAGACTAGCAGATTCTGGCCACCCTAAGACCACACGCTCAACCTGCCCCAGGTCTCCTATGGAAATTGATTGAAGAGCCTAGCCCTTGCCCTAGGTTTGGGGCCGGAGGCAGACGACACCGTAGGCTTGGGTGGGCAGGTAGCGGCCGGCCGCTTGGCGGAGGGTTTCCGGGTCGAGGGCTTGAATGCGTTCGGGGTAGTCGAGACCGGGTTCTAGGCAGTTGAGCAGGGTGGCGTAGTAACCGTAGAGGCCCGCCCGGTCACCGGGGGTTTCGTTAGCAAACACAAAGCGATTGGCCACCTGTCGCCGGACTCGTGCCAACTCCTGGTCAGTAATCCCGGTTGTCTGAAGTTCAGCAAGGGTCTCTAGGATAGCCGCTTCCACAGCACCGAGGTGTTCGACCGGCAGTTGGGCGCTGATCCAGAACACCCCTTGGTGTCGGTAGGTAAGGTTGTGGGCGGCAATGCTCGTCACCCAGCCCTTCTCCTCGCGCAGGGTTTGCACGAGCCGCGCTGTGCGTCCCTGCCCTAGAATGGCAGCCAGCGCATCGAGGGGATAGGTCTCCTCCAGTTGATTCAGGCCCGGCACCCGCCAGAGCATCAATAGCCGGGCTTGCTGCAAGTGGGGTTCGGGGATGTCGCGCCGACAGACCTGGGCAAAGGGGGGTTCGGGTTCCCAATAGGGCTGGGTGACGTCCCCAGGTTCCAGGTGGCCCCAGGTTTGGGCGATGGTCTCAATCAAGCTCTCGACGGGCAGATCGCCGACAGCAACAGCAGTCAAGCCGGCCGGCCGGTACCAGGTGTCGTGAAACTGGCGCATCTCTTCAACGGTCAATCGCGCCACCACCTCGGCCGGCCCTAGGACTGGGCGGCGGTAGGGCAGCCGATCGAAAGCCACGTCCATGGCATGGCGAAACAGGCGGCGCTGGGGGTGATCCTGGGAGCGGCGAATTTCCTCCAGAATCACGTGGCGTTCCTGCTCAAAATCCGCGGCGGGCAGGCCGGGAGATTGGACGAGATCCATGAGGAGGGGGGCGAGATCCTGGAAGTGGGCGGGCGTGGTGGTGATGTAGTACTGGGTGTAGTCGTGGCTGGTGGCGGCGTTGGTCAGGCTGCCCGTGGCTTCCACCCGGCGCTCAAATTCACCCAATTGCAATCGGGCTGTGCCCTTGAAAACCATGTGTTCCAGGAAATGGGCCATGCCGTTCCAGGCATCGGGTTCGTGGAGAGACCCACACTGCGCCCAAAGCCCCACATTCAGGGCTGGAACGGGCATCTGTTGGGCAATCACCCGCAGGCCGTTGGCCAGGTAAAGGCAGGTGGGGGGAAGAACTACAGCAGTCTGCCCTGGGGGGTCGGTGAGGGGGGGGCGGGGCGGACAGGAGATTTCCCCAGGCATGTAAGACCGTTGAATTAGGGCGACCTTCCTCATCTTAGCGAGGGATTCTCAACTGTCACACGGAGCATAGATGGGACTGCTGTGGGGCGCACACTGTGGGATCGCCCTGTCGGGTTTGTCCAACCGTGGGCTGGCCTCCCCTGGAACTGACCCGATAGGGGTTGTCACATTGCTCTGCGCTTTGTCCCGTAAACCACGGGGAACCGTCAACCGGTATAACTGAACCGGAGGGTTCTCGTGGAGATGGGCATGACGCTAACGCGATTAATCTACCTGAGCCAAGCGATTCCTGACCTGAAGTATCCCGACCTGAAGGCGATCATGGAAAAGTCGGAAACCAATAATGGCCATGTGGGGATCACGGGTCTCCTCTGCTATGGGGATGGCCTCTTTCTCCAGGCCCTTGAAGGCGACCGGCGCTATGTGACCGAAACCTTTCTACGCATTGCCCAGGATGGCCGGCACCACAGTGCTGAGGTGCTGCATGCTGCTGCCATTGAGGTGCGGGCCTTTCCTACATGGTCGATGAAGTTAGTCCAGTTGGGAGAATATGCGGCGGAGCGGGTGCGGCAAATCCACCTGAAATACTCGGCCGGCCGGCAGTTTAATCCGGGGGTAATGACTACACAGCAGTGCCTCAACTTTATGGTCGAGCTGGATGCCCTCACTTAAATGATGAAGTTGCGAAACCTTCTTGAGATTGCGGGGCAAGCCCTGCCCTCCTGGCCGGCCGAGACCCTGGAGGCACCGGTGCGGAGGTTGCAGATGGACTCACGCCAGTGCCAACCGGGAGATGTTTTCATCGGCCTGCCTGGGAGTCGTGTGGATGGGGGACAGTTCTGGCTCCAAGCCCTGGAACGGGGAGCCGTCGCGGCTTTGGTCAGCCCTGACGTGGCGGCCACGGTTCCAGCCGGCCGGCCGGTGTGGGGCGTGGCGAACATTACTCCGGTCTGTGGTGCCCTGGCGGCGGCGTTTTATGGCTATCCCAGTCAGCGGTTGAGCCTGGTGGGAGTCACCGGTACCAATGGCAAGACCACCACAACCCACCTGGTGGAATTTTTCTTGCAGCACACCCTGGGGGCCACGGCACTCCTGGGTACCCTCTACAATCGCTGGCCCGGCCACCAGCAGACTGCCCTGAACACGACGCCCTTTGCCCTTGATCTCCAGCGGGACTTGGCCCAAGCGGTAGCGGCCGGCTGTGGCTACGCCTCCATGGAGGTCAGTTCCCATGCCTTGGCCCAGGATCGGGTAGCCGGGTGCCAGTTTCAAGTGGGGGTGTTTACTAATCTCACCCAGGATCACCTGGATTTCCACGGCACGATGGCCGCCTACTTCCAGGCCAAGGCGCGGCTGTTTACCCCCGATCTCCTGGCCGGGCGGGCGGTGATCAATGGGGATGATCCCTACGGCCAACAGTTGATCCAGCGCCTCCAGGCGGCCGGCCGGCCCCTGTGGTGCTATAGCCTCACGGATACCCGCGCGGACTTACGGGTGGAAAACCTGGCCTACACACCCCAGGGGGTGCAGGGCACAGTCGTGACACCGGCCGGCCGATGTGCCTTTCGTTCACCCTTGGTGGGTGCGTTCAACGTCTACAACCTCCTAGCTGCCCTGGGTACAGCCCTCCACCTGGGCGCTCACCTCGACGATGTGGTGGCTGCCTTACCGGACTTTGCTGGGGTGCCGGGCCGGATGGAGCGCATCCAGGTGACCGCCGCACAAGACATCGGTGTCCTAGTAGACTACGCCCACACCCCGGATAGCTTGGAAAATTGCCTGCGGGCCACACGCCCTTTTGTACCCGGCCGCCTGATCTGCGTTTTTGGCTGTGGTGGCGATCGCGACCCCACCAAGCGGGCACCCATGGGTCGCATTGCCGCAGCAGAGGCCGATTGGGTGGTGGTCACTTCAGACAATCCCCGCACGGAAGATCCGGCGCGCATTCTGGCAGATATCGTTCAGGGGATTCCAGCAAATACGGGCGCCCTAGTCTGTGCGGATCGGGCCGAAGCCATCCAGCAGGCTATCACCGTGGCCCAACCAGGGGATGTGGTGGTTATTGCTGGCAAAGGGCACGAAGATTACCAAATCTTGGGCACCACAAAGGTTCACTTTGATGATCGAGAACAGGCTAGACTTGCTCTCCAGGCCCGCTATGGCGTGTAGTGTTTCAGCTGAGTCAGCGAGTAGAACCCGCAGAACTTTTCCCCAGGAAAAGGGTGTAGAGGATGAGTAGACCAGCCAGTCCCCAGCAGCATCTCCTGAAAAGTGGCTGGGTTACCCTCCAGAACGGCTCCAAGATGATGGTCGAGGTTCATATTCTGGAGGAGCCGCACACTGACTTTATCTCAATCGGTATAGATCAAGGGTTTGATGCCGTTTCAGTACAGTTAACCCCTGAGGTCTTCGTGTCAGGAAACTATGATGACGTAATTGGCGGCTTGAGCCTTGAACAGGTCAAGTCCCACATTCTTTTCGTCGCTCCCCGGCGCGTTCAGGCCAAAAAACTCATAGCCTTTTGTCTTTCTTGACCCAGCATTAATATACGGGCACCTCTATCAATTGACCGATATCCTTCTCTATTGAGAACAGACTAGCATGGAGCGCCCGGTCTACCATCCTCGATTGTCAACAGTCTGTTGGCAGTGTGGATATAGCCGATTTGAATGGGAATGAGACATTTCTTCAGCTCCCTTAACTCTCCCTACCTACCCTAGAAGTCTTATATGGACGGTGTCTGGCGGACATGGAGAGGTGAGGCTAAGTGTCTCAAACCTGAATGAAACGGCTATAAGTAGAAGTGCCCTTAAGCCAATTGAATACAATCCTTCGAGGAAGCCACCCCACGGCTTGAGACCTAGCCACCGTATCTCAACCCCCCTAGGACACGCGTGGCATTGCCTTTTCTGTTGCCAACATGGGGGCTTGAACCAACCTGCCGCGACCGCGACCGAGGCCGGCAACGCACCCATGCTCTCAAGCCCGGCTGCTGCGGGTGACGCGACTAGGGTGGGGAGGCCGAGGCTCCGCCCGCAAGGTAGCGTTTCAGGTCAATCCCAGCTGTGGCCTGCACTTGCTCCAGGAAAACCGCCAGTTGGGTGGCCAAATTGCCCTCACCGCCCGCCAACACCGTTGCCTGTTCCACCTGCACTTCCGGCACGGTTGCCGCCAGGGTTTTCAGGAGTGGCTCCAACTTCTGCAACAGGAAAATCTGGCGGGCATTTGGGCCGGCCGCCTGCCAGGAGGTCACCAGGGCCTGCAAACCCTCGACAAGGGCCTTACCTTCCTCCAGAATCTCCGCTGCCTGAGCACGGGCCTCTTCCACCCGCCGCAAACAGTCGGCTTCAGCCGGAGCTACCACATCCGCTTTGAGTTGCTGGCGGGCTTGGTTAATGCGGGCCTCTTGCACCGCCAAATCTGCCTGGGCGCGAATCAACCGCGCTCCGATCTCCGCTTCCACCTCAGCCACAAGAGCCTGACGCCGGGTCGTGGCATCCAGAATTCGCCGCTGGGCCTCCGCGCGGGCGATCTCCACCTCCGAATTGATCTGGGCTAGCACCGTCAGTTTGGCATTTTCTGCTGCTTGAATGGCCGCCTCGGCTTGGGCTTGGGCCTCGCCGATCCGGGAGTCTCGGAGCAGATCGGCTCGTTGTTTACGGCCGATGGAATCTAGGTATTTCACATCATCAGAAATAGTCTGGATTTGCAGCGTATCCAGCACCAAACCCAACTTGTTGAGGTCTTCCTCGGCCTCCTCCAATAAACTGCGTACAAAGGCAACCTTGTCCTGATTGACCTGCTCTGGGGTAAGGCTGGCCAAGACCCCCCGCAGATTGCCCTCCAGGGTTTCCTTGGCGAGGCGCTTAATGTCGGCTTGTTGCTTGCCCAGCAGCCGCTCAATCGCATTGTGAATAATGGGCTCTTCACCAGCAATTTTGATATTGGCAACCCCTTCCACGTTGAGGGGAATCCCCCCTTTGGAATAGGCATTCACGACCCGCAGGTCAATAATCAGGTTGGTCAAATCCATGCGCAGAACCCGTTCCATTAAGGGCATACGCAGGCTACTACCGCCCTTGACCAGACGATAGCCCACCCGTTGGCCATTAGCCAACCGCCGCGAACTGCCTGCAAAGATCAGTACCTCATTCGGCTGGCAGATGTAGTAAAGGTTCTTGATGGTGAAGGCCAAGGTAATGACCGCAATCACCAGAATGACCAGTAGTTCCATCGCTACATCTCCTGGGAGGGCTGGGGCCGTTGGCTTGGGGTGCACAAACTGGGGAGACTATCCGCGGGTGCTGGCCGATGGAGGGCGGCCATGATGTCAAGGCCCAAAATACCATCCACCTGGTGCAAGAATTGGCGCACCACTTCGGGATAGGCGCGCACTAAGCTGACTAGGGCCTGACCGTCTCCCCGGTCGAGGGTATGGATGCGTTGGAGCTTGAGTTTGGCTGGGATCTGGGCCGCCACGCCCAACACAGTATCCATCTGCTGGATCAGGAAAATCGCGGCGGCTTCCTGGCCGGCCGCCTGCCATACCTCAGCCAGCATCGTATTGACTTGGGCCGCAGCTTGGGCTTTTTCTGCCAAAATAGCGGCCTGCCCTCGGGCGAGCCAGGCTTGGGCTTCCCGCTCAGCTTCGGCGGGGAGAACTTCATCAGCTTGGAGACGAAGACGTTCCAAATCAGCCCGCACCCGTTGCACATCGAGTTCAGCCAAAGCACGGGCTTCTTGGGCAGCGGCTTCGGTGCGCTCCTCCTCCGAGTGAGCTTCCCGGTCAAGGTCGGCCTTGACCTTGCGCAGTTCGTTTTGTCGTTGCTGGATCACGGCTTGCGATTCCCGCTGGGCTACTTCGGCTTGGCGGCGACTCTCGGCTTCAGCCCCCGCGGCCTCCCGCTGGGCATTGGATTCGGCAATTTCGGCATCCCGGACAATTTGGGCAATCCGCCGCCGGCCAATAGAACTGAGGTAGTCTACGTCATCGGCAACGCTCTGCACCTTGAGGGTGTCCAGTTGCAGCCCCAGTTTCGTCATGTCCCGGTTAACATCCTGGGAAATTCGGTCGGCAAACTGGAGCCGGTCTTCGTTGACCTGTTCGGGCGTCAGTGTGGCCACCACACCCCGCAGATTCCCCTCCAGGGTTTCCTTGGCAACCCGAATGATCTCCTCCCTCTTGCGGCCCAGAAACCGCTCGATGGCGTTGCCCACCACCCGCGGGTTACTGGAAATCTTGATGTTGGCGATGGCCTGGATATGAAGGGGCGTTCCCCCAGAAGAGTAGGCACTTTTGACCTCGATTTGGACGGGCATGGTGGTCAAATCCATGCGCTCCACACTCTCCAAAATCGGTGTCCTAAACGCCACGCCCCCAAACACCACCCGGTAGCCGACGGATTGGCCGCTACTACTGCGGTGCTTGCGGCCGGCGAAGATCAGAATCTCGTTGGGGCAACAGATGAAAATGAACTGCTTGACCACCACAAGGGCCGTGATCAGGAGAATGACCACAAACCCCGCCAAACTGAGGATACTGCCCAAGGAAGGCCCCACCTGAGCCAAGAGGAGCGGTGCGGTCTGGGCTAAGCCTGGCCGGCCGGCCAGGATGCTGAGGATGGTCACACCGAGGGCAGTTCCCCCCAACCAGCGCAGAAACCGTTGCGTAGACCCCATGAACTCACCTCCGGGTTAGCGGTTCCCTGTGCAGACAGCTTTGACAGGGGCCGGCCGGATTGACGGCACAGCGTAGATAGCGAGACCGGGCATTGAGCCGACAAGTAGGGTCGCCAATCCCCTGTTTAGGGCGGCGGGGTCGCGCCAAACCGGCTTCCCAATGCGCCCCTCGTATCACCCACGGCGTTAGCGCCACCGGCAACAACCCCAGCCCCAACATGCACAGGATGACCAGCATTGCCCTGCCCCTGGTTCCATTCTTCCGGGGCAAGTCAGGAACCCACCCCCAGATTCACGAAAAGTTAAGTTTCCCTAGGAAGTGACCGAGCTGGGGGGAACAGTCACGGCGGCCGGCCGCAGCTTATCTGCCAGGGATTTAATCGACGCCGCAATCGGCACCGCCACAAACACCCCCAGTACCCCCGCCACCTTCGCCCCGATCAGCAGGGCCAGGATGATCCAAACGGGATTGAGGCCCACCACATCCCCCAAAATCCGGGGGGCAATGACCTGGTCATTCACCTGGCTAAACACCAGTGCCGTGGCCAGTACCCGCACCCCCAGCCAGACATCCTGGAGGGCCACCAGCAAGCTGACCACGGTAATACTGACAATCCCGCCGAAGGGGATCAGCGCCATAATGCCAATACCGAGGCCAAACAACAGACCGAAGGGCACCTTGAGGACAATAAACGCTCCGCTCAGGGCCACACTCAGGATGGAGGCAATGGTGGCCTGGCCCACAAAGTAGTTGTGGAAGTTGCGGTAGAGGGTAGGACGAATCAACCCCCCCAAGGGATTTGGCACCCAGGAAAACAGTCCTGTCCACAGCCGCTCCCCCACCAACACCAGGTAGAGGGCCAGCACCAGGGTGAGCACCACATTGACCACACTGCCCACCGTATCGAAGGCCAGGGTGAGCACTTGACTGGTCAGGGTCTGGAGTTCCCCCGATAACCGTGTTGTCAACTGATTGGTCAGACCACTCACGTCCAAGGGAAGGTTGTGGCTTTCGCCCCAGGTTTCCAGGGCTTGGAGCTGGCGTGTTCCAGAGGCTAGCCAGTTGGGCAAACGGTTGGCCAGGTCCACCAATTGACTGAGGATTACCGGCACCAGAGTCACCCCCAGAACAGCGACCAAACTCAAAACCAAGAGAAACACCCAAAAAATGGCGCGCCGCCGGGCCAGCCCCCAGGACTGGAGGAACATCACGGGATAATCCAACAAAAAGGAGAGGATCATGGCGATCACCATGATGTTCACCAACGGCTGAAAGTAGGTCACCACCTGGAGTAACAACCAACCGTTGAGCACCAGTAGGGGAAAACCCAGCCCCCAACTCATCCAAGCGGGCAGGATACCCATGAAACGCCATGGCCTATCCATAAAGAGTCTCTAGGGGTGCGCGAAGCAAATCAGGACGTTGACGCTGCTTCAAGTAAAGCTGAGCCACTTGACGGGCGAGGCTGCGAATGCGACCAATGTAGCGGGTGCGTTCCGTAACTGCAATCACACCCCGGGCATCGAGCAAGTTAAAGCTGTGGGAGCATTTGAGTATGTAGTCCAAGCCGGGGGCGACAAGGCCCTGGTCGATCACATGTTGGGCCTCCTGTTCATAAAGGCTGAACAGGGTAAACAGACGCTCCGGGGAGGCGGCCTGGAAGTTGTAGGTGCACTGTTCCACCTCATTTTGCCGGTAAATCTGGCCGTAGGTGACCTGCTCGTTCCACTGGATATCGACGATGGCATCCACGCCCTGGAGGTACATGGCCAACCGTTCTAGGCCGTAGGTGATTTCAATGGGGATTGGATGGCAGTCGAGGCCCCCGCACTGCTGAAAATAGGTGAACTGGGTAATTTCCATACCATCCAGCCAGACTTCCCAGCCCACCCCCCAGGCCCCCAGGGTGGGAGATTCCCAGTTGTCCTCGACAAAACGAATGTCGTGATCTTCTGGGTGGATGCCCAAACTGCGCAGGGACTCCAGGTAGGTTTCCTGGATGGCCAGCGGCGAAGGCTTGATCAACACCTGGTACTGGAAATAGTGCTGAAACCGGTTGGGGTTTTCACCATAGCGGCCATCTCCCGGACGGCGACAGGGTTCCACGTAGGCCACAGCCCAGGGTTCTGGCCCAATGGCCCGCAGGAACGTGTGGGGACTCATGGTGCCTGCGCCCTTTTCGATGTCATAGGGTTGGGTAATCAGGCAGCCCTGCTCACTCCAAAACTGGTGCAGGGTGGCCATGAGGGTCTGGAAGTACACAGGTCAACCTCAGGGACAGCAAACCCAATTATGGTAGCCAATGAAGCGCTACTCGGGCAGAGGGCAGCCCGGCCGGCCGCAGTTGTGGGCTTTGGATCAGGTCGGGTTTGCCAGGTTATCCGGGGACAAAGGAGCAGAATTGGCCCATAATGATGCAATCCCCACCCGTTTCTGCTTGATTCTGCAATGGCTCTCCCTGAATGGGTTGTTCTCAAGGAAGCTGAGTTTTGGCAGAAGATTCAGCGGACTGCTGCGGCCGGCCTACCGGCGGGAGCCTTGGTGTTTAATGGGGCAACGCTGGTACGAGGCCGAGCCTTCGATCGCACCAGTGCACAAGATGCTTTTACGCTCGCTCAGAGTATCCAGGCGGCCGGCCGCGCCTGTGTTCTTGTAGAGAGTGCGGCGGGTTATACCCTCTGGCACGAACCCCAAACCGCTGGGGAGCCGCCCCCCCCGCCGTTCCTGCGGACTGGGATCCCCCAGCCTATTGCGCCCACGCCTGGGGCTGCACCAGCACCTGCCCCTGGCTCCCAGTCTGGCGGGGGGACACTCAGCGCCCTAGCAGAACAGATGCGGGCCACGGGAGGGGTAGAAGTCCGAGATCGGCTGTACCAGTTTCGGCCCTATTCGCGTGCTTGTGTGGGTTCGGAAGTCGTGGAATGGTTGATGCGTACCCAGGGGATTGCCAAGCGGCAGGCGCTGGAACTCGGCCAGCAATTGATGGATCAACGGCTGATTCGCAACCTAGATGGGGAATCCCAATTCCGGGATGGCAACAGTTTTTACCGGTTCTTGGTAGATGATCAGACTCCAGTGGCGACGGAACCTGAACCCGTAGCGCCCGAGCGGCCGGCCGCGCCCAGCGGTACCCTACCCCAGGATTTGGTAGCCCTAGTAGCCCAGTTGCGGTCGCCCGGAGGGCTGACGGTGAGCGATCGCTGGTACCAGTTCCGGCGGTATGAACGCTGTTTCACGGCCGCCGAGTTGGTGGAGTGGCTGATGCGTACCCAGGGGATCACCAAGCGCCAAGCTCTCGACCTCGGCCAAGCTCTCGTGGATCAGCGGGCCATACGCCACGTGGGTGAAGATATTCCCTTCCTGGAAGGCAACACGTTCTACACCTTCACCACTGACTGACGACCCCTGATCGGGATTCCTGGGGCAGGTTCCCCCCCGCTGGGCCGAGGGCCAAGTCTATGCCTGAATCGCCCTCTGCATCCCTCGCCGCTTTCCCAAGGGTTGAGGCAGCAGCAGCACATCAAGCGTCTTAAAAACGCTCTAATCGACTTATTGAACTAGAACCTGAGATTCTACGCAGCGAGGGACAGTGCACCCCAGGCATGCTGCATCAGCCGCCGACCCAATTCCACATCCTTAGGACTGCACTGCCAGTCGGCATGGGCCGTCATCAACAAGCTTTCCAGGCTTTCCCGGTCAAATAAATGCCAGACAGGGGCCAAGGCATCCTGCCCAACTAGGGCATAGCAATTGGCACTAATACAGTAAATTTCAGCCACCCCACCGACCGCAGGCATCCTCAGGCTGTCCCCAGGCTCTAAGCCTCGGAACAGGAGTAGGGTGTCGCGAAAGGCTGCCTGGGAAGGCGCTAGTAGCCCAGGTACTGCAACGGTGTGCTCCGCATCCCCATTAACAGCCAACCAATAGCGCCGGACGGGATCGATCCCCACCAGCCACGGTGACACATCGTCCAAGCGGTAGCGGGGAGCTAAGGGAAAGGTGGGCATGGAACCAAGCGTCATGGCAGGAAGTCTGTGGCAATCCCCCCTATCCTGGCGATCCTCCGGCCGGCCGGCAAGAAGTCTTAATGGAACTTATGGTTTTGATGGGAAATGCTTAACATTTTTTTACGATCAGGATCGTAGGGCAAAGGACTGGCCGCAGTTGCAGTGGCGCAAGGCGTTGGGGTTATCGAAGCGAAAGCTACCCCCCAGGAGGTCTTCGCTGTAATCCACCCGTAGCCCGCTCAGATGGGGGAGGTGCTGCCGGTCAATGACCAGTTCCCATTCAGCGTGGCGGAACACCTGGTCGGCCGGCCCCAGGTGACTTTCCAGTGCCAGGGTGTAGCTGAGACCCGCACAACCGGCACTCGTCAGCCCAATCCGCAGGTAGAGGTGCGCTTCGGGGCGGCGGTGGCGCAGCCGCTTCACTTCGGCGAGGGCAGCCTCAGTGAGATGGAGAGGAACAGGAATCATGGCCTGATGGGAACCTAGAAAAGCACCGGATCGGAATGCTAGATTAATAGTCCAGGAAATGGCGAGCGTAGCCAAGTGGTTAAGGCAGCGGATTGTGGTTCCGCCATTCGTG